>NZ_JBFAWG010000007.1:0-103656 GCF_040680215.1 Streptomyces sp. NPDC052107
ATCGACCCCACCTTCAACGCCTACCACGTCTCGGGCACGGCCCAGAGCGTCACCGACCCGGTGGCCAACATCACCGCGGCCGCCAACTACGCCGCACACCGCTACGGCTCCATCGACAACGTCAACTCCGCGTACTGAGCCGACGCACCCCAGCACCTGAAGGCCGGTGCCGGCAGCGACAACCGCTGCCGGCACCGGCCTTCTCGTGTCACTGCGGTCAGACGTCGTCCGGTATACCGAGGCCGGTCAGGGCGCCCACCGGGTCCAGATCGGGAGTGCCGCGAGGCCACCAGTCGTCCCGGTCCGGTTCCGACTCGTACGCGTACCACAGGCCGTCGCGGCCCAGCCGGAGCTGGACGTGGCCGCGCGGATGGGTGAGGCGATTGCGCCAGGGGCGGAACGCCGGGAGGTCGGCGGCGAGCAGCAGCGGGCGTGCCCGGTCGAAGCGGCCGGCCGGCGGGTCCCACGGCTCCTCCAGGACGGCCAGCCCGGCGGCCCCGCCCTGGCGCCAGGCCGCGACGGCCCGCGCGAGCTCGGCCGGGGGGCGGCCGACGGCCGTGGCGAGCGTGGCGTAGAGGGTGCGGGTGGTGGCCGTGAGGCCGGAGCCGGGGCGGGCGGCGGCCAGGCGCACCGCGTCCTGCCACAGGGTCAGCTCCCCGACCGGGTCCCGTCCGGTGCCGAGCAGCGCGTGGGCACGGGCGGCGGCGTCGGTCGCGAGCTGGTCCAGCGCGAAGGGGTCCGGGCCGCCGGGCACCGCCGGATACACCGGGGGCTGCTCGGGGTGCGGGGGCCCCGGCAACGGCGGGGGCGGCGGCGGGAGTTCGCGCGGCCCGAGGGCGTCGGCCGCACGTACGCCCGGCAGGGACTGCGGCTGCCGTTCCTGGGCGGCGCGGGCCGCGCGGGCGGCACTGCGCCGGGACAGCGCGTCGAGCAGGCTCCGCTCGCCCCGGCCGCGCAGCAGGAGCAGCACGAACGGGTCGGCGTCGAGCAGCCGTGCCGTCTGGTAGCAGAGCGCTGCCGCGTGCTTGCAGGGATGCCCGGAGTCGGGGCAGCTGCAGCGCGGCACGAGGTCGCCGGGGCCGGGCAGCAGGGGCACCCCGCAGTCGGCGAGGGACTGGGGCAGTTCCTTGTCGAGCAGCGCGGCGATGTGCCCCGGCCGGTCGGCGGCCGCGTCCAGGAACCGTGCCCAGTCCGCGTCCTCCAGCGTGCGGACCCGCACCTGCGCCCGGTACGGCCGGGGCCGGCTCCCCCGGACGTACGCCAGCACCAGCCCTGGGGTCACGGTGATCGCGTCGACGTGCCCCTGGTCGGCGTAACCGCGGCCCCGCGCCAGCCTCTTGGGGTCCAGCGCGCCCTGCTCCAACGCGGCCACCCAGGCATTGCCCCACCAGGTGCCGGCGAACGGCGCGCCCTCGTCGGTGGCCTCGCGGGGCGCGAACTCCGGGAAGGTGCGGCGCAGTTCGGAGTCGCGGTGGGGGCTGGCCATGGTGGCGGGCACGTGGGGGGACACCGGCGCGGGGGGCGCGGGGTGCGGCTCGGCGGGAGTGGCGGGGTGGTCCGTGAAGGTGGTGGGGGTGGTGGGAACGGATGGGGCAGGGGGCGTGCGCGGGGACGCCGACTCGTCCCGCGTCGGCTCCGGCCCGGCGGGAGCGGGGTCCGGCTCGGCGGGAGGGGTGACAGGGCGCGGCTCGGTGGTGTCGGTGGCGTCGGTGCTGTCACCGCTGCCGCTGGTGTCCGTGCTCGGGGTCTCGTCCTCCGGGCTGTCGGACCACATCGGCATCCGGAAGGCGTTGGCCAGGTAGTGCCGCATCTCCTGCGCAGCCTTGATGCGGGCGCCCCCGGAGTCCGGTCCGGGGGCGGTCGCCGGGCGCGGCGCCGTCGCGGCGGAGCCACCGGTCGCGCGCGGCCCGCGTCGGGTACGGGGTTCCTGCGACCGCTTGCCGCGCGCAGTGGCCTCGTCCGCCTCGGCCTCGGCGCGCAGCGCCTCCCGGCGGGCGGACCGGAGCGCTTCCCTGGCCACGTCGGCGGGACGCATCACGGGCCGTTCCGCACGGGCGGACCCGGGCACGTCTCCCTCTCCCGCACGGGCGGTGCCGGGCACCCCTCGGTCAACCGCACGGGCGGCGCCGGGCACGTCTCCCTCTCCCGCACGGGCGGTGCCGGGCACCCCTCGGTCAACCGCACGGGCGGCGCCGGGCACGTGTCGCTCACCCGCGCTCGCGGGCCGCGCCGTGACACCGGGCCCGCCCTCGTCAACAGACCGCGCCTTGGCACCGAGCGCTCCTCCGTCGGCAGACTGCGCCCGAGCTCCTGTTGCCCTGCTGTCGGCGGATGCGGCGCAGTCGCCGGTCTCGTCCGGCGTGCCGGTGTCCGACCGGGCGGGCACGGGCGGCATGGCCGCCGCCCGGAGGGCGGCGCGCGCGACGTCCGCGGGCCTCGGTTCCACGGTGTCGCCCCTCTCGACCGCGCGCCCGGACGCCGCCTGCTCCTCCGCGGTCTCCTCCTGCCCTGCTTCCGCCCGCTCGGACCCGGCCGGCTGTGACCCGATCCGCTCGGCCCCGGCCCGCTCGGCCTCCGCCCGCTGCCGCGCCTCCCGCAGTGCCCGGCGGGCGGCGTCGCCGGGGCGCTGTTCGCCGTGCGTCACGACGGCCTCCGCAGCGAGACGAGGTCGGACAGCTCGCGGTCGGTCAGTTCGGTGAGGGCCGCCTCGCCGGAGCCCAGGATGGCGTCGGCGAGGGCGCGCTTGGCGGTGAGCATCTCGGCGATGCGGTCCTCGACCGTGCCCTCGGTGACCAGGCGGTGGACCTGGACCGGCTGGGTCTGGCCGATGCGGTACGCGCGGTCGGTGGCCTGTTCCTCGACCGCCGGGTTCCACCAGCGGTCGAAATGGATGACATGGCCCGCGCGGGTGAGGTTCAGGCCCGTGCCGGCTGCCTTCAGGGAGAGCACCAGGACCGGTGTCTCGCCGCTCTGGAAGCGGTCGACCATGCGCTCGCGCTCTGGGACCGGGGTACCGCCGTGCAGCAGGTCGACCGGGACCGCGCGGGCGGACAGGTGCGCGGTGATGAGGCGGGCCATGCCGACGTACTGGGTGAAGACGAGCGCCGAGCCGTCCTCGGCGAGGAGGGTGTCCAACAGCTCGTCCAGCAGGGCGAGTTTGCCGGAGCGGGCCAGGAGCCGGTCGGCGTGCGGGTCCTCCTTCAGGTACAGCGCCGGGTGGTCGCAGATCTGCTTCAGGGCGCCCAGCAGCTTCAGCACCAGACCCCGGCGGGCGATGCCCTCGGCGGTCTCGATGGCCAGCAGCGACTCGCGCACCACCGCCTCGTACAGCGCGGCCTGCTCGCGGGTGAGCGGCACCGGGTGGTCCGTCTCGGTCTTGGGGGGCAGCTCGGGGACGATGCCGGGGTCGGACTTCTTGCGGCGCAGCAGGAACGGCCGTACCAGGCGGGCCAGGCGCTCGACCGCCTCCTGGTCCTCGCCGTTCTCCACCGCCCGCGCGTGCCGGGCGCGGAACGACTTCAGGGGGCCGAGGAGTCCGGGGGTGGTCCAGTCGAGCAGGGCCCACAGTTCGGAGAGGTTGTTCTCCACCGGGGTGCCGGTCAGCGCCACGCGCGCGGGGGCCGGGATGGTGCGCAGTGCCTTGGCGGTGGCCGAGAAGGGGTTCTTCACGTGCTGGGCCTCGTCGGCGACGACCATGCCCCAGGGCTGCTCGGCCAGGCGGGCCGCGGTGGAGCGCATGGTGCCGTACGTGGTGAGGACGAACCCGCCGTCGAGGCCGTCCAGGGTGCGGTCCGGGCCATGGAAGCGGCGGACGGGGACGCCGGGCGCGAAACGGGTGATCTCCCGCTGCCAGTTGCCCAGGAGGGACGCGGGGCACACGACCAGGGTCGGCTCGGTGCGGGCGCGCTTCAGATGCAGGGCGATGAGGGTGACGGTCTTGCCGAGGCCCATGTCGTCGGCGAGGCAGCCGCCGAGGCCGAGGGAGGTCATCAGGTCCAGCCAGGCCAGACCGCGCAGCTGGTAGTCGCGGAGGGTGGCGGCCAGGCCGGCCGGCGGGTCCGCGGGGCGCAGGCCCGCGGTGAGCCGGTCACGGAGGGCGGCCAGCGCGCCGACCGGCACCGCCTCCACGGTCTCGCCGTCGAGCTCGGCGGTGCCGGTGAGCGCGACGGACAGCGCGTCGACCGGGTCGAGCAGGCCCAGTTCGCGCTTGCGGGCCTTGCGGACGAGGGCCGGGTCGACCAGCACCCAGCGGTCCCGCAGCCGTACGACCGGACGGTGGGCCTCGGCCAGGGCGTCCATCTCGGCCTCGCTGAGCGGGTCCCCGCCGAGGGCCAACTGCCAGCGGAACCGGAGCAGTTCCTCGCTCTCGAAGAAGCCGGTGCCGTCCGTCGCCGAGCCGGGCGCCGGGCGGACCACCGCGGCGGCCGTGAGGTCGCGGGCGAGGTCCCGGGGCCAGTGCACGGCGACCCCGGCGGCGGCCAGCCGAGTGGCACCGACGCCGAGCAGCTCGCCCAGCTCCTCCTCGGACAGCGCGAGCACATCGGGCACGTCCTGTCCGGCGAGCCGGTCCAGGGGCGGCCACACGCGGGCCGCGCGCCGCACGGCGAGGGCGGCGTCCACCCGCGAGCGGGGCCCGAACGCCGTGTCGGCCTCCCCCGCCCACAGGGCCGCCGCGTCGGCCACCAGGGTGGGGTCGGCGAGGCTGTGCACCTGCACGATCGCCGCTCCCGCAGCGCGCGCGCCGTCGTGCTCGCCGGCATCGAAGACGTCGTACGCGGACAGGTCCAGGCGCAGCGAGATCCGCACGCCCGCGTCCATGCCGGCGGCGACCTCGGCCGCCCATTCATGGGCCTGGGGCAGCGCCACGGGCTCCCGGGCTGCGAAGGGCCGGCCGGAGGTGTACGGGGCGGCCGGGGTGCGGGGCAGGGTGTCGGCGACCGCGTCCAGGAAGGAGCGGATCAGGGCCTCCGGCTCGGGCAGTTGGAGCGGGCCCGGGTCCGGGAGCGGCACGGCGTGGCCCTCCGGGGGCAGGGCCGCGGCGACCGCGCGCAGGTGGGCGATGTCGGCGGGCTCCAGCGGGCCGGCCCGCCAGGCGTCGTGCCCGGTCGGGGTCAGGCCCGGCAGCAGCCGGCCGCGGGCGACCAGCCGCAGCGCGTGCAACGCGGCGGCCCCCCAGCAGGCCGTGGCCGGATGGGCGGCCGGGTCGCGGCGGGCCCGGACCAGCACGGGCAGAGCCTCGGCGAGCGGCAGGGTGAGCGCGGGCACCTGCCGGCGGCGCACCCCCGCACCATGGCGTCGTACGACCGTGATCTCGGCGGTGTCGCCCTGGACGGCCCCTCCCTCGGGGTCCCAGAAGGCGATCCGGCCCTCGCGCGGGAGGGGCGCTGGCAGATAGACGGACGCGAGACGCACCGGGACCGGGTTCCCGGCCTGCCCGGAGTCGCCCGTGCGCTCGGCCACCGCCACCGTGCCGCCGCTCATACGTCCTGCCACCTCCCGCCCCTGTGCCGGATCAGACGTCTTCGACTCTACGGGCGGGGTCTGACAATCGGCCCCGGGACCGGCCCGGGCCCACGATTACGGGACCGTGCGGGAGACGACGTAGACCATCGGGTTCTTCGGGTCGGACATGTTCACGACCACGTCCTGGGTCGGCGCCGGGTTCTTCTGCTTGTGGGTGAGTCCCCACCAGGGGCCGGCGCCGGTGAAGTGCCAGCCGCTGACCCTCTGGTCGCGGGAGCCGATGGCGATGTCGCCCTTCTTCAGCTCGTCCCGGCGTGCGCCGATGGTCTGCAGGAAGCCGTCCAGACCGGCGGCGTTGGTGCGGAACTGCACGTAGAGGCGGCTGGTCTTCCAGTTGTTCGTCTCGTAGGAGGCGATGTAGTCGGCCGGGTGCGGGACCGTCACCTGGTAGAGGCGGCGCTGCACCTTCGACGGCCAGCCCGGGGTGAGGCCGGTCGCCGAGTACTTCGCCTCCTTGTCCTTGCCGCTGTTGCGGCTCTGGTTCGCGGAGATCACCAGGTAGCCGGCCGGTACGCCGATCAGCAGGCCGATGATCAGCAGGGTGAGCGCGCGGCGCCTGGCCTTGTGCCCGGGGCCCTCGGCAGCGCGGCGCGACCCGTCCGGCGGGGCGGCCTGGCGGGGCAGTGATGCGGTCATGCGGTGTCCCGGTCGTGTCGGGCCTGGGCGTACCGCTCGTAGCGCTCGTACCGCTCCACCCGGCGGCGCTTGGCCCGGCGGAACCGGCGGGCGACCAGCCGGGCCAGGTCGGCGGCACCCACCATGCCGGCCTCAGGACCGAGCTGGGCGCGGGTGATGCGGGCCTCGGGGCGGTAGCCGCGGCCGGTGAGGTGGCGCTTGAAGGCGTCCCGGGCGGGGCCGATGAGCAGGTCGTCGGCGGCCGAGACCCCGCCGCCGATGACGAAGCAGGAGGGGTCGAGGGCGGCGGCGAGGTTGGCGATGCCGACGCCGAGCCACTGGCCGATGTCCTGGAGCAGTTCCACGCACATCGCGTCGCCCTCGCGGGCCAGCTCGGTGATCATCGGGCCGGTGATCTCGTCGATGTTGCCCTTGACGTGCTCGATGATCCCGTAGGCCACCGGGGAGTCGGCGGCGGCCAGCTCCTTGGCCTCGCGGACCAGCGCGTTGCCGGAGCTGTACTGCTCCCAGCAGCCGCGGTTGCCGCACGGGCAGCGGTGGCCGCCGGGCACGACCTGCATGTGGCCGAACTCGCCGGCGACGCCGTACTTGCCGCGCTTGACCTGGCCGTCCTCCAGGATGGCGCCGCCGATGCCGGTGCCGAGGGTGATCATGACGAGGTGGTCCTCGCCACGCCCTGCGCCGAAGCGCCACTCCGCCCAGGCGGCGGTGTTGGCGTCGTTGTCGACGAGGACCGGCACGGAGAGACGGCCGCTCAGGCGGTCGCGCAGCGGTTCGTTGCGCCAGGACAGGTGCGGGGCGAAAAGGACGCGGTTGCGGTCGGCGTCGACCCAGCCGGCCGCGCCGATGCCGACCGCGTGCACGTCGTGCCGGTCGGACAGGTCCAGGACCAGTTCGACGATGGTGTCCTCGACGACCTTGGGGCTCTTGGACTTGTCCGGGGTCTCCGCGCGGAGCTTCTCCAGGATGTTGCCGTCCGCGTCCACCACGCCCGCCATGACCTTGGTGCCGCCGATGTCGATCCCGACCGTGGGCACGCGGGGCGCGGTCAGGTGTGACCGGCGCTCTCTCGTGCCGACGGTACGCAGGACCGGGGCTCGGCGGGAGCCGATGGGGGCGGTGAGGTCGCGGTAGGTGCTCATCGCGCTCGATTGTGCCTCACCGTGGGTAAGGGTGCGGTACGGGCAAGGGGGAAGAGGGGTGCGCGATCAGTGCCGGGTGCGACTGGTCCGTGGCCGGTCGCGCCCCGCGTCGGAGCCGCTCACCGATGCAGCTACGCACCTTTAATTCCGCTGCAGTTCGTGGCGCAGAGCGTCCAGGTCGGATCCTCCCGCCATCTGCTGGGTCAGCTCGTCCAGGGTGATCTCGTCCCGTGTGTAATTGCCCACCATTGTGCCGCGCCTCAACAGCACGAACCTGTCCCCCACCAGGTACGCGTGATGCGGGTTGTGGGTGATCAAGACAACGCCCAGGCCCTCGTCCCGTGCCGCGGCCACATATTTCAGGACCACACCGGACTGCTTCACACCCAGTGCCGCCGTCGGCTCGTCGAGGACCAGGACCTTCGCGCCGAAGTGGACCGCCCGGGCGATCGCCACGCACTGGCGTTCGCCGCCGGACAGGGTGCCGATGGGCTGGTCGACGTCACGGAGGTCGATGCCCATGCGGAGCAGCGCCTCGCGGGTCGTACGGCGCATGAGGTCGGTGTCCAGGCGCTTGAAGGGGCCCTTGCCCTTGCGGGGTTCGGAGCCGAGGAAGAAATTGCGCCAGACCGGCATGAGGGGGACCACCGCCAGGTCCTGGTAGACCGTGGCGATGCCGCGGTCCAGGGCCTCGCGCGGGGAGGAGAGGGTCGTCTCCTCGCCCTCGATGCTCAGGGTGCCGCCGTCGTGCCGGTGCAGACCCGCGATGATCTTGATCAGGGTGGACTTGCCGGCTCCGTTGTCGCCGAGGACGCAGGTGATCTCGCCGGGGTGGACCTCCAGCGAGACGCCTTCGAGGGCGCGGACGGTGCCGTAGTGCTTGCTGACGTCGGCCAGCTCGACCAGAGTCACTTGTTGACCTCCGCGCGCTTCTTGACCCAGGCGTTGAGCAGGGTCGCGAGGAGCAGCATCGCTCCGAGGAAGAACTTGAACCAGTCGGGGTTCCACTCGGCGAAGACGATGCCCTTGCTGGTCATGCCGAAGAGGAGGGCGCCCACGGCGGAGCCGATCGCGCTGCCGTAGCCGCCGGTGATCAGGCAGCCGCCGATCACGGCCGCGATGATGTAGATCAGCTCGTTGCCGACGCCCTCGCCGGACTGGACGGCGTCGAAGGAGAAGAGCAGGTGCTGGCCGGAGATCCAGGCGCCGAACGCCACGCCCATGTAGAGGCCGATCTTGGTCTTGGCGACCGGGACGCCGACCGCGCGGGCCGCGTCCTCGTTGCCGCCGACGGCGAAGATCCAGTTGCCGGTGCGGGTGCGCAGCAGGATCCAGGAGGCGAGGGCGACCAGGCCCAGCCACCACAGGATCGTGACCTTGAAGTCGACCCCGCGGATCGTGAGCGTCGAGGCGAAGACCGCGCGGGCGGAGGGGAAGCCCTCCATGTCCCCGATGGTCTTCGTCGACACCGTGCCGTCGATCAGCTTGGTGAAGCCGAGGTTCATGCCGGTCAGCATCAGGAAGGTGCCCAGCGTGATGATGAAGCTGGGCAGTTTGGTGCGGGTGAGCATGAAGCCGTTGAAGGCGCCGATGGCGAGGGTGACCAGCAGGGACACGCCGACGCCGACCCAGGTGTTCGCCGTCATCTGGTAGCTGGACATCGAGGAGATCAGCGCCGAGGACGTCACCAGGACACCGGCCGACAGGTCGAACTCCCCGCCGATCATCAGCAGCGCCACCGGTACGGCCATGATGCCGATGGTCGAGGAGGCGTACAGGATCGTGCTGAGGCTGGAGGCGCGCAGGAACCCGTCGGCGGCGCAGGCGAAGAAGACGAAGACGGCGAGCGCGCCGACGGTCGAGCCGAGCTCGGGGCGGGCGAGCGGTCTCCGCAGGGCCGAGGTCTGCAGAATCCTTTCGTCACCCGCTCGCTCGCCGGCCGTTTCTTTGGCCGTCGCGCTCATCGGGTGCCCCGCTCGGTGTACGCGGCCAGCGCGGCGGCCTGGTCCTTGGTGATGATCTGCGGGCCGGTCAGGACCGGCTTGCCGCCGCCGAGGACGTCGCCGTTGTACCTGTAGGCCCACAGCAGGTCGACCGCCTCGTAGCCCTGGAGATACGGCTGCTGGTCCACGGCGAAGCCGAGGGTGCCGTTCTTCAGCTCGGCGGCGACCTGGGCGTTGAGGTCGAAGGTGTCGATCTCGGCCTTGCTGCCCGCGTCCCCCTTCGCCTTCACCGCGGTGTCGGCGTACGGGGCGCCGAGGGTGACGACGGAGTCGATGGAGTCGTCGGCCTGGAGCTTGGCCTCGATGGCGGACTGCACGTCGGGCATGTTGGTGCCGTTGACGTACAGCTTCTGCAGGGTGCCGTGGAAGGTCTCGGCGACGCCGTCGCAGCGCTGCTCGTGGCCGACGTTGCCCTGCTCGTGCAGCACGCACAGGGCGTTCTTCTTCCCGCGTTCGTTCAGTTCGTCGCCCACGGCCTCGCCGGCGATGGTCTCGTCCTGGCCGATGTGGGTGAGGGCACCGAAGGCCTTGGACTCCTCGGAGCCGGAGTTCACCGTGATGACCGGGATGCCGGCCTTCTCGGCGCGGGCCACGGCGGCCTTCATGGCGTCGGGCTTGGCGAGGGTGACGATGATGCCGTCGACCTTCTTGTCGACCGCCGCGTCCACCAGCTGCGCCTGCTGCTGGGCCTCGGCGTCGTGCGAGTACAGGAAGTTGACGTTGTCCTTGGCGGCGGCCTGCTCGGCGCCGTTCTGCACGATGTCCCAGAAGGTGTCGCCGTCTCCGGAGTGGGTGATCATCGCGAAGGTCCAGCGCGGTGTGTTCACCGCCGCTCCCCCCTGGGCCGCGGCGGCCTTGCGGGCGTCCTCGGCCCGCTTGCCTCCGGTGCTGCTGCACGCCGCGAGGGACAGCGAAAGTGCCCCTGTCAGCGCGATGACCGCCCAGGTCCTGAACCGTGCCACGAGGCAGTGCCCCTTCTTGCTGTGTTCGTACGTACGGAAGGGGCCGGCGATCAGCTCAGCGGCCCCAAACGCTCCAGTATCGAACACAGGTGACACTCATGACACAGCCGGGGATCACCGACCGGTCCAAATGTCCAGACATTGCGACGAATTCAGGATCGAGGTCAGCTGTCAGCGGGTCGGAGGTCAGGGCCGGACGAGAAGCTGGAACTCGAAGGAGTAGCGCGTCGGACGATAGGTGTGGTCGCCGAACTCGACCGCGCGGCCCGTGTCGTCGAAAGTGGTGCGCTGCATGGTGAGCAGCGGGGCACCCTCGTCCTCGGCGAGCCGCTCGGCCTCGGCCGCCGTGGCACCGCGGGCACCGATGGACTGGCGGGCGCTGTGCAGGGTGATCCCGGCCGAGCGCATCAGCCGGTACAGGCCGGTGGCCTCCAGCTGGCCGGTGTCCAGGTCGAGCAGGCCGGGCGGGAGGTGGTTGATCAGGTACGCCATGGGCTCGCCGTGCGCGAGGCGCAGCCGCTCGATGCGGTGCACCTCGCTGCCCTCGGGGACGCCGAGCGCGGCGGCGACCTCGGCGGAGGCCGGCACGACGGTGTTGACCAGCACCTTGGTCGCGGGGCGCTGGCCGGCCGCCTCCAGGTCGTCGTACAGGCTGCTCAGCTCCAGCGGGCGCTTGACCTGGCTGTGCACCACCTGTGTGCCGACGCCGCGGCGGCGCACGAGGAGCCCCTTGTCGACGAGGGACTGGATGGCCTGGCGGACGGTCGGCCGGGACAGGCCGAGCCGCGCGGCCAGCTCGATCTCGTTGCCCAGCAGGCTGCCCGGGGTGAGGCTGCCGTGCTCGATGGCGGCTTCCAGCTGCTGGGAGAGCTGGAAGTACAACGGCACCGGGGAGCTACGGTCCACATGAAGGTCGAGCGACACGGTGGGGTCCACATCTGGTTTCGGCACGGCCCGAGCGTAGCCCCGTGGCCGGTTGACGGGAAGTCGTGTAGTCCGGTTGTCCGGACATACGCATTGACAGCGTACGGGCTCCGCCCTCACTTTGTTTCCATGCGCATCGGGGTCATCGGTACGGGCCGCATCGGCACCGTTCACGCGAGAACGCTCAGCCGCCACCGTGAGGTCGGATCGCTGATCCTGACGGACGCGGATCCGGCGCGGGCGCAGGGACTGGCACACCGGCTGGGTGAGACGGCGGCGCCTGGTGTGGACGAGATCTTCGAGTGGGGCGTGGACGCGGTGGTGATCACCACGGCGACGTCGGCCCACGCCGAACTGATCGGTCGGGCAGCCCGCTCGGGCCTGCCGGTCTTCTGCGAGAAGCCGATCGCGCTCGACCTGCCGGGCACACTGCAGGCGCTCGCCGAGGTGGAGACGGCGGGCACGATTCTGCAGATGGGCTTCCAGCGGCGCTTCGACGCGGGATACGCCGGCGCCCGCGAGGCCGTCCGCTCCGGACGCCTCGGCCGGCTGCACACCGTGCGCGCGATGACCTGCGACCAGTCCCCTCCGCCGCCCGACTGGCTGCCGCTGTCCGGCGGACTGTTCCGGGACACGCTGATCCATGACTTCGACGTGCTGCGGTGGGTGACGGGCCGTGAGGTGGCCGACGTCTACGCCACCGGGTCCGACGCCGGGCCCGCGATGTTCCGCGAGGCCGGCGACGTCGACACGGGCGCGGCGCTGCTCACGCTGGACGACGGCACGCTCGCCACGGCCACCGCGACCCGGCTGAACGGGGCCGGGTACGACGTGCGCATGGAGCTGGCCGGGGAGGCGGACACGGTCGTGGTCGGCCTGGACGACCGTACGCCGCTCGCCTCCACCGAGCCGACCGGGCCACCGCCCGCGGACAAGCCGTGGCCGGGCTTCCTGGAGCGGTTCGGCCCCGCGTACGAGGCCGAGCTCAACGCCTTCGTGCAAGTGGCGCTCGGCGAGCGCGCCAACCCGTGCGACGGCCAAGAGGCCTTGCAGGCCCTGCGGGTGGCCGAGGCCTGCGAGGTCTCCCGGCGGGAGCGGCGCCCGGTGGCCCTGGCGGAGATCCCGGACCGGGTGGGGGCGTCGTAGCCGGGGCCTGGCACGGGTGCCGTATGACCCCCGGCCGGTTGCCGAACGGCGGCCCTGAGCGGACGGCTGAAGCGCTACCAGCGCACCGGCAGGATGCGGACGCCTCTCATCAAAAGGCCCGGGAGCCATTCGCCGGGTGGGCCGTCGAGGGTGAGGGCGGGGGCGCGGCGCAGGAGGGTGCCGATGGCCGTACGGCCCTCCAGGCGGGCCAGGGGCGCGCCCAGGCAGTAGTGGATGCCGTGGCCGAAGGCGAGGTGGCCGCGGGGATCGCGGCGGATGTCGAAGCGGTCCGGTTCGGCGTAGCGGGCGCCGTCGCGCTGGGCCGCGGTGAGGCCGATCATCACATGCTCGCCCTGCCCGATCCGGGTGCCGGCGATCTCCAGGGGCTCGGTGGCGTACCGGAAGGTGGCGGTCTCCACCGGGCCCTCGTAGCGCAGCATCTCCTCGATCGCGCCGTCCAGCAGGCCCATGTCGGCGCGGAGGGCGGCGAGTTGGCCGGGGTGGGTGAGCAGCGCGAGAACGCCGTTGCCGATGAGGTTGACCGTGGTCTCGTGGCCGGCGATCAGCAGCAAGTAGGCCATGCCGCGCAGCTCTTGCGCCGAGAGCCGGTCGCCGTCCTCGGCGGTGGCCCGGATCAGGTCGCTGAGCAAGTCGTCGGCCGGGCCGGCGCACCGCTTGTCCTCGATCAGCTCCGTCAGATACCCGGCCAGGCGGACCACCGCGTCGTACTCGCTCTGCGAGCTCGTCGGGGCGACCACCTCCGTCGACAGCTTCCGGAACTCGTCGCGGTCCATCTCCGGGACGCCGAGCAGTTCGCAGATGACGGTGATGGGCAGCGGGTAGGCGAGCGAGCCGATGAGGTCGGCTCGGCCGGCCGGGAGCATCTCGTCCAGCAGGTCGTCGGTGATCTGCTGGACGCGTGGGCGCAGTCGCTCGACCCGGCGCATGGTGAAGGCCCGGGCGACGAGGCCGCGCAAACGGGTGTGGTGCGGCGGGTCGGTGGCCAGCAGGTGCCGGCCGATCAGGTCCTCGTCGAGGAAGGTCAAGCCGATCCTGCTGCCGTCCTTGGCCAGGCGCGGGTCGGCGAGCGCGGCGCGGGCCTCCTCGTACCCGACGACGAGCCAGCTCTCGTAGTCCTTGTCGGAGCCCGGCGGCCGGACGCGGTGGACCGGGCCGCGCTCGCGCAGGCGCGCGTACACCGCGTGCGGGTTCCGGCGCAGCTCGTCGCCGTACTCCCCCAGGTCGATCGGCTCCATGTCCTTCCCGTCCTCCCCTTGCGGCCCCCGAGGCCAGGACAGCAGCACCCCGTACCGCCTGAACGTCCAGGGCACCCCGTTAGTGCCCGTCGTCCTCGAGGAGTCCGGCGTCGTAGGCGAGAAGGGCGATCTGGACGCGGTTGTCGAGGCCGAGTTCGGCGAGGATGCGGGAGACGTGGGTCTTGACGGTGGCCACGCTCATGAACAGCTCGGTGGCGATCGCCGCGTTGGCGAGGCCGCGGCCGACGGCGACGGCGACCTCGCGTTCGCGGTCGTTGAGGACGGTGAGCCGTTCACGCGCGCGTGCCTGGCGCGCGTCGGCGGCACTGCCGGCCGCGTGCCGCATCAACTGCCGGGTGACGGCGGGCGACAGCACGGGGTCGCCGGCCGCGACCCGGCGCACGGCGTCGACGATCTCGGCCGGCGGGGTGTCCTTCAGCACGAATCCGGCGGCGCCCGCGCGCAGGGCGTGCAGCACCTGCTCGTCGGCGTGGAAGGCGGTGAGCACCACGACCTGTGGGGCGTCGGACCGCGCACGCAGCCCCTCGGTCGCGGTGAGCCCGTCCACCGACCGCATCCGGATGTCCATGAGGACGACGTCCGGCCGGGTCCGCGCGACGAGCGCCGGGGCGATCCCCGGCGGCCCGCTCGTGACGTCGCGACCACGCCCCGTCCCGCCCCGCGGCACATTGGGTGGGGGGTCGACCGCGGGGCGGGGCTGGTGCGTCGGATCCTTCGCGCTGTTCCCCGGGTTCTGTCGTCGTCCGGCTCAGCAGCCGAAGTCGATCAGGTCGAACGTGGCGTAGTGGTCGGAGGTGTAGTAGTCCTCCTGGTACGCCTCGCCGGTGACGATGCGCCGGGCGCCGCGCGTGGAGGAGCCGGGGGTGATCACCGTGTACTCGTGGTAGTAGCCGTAGGACTCGCCGGGCAGGACGCCCTCACGGTTGGAGAAGACGGTGCCGTCCTGCGAGTACGGGTACGGGCCGCCCTGGTCGATCAGGTCCAGGGTGTCGTAGGCCTGCGACGGCAGGTCGCTGTAGCAGATGCTGCCGACCGACGAGGCTGCGGCGTCCGCCGTGGTGGCGGAGACGGTGCCGCCCACGAGGAGGGCGGACAGGAGCGCGGCTGCGGCGCCGATGCGAGTGGCGCGTGGGGGGAATCTCATGCCCACATGATGACGCGCGTAGACGTTGGCATGTCAATGACAAGATTGAACAATTTCCCTTCAAGTCCCATGAGTTTTCGGGAAGTTAACCTGCCGCCCTGCGCCCCCACGCGGTGCCCGCCAGCACCAGCGCACCGCCCAAGAGAGCGAGCGCGCCGAGCCGTTCCCCGCCCAGGGCGATCCCCGCCGCGGCGGCCCACAGCGGCTCGGTGCCGAGCAGCAGACCGACCCGGGACGGGGAGGTACGGCGGACCGCCCACATCTGCACGAAGAAGGCGAACACCGTGCACAGCGCGGACAGGAACAGCAGCCCCGCCCAGTCCCGGGCGCCGAACCCGGCCGCGACCGCCCACGGCGCCGGACCGCCCGAGACGGCCGACAGCAGCGCGAAGACGGCGACGGACGCGCCGAGTTGGACCGTGGTCAGCGGCAGCGCCTCGGCGCCCTGTACGGCCCTGAGCCGGGACATGGCGAGGACGTGCAGCGTGCGGGCGAACGCGGCGAGCAGCATCAGCAGGTCGCCGGTGCTCGGCCGGGTGAAGCCACCGCCCTGGGTGAGCAGGACGACACCGAGCACCGACAGCAGCGCCGCGCCGAGGAAGGCCGGGGTGGGCCGGGTGCGGGTGACGGCGGCCTCGGCGAGCGGGGTGAAGACCATGGTGAGGCTGATGATCAGACCGGCGTTGGTCGCCGAGGTGTGGACCACGCCGTAGGTCTCCAGCAGGAAGATCCCGCTGAGGATCAGGCCGAGCAGGGCCGCGCCGCGCCACTGGGTGCCGCTGAGCGCCCGCAGGGCCCGGCGGCCGGCGACGGCCAGCACGGGGACGGCGAGTGCGAACCGCAGCACCAGCACGGCGAGGACCGTACCGGCGGTGGTGATGTCCTTGGCCGCGAGATAGCTGGCGCCCCAGCAGACGGCGACGAGCAGGACGGGCAGGTCGGTGTGCCAGGCACGGCGGGGCGCGACGGCTGCACCCGGCACGGCGATCGACGACATGGGGCGGCTCTCCCGGTCTCCGAAAAGGGGGTGCGGAGACGTCGGCGGCTCGCACAGGGCGCGATCACCGTACCGGCGAAGACGATCTTCGGCCAGGGCTGTGTACGGCCCTCAGGCACCTTCCGGGAGTTCGTACGACCCGTACTCGGGGCTCCCGGCCAGGTCGTACGACTGGATGGAGACGCCCTTGCCCGTGACGCGCCCTGCGGTGTGGCGGAAGCCGGTGGGGAGCGCGCCCTCGGTGAACAGGCGGCGGCCGGCGCCGAGGACGACGGGGAAGGTCAGCAGGTGGAGGGTGTCGAGGAGCCGGAGGTCGATCAGGGAGCGGAGCAGGGCGCCGCTGCCGTGGATCTGGAGTTCGCCGTCCGTGCGCTCCTTCAGAGCCTGCACCTCCTTGGCGAGGCCGCCGCCGATGACGGTGGTGCCGGACCACTCGGGAGCCTGGAGGGTGGAGGAGACGACGTACTTCGGGAGCGTGTTGAGGGGGGACGCCACCGGGTCGGTGGGGTCGGTCATCTTCGGCCAGTAGGAGGCGAAGATGTCGTACGTACGGCGGCCGAGCAGGAAGGCGCCGGCCCGGTCGAAGACCTCGGTGACGAACCGGCCGAAGTCGTCGTCGCCGTACGGAAAGCTCCAGCCGCCCTGGTCGAAGCCGCCGCTGGTGTCCTCCTGAGGGCCGCCGGGCGCCTGGTATACGCCGTCGAGGGTGACGAAGATCGTGGAGACGAGCTTGCCCATGGCGGGTGCCTTCTTTCCGGGTGCGGGGTCTTTTCGGTCATCAGCTCAGACCCCGCACGCACCCGCAACTCATCGGTTCGAGCCACGCGCACCCGAAGAAATCCGGCTCAGCCGGCGTGGGTGGAGAACAGTCCGCCGGTCGGGCCCTGCTTGTCGCCGCCCTGGGCCTTCTTCAGGGCATTGGCGAGGCTCTCGATGGTGAGGGACTGCAGGATCACCCGGCCGTTGCCCTCCAGGGTGGCCAGGGACAGGCCCTCGCCGCCGAACACGGCGTTCATGATCCCCTGGCGGTTGAGGCCGCCGACGCGCTGGACGCCGTACTGGATGCCCTCCTCGAAGGCGACCACACAGCCGGTGTCCACCTCTATGCGGCCGCCGAAGTCCGCCGGGTTGAGGTCGATGAAGTTGCCCGCGCCGGCGATGATCACCGTGCCGTACCCGGTGAACTTCTCCAGGATGAAGCCCTCGCCGCCGCTCATGCCGGTGCGGCCGCCGGCGAAGGCGATGCCGAAGTCGACGGTGGACTCGGCGGCCACGAAGGCGTCCTTCTCGGCGAACCACGCGCGTGTGCCGTCGAGTTCCAGGGCACGCATCTCGCCCGGGAGCACGCCGGCGAAGCCGACCGTGCCCTGGCCGCCCTGGGAGGTGAAGTACTGGAACGCCAGCGACTCGCCCGCGAGCATGCGCTGGCCCACCTGCATGGCGGTGCCCATGGCCTGGCGGAACAGGCCGCCCATGCCGCCGCCCTGTGCCTGCTGTCCGCCGTTCCCGGACGGGCCGGACAACCGCGTCTCCATGGTCACGTTCGTCGTCTTGAACAGGAACTTTCCGGCCTCGCAGTACACGGTCTGGCCGGGCTGAAGGTTGACGACCGCCATCTGCATGGCGTTGCCGACGATCTCTTGCTGAAGGGTCACGCGGGGAGAACGCGGGAGACGGACCCGTAAGTTCCAGCCATCCGGAAAACGGGCCCTTGTGAGTGACGCGCGGGACACCCCGGCGCTGTCCGGGCCGGGGCGCCCCACGCGAGTACGGGCCGGGTGGGTCAGCCGCCCAGTTCCTGGTGCCGGGCGGCGAGGCCGGCCGCGCCCTGCTCGGTCAGGGAGCCGAACAGGCGCAGGCGGGAGATGCCGCCGTCGGGGAAGATGTCGATCCGCGCGTGCGTGCCGACGGCCGGGGCCGGAAGCACGAACCGGTGATTGGTGTCGGGCTGCAGGCGGGTGCGCGGGAGGATCTCCGTCCACTCACCGGCCCCGTCTTCATCGACATCCTTCACCGACACCGACGCCCAGCCCGCGCTGTTGCCCTTCAGGTAGGCCGTGTCGATCTCGATGGCGCGGATCTGCGACTGGGCGGCCAGCCCGTAGCGGATCCAGTCGTTGCCCTGGTCGCGGCGGCGGCGGGTCTCCCAGCCGTCGTCCATCTTGCGGGAGCGGCCCGGCTGGATGGTGTTGGTGGCCGGGGAGTAGAAGAGGTTGGAGGCGTCCTCGACCCGGCCGCCGTTCTCCAGGGCGACCACGTCGAAGGTGCCGAGGACGGTCAGCCACTCGGGGTCCGGGACGACCTCGCCGTACACGCGCAGCCGCGCGATGCCGCCGTCGGGGTGCTGGTTGACCCGCAGGTGGGTGAAGCGCTGCTCGACGGTGACCTCGAAGCCGTTGGCCGCGTGGCCGCCGACGGCGGTGCGCGGGACGACCGTCGTCCACTTCACGTCCTCGCCCAGCAGCTCCTCCGGGGACGGCGAGCCGGGTACGGACGCGCCCTCGATCGAGACCGCCTGCGGGTAGTTGCCGCGGAAGTGGGCGGTGTCGACGACGATCCCGCGGATCACCCCGGGCGCGCCGAGGCGGACCAGCGCCCAGTCGTGGTCCTCGGCCGTCGGCCACGGGTGCTCGGCGGAGATACCGCGCCGGCGGCGGGTCTCCCAGCCGTCCATGATCTTGCCCTTGTGCCCGAAGTGCTCGGGGTCGAACTCGGCCGGCTCGGGCACCAGCAGGTTCTCCCGCTGGGCGAAGAACTCGTCGTTGGCGGCGATGACACCGGCGCCGAGCTGCCGGTCGGCGAGGTTGGCGTACTGGGTGAAGGGGAAGTCCGCGGTGCGGTAGTCCGCGTACGGGTCGCCGCCTCCGTAGGGATTCGCGTCGCCGGTGAAGCGAGCCGAAGAAGATTGATGCAGCGCCGTCACGGTGATCAGGGGTTCCTTTCGGGAATCGGCCGGTGCGGATGCGGAGGGTGGCTTACTGGGGGCGGGCGAGCAGCGTGCCCTTCGGGTCGGTGAACTCGCCGTCCGCGACGATGCGTTCGCCGCGCAGCCAGGTGGACTTCACGACGCCGCACAGGGTCTTGCCGGCGTACGCGGTGACCCGGTTGCGGTGCTGGAGACCGGCCGGGTCGACGGTGAAGGTCTCGTCGGGGGCGAGGACCGCGAAGTCGGCGTCGCGGCCGGCCTCGATGGCGCCCTTCTGCCCCAGGCCCACGAGGGACGCGGTCCGGGTGGACATCCAGCGCACGACGTCCTCCAGACCGTATCCACGCGCGCGTGCCTCGGTCCACACGGCGGACAGGCTGAGCTGGAGGCCGGAGATGCCGCCCCAGGCGGTGGCGAAGTCGTCGGTCTTCAGGTCGGCGGTGGAGGGCGAGTGGTCGGTGACCACACAGTCGATGGTGCCGTCGGCCAGCGCCTCCCACAGCAGGTCCTGGTTGGCGGCCTCGCGGATGGGCGGGCAGCACTTGAACTCGCTGGCGCCGTCCGGGACTTCCTCGGCCGTCAGGGTGAGGTAGTGCGGGCAGGTCTCCACGGTGATCCGGACGCCCTCGGCGCGGGCGGCGCGGATCAGCGGCAGCGCGTCACTGGAGGACAGGTGGAGGACGTGCACGCGCGCGTGGAGGCGGCGGGCCTGCGCGACGAGGTTCGCGATGGCCGTGTCCTCGGCGTCGCGCGGGCGGGAGGCGAGGAAGTCGGCGTACTTGGGGCCGCCGTGCTGCGGGGCGGCGGCGAGGTGGTGCGGGTCCTCGGCGTGCACGATCAGCAGGCCGTCGAAGCCGGCGATCTCCGCCAGGGACTGGGCCAGCTGGTCCTGGTCGAGATGCGGGAACTCGTCCACGCCGGACGGGGACAGGAACGCCTTGAAGCCGAAGACTCCGGCGTCGTGCAGCTGGCGCAGGTCCTTGACGTTGTCGGGCAGGGCGCCGCCCCAGAAGCCGACGTCGATGTGCGCCTTGTCGGCGGCCACCTCCCGCTTCACCCGCAGGTTGTCGGCGGTCGTGGTGGGCGGGAGGGAGTTGAGCGGCATGTCGACCAGCGTGGTGATGCCGCCGGCCGCCGCCGCGCGGGTGGCGGTCCAGAAGCCCTCCCACTCGGTACGGCCCGGGTCGTTGACGTGCACGTGGGTGTCGACCAGGCCGGGCAGCAGCACGTGGTCGCCGAGGTCCTCCAGCCGCGCGCCGGCCGGGACCTCCGCTTCGTACGGCAGGACGGCCGTGATCCTCCCGGCGGACACGGTGACCGTGGCGGCCCGCGTCCCTTCCGGAGTGATGACGCGCGTCGAGCGCAGGACCAGTTCAGCGTCGGACACCCGGACCCCTCTCTGTACCGCCGTTTTACGCCCCAGGAACGGGATGCACACCCACGTAACGGATTTCAACGTTCTGTTGAAGGAGTCTTCACTCCCGCTTCTCCGTCGTCAAGGGGCACACTTCTGGACAGCGGCCGACCCGCACCCCCTCTAGACGTTTCCACAAAGCGGAATTACAATTCCAGCAAGCAGAACGTAGTTACGCACAAGCAGGGAGTCAACCGGCTGCCGGGTAGGCTTCTCACCTCCTGCCATCCCGAAAGGAACGCGCCGTGCCGACGTCCAGCGCCAGCACCACCGACTCCGCCAAACCCCCCGCCGCGGGCGGGGTCCAGTCCCTGGAGCGCGCCTTCGACCTGCTCGAGCGGATGGCGGACGCGGGCGGCGAGGTCGGTCTGAGCGAGCTGTCCGCGACCAGCGGGCTGCCGCTGCCGACCATCCACCGGCTGATGCGCACGCTGGTCGCCTGCGGATACGTCCGCCAGCAGCCGAACCGGCGCTACGCCCTCGGCCCCCGGCTCATCCGGCTCGGCGAGTCGGCGTCCCGGCTGCTCGGCACGTGGGCGCGGCCGTATCTCGCGCGGCTGGTCGAGGAGACCGGCGAGACCGCGAACATGGCCCTGCTGGACGGTGACGAGATCGTGTACGTGGCTCAGGTGCCGTCGAAGCACTCGATGCGGATGTTCACCGAGGTGGGCCGACGGGTCCTTCCGCACTCGACCGGCGTGGGCAAGGCGCTGCTGGCCGGCGTCCCCGATGACGAGGTACGGGCACTGCTGGCGCGCACCGGGATGCCCGCGGCCACCGAGAAGACCATCACCACGCCCGAGGGGTTCCTGGCCGCGCTGGAGGACGTACGGCAGCTGGGGTACGCCGTGGACGACAACGAGCAGGAGATAGGGGTCCGGTGCCTGGCGGTGTCCGTGCCGGAGTCTCCGACGGCTGCGGCGATCTCCATCTCCGGGCCTGCCGGGCGGGTCACGGAAGAGGCGACCGAGAAGATCGTGCCGGTACTGCAGCAGATCGCCCTTGAGTTGTCTCGGGCTTTGGCGAGTTCGGGCGCCTGAGAGCTCGGGGGGCATTGATCGTCGGCGGGTGCGGGTGCTTCGTGGTTGTCCGCCCGGTTCCCCGCGCCCCTAGGGGGTTGCGGTCAGCCCCGCTACGTCGGCTCCCCGAACAGATCCACCGCCTGCCGTACCTCCCCCAGCCCCCTGGCCAAGGCGCTCACCGAGCCGATGGCACCGGCGATCAGTAACAGGGAGCTGCGCAGGCGCGGGATCTCCGGTGAACCGCCGGAGGCCATCGCCGCCAGCGTCGCCAGTTCGTCCTCGGCTATGGCGCGGTCGGGGAAGTCGGAGGGGTGCGCGGCGAGTTCGCGGCGCAGCCGGGACACCGCGATCCGCAGTTCCGCCACTCTCGAATCCTCGTCGCTGCCGGTCACTGGCCTCTGCCCCAAGCTCCGCAACACAGCCCTCCCCCTCACACGCCGTCGTGCGCGGGCCAGTAAACGCCACCGCGTCCGGGAGCGCCACCGCGCGGACCGAAATTAAGCCCAAGGAAACCGGCCGCCGCCTCCCCCGTCAGGTATGCAGGACGCATGACGGACAACCATCACGAGGACGTCGCCGGACTGCTGCTCGCCGCCGGCGGGGGCAGGCGGCTCGGCGGGCGGCCCAAGGCACTGCTGGAGCACCGGGGGCGCCTCCTGGTCGAGCACGCGGTCGGCGTGCTGCGCGCGGCCGGGTGCGGTCGGATCCACGTCGTGCTGGGAGCGCGGGCGGACGAGGTCCGCAAGCGGGCCGAGCTGAGCGGATGCGTGCTCGTGGACAACCCCGACTGGGCCGAGGGCATGGGCTCCTCGCTGCGGGCCGGACTGGCCTCGCTGACCGGTACGGGGGCGCGCGCCGCGCTGGTGAGCCTCGTCGACCAGCCGGGCATCGGGCCGGCGGCCGTGGCACGGGTGCTCGGCGCCTACGAGGACGAGAAATCGCTGGTCTCGGCCGCCTACGACGGCACGCGCGGGCACCCGGTGGTCTTCGGCGCGACCCACTGGCCGGGCATCGCGGCTGCCGCCACCGGGGATCGCGGGGCACGGGACTACCTGAAGGAGAACGCCGGGCGGATCCGGCTCGTGGAGTGCGCGGACGTGGCCGAGCCGTACGACATCGACACCGAGGCCGACCTGCGCCACCTTGAGTGAAAGGGGTGGCACTGGGCGCCACCTTGCCTCGACTCAGAGAATCTCGACATCAACAAACCATTGAAGTTCCACAATGAGGAAACTACTATCCACTGTTCAGAAGCGCCCGTCCGCACAGTCGGCGCTGATTGCCCCATTCGTGCCACTAGGCACCCGGTGCCACCGCTGAAGGAAGTGACAGCTCATGTCCGCACCAGCGCCGTCCCCGCTGGCCATCGTCGACGCCGAGCCTCTGCCCCGGCAGGAAGAGGTCCTCACGGACGCGGCGCTCGCCTTCGTGGCGGAGCTGCACCGGCGGTTCACCCCGCGCCGTGACGAACTCCTCGCCCGCCGGGCCGAGCGCCGCGCCGAGATCGCCCGCACCTCCACGCTCGACTTCCTGCCCGAGACGGCCGCGATCCGCGCGGACGACTCCTGGAGGGTCGCCCCGGCCCCGGCCGCGCTGAACGACCGGCGCGTCGAGATCACCGGCCCCACCGACCGCAAAATGACCATTAACGCGCTCAACTCGGGCGCGAAGATCTGGCTCGCCGACTTCGAGGACGCCTCCGCACCCACCTGGGAGAACGTCGTCCTCGGCCAGGTCAACCTGATCGACGCCTACACCCGCAGCATCGACTTCACCGACCCGAAGTCCGGCAAGTCCTACGCCCTGCGCCCGAACGATGAGCTGGCGACGGTCGTCATGCGCCCGCGCGGCTGGCACCTGAACGAGCGTCACCTGGTCGACGCCGACGGCACGCCGGTCCCGGGTGCCTTCGTCGACTTCGGCCTGTACTTCTTCCACAACGCCCAGCGGCTGCTGGACCTCGGAAAGGGCCCGTACTTCTACCTGCCGAAGACCGAGTCGCACCTCGAAGCCCGCCTGTGGAACGACGTGTTCGTCTTCGCGCAGGACTACGTCGGCGTCCCGCAGGGCACCGTCCGCGCCACCGTCCTGATCGAGACGATCACGGCCGCGTACGAGATGGAGGAGATTCTTTACGAACTCCGCTACCACGCCTCGGGGTTGAACGCCGGACGCTGGGACTACCTGTTCTCCATCGTGAAGAACTTCCGCGACGGCGGCGCCAGGTTCGTCCTGCCGGACCGCAACGCGGTCACGATGACCGCCCCGTTCATGCGGGCGTACACCGAACTCCTCGTCCGCACCTGCCACAAGCGCGGCGCACACGCGATCGGCGGCATGGCCGCGTTCATCCCGTCCCGTCGCGACGCCGAGGTCA
The DNA here is from genome assembly GCF_040680215.1 of Streptomyces sp. NPDC052107. Classification (NCBI taxonomy): domain Bacteria; kingdom Bacillati; phylum Actinomycetota; class Actinomycetes; order Kitasatosporales; family Streptomycetaceae; genus Streptomyces; species Streptomyces sp. NPDC052107. Next base: position 23,494 of record NZ_JBFAWG010000007.1, read on the forward strand.
ACAAGGTGGCCTTCGAGAAGGTCCGCGCCGACAAGGACCGCGAGGCGAACGACGGTTTCGACGGCTCCTGGGTCGCCCACCCTGACCTGGTCCCGATCGCCATGGAGTCCTTCGACAGGGTCCTCGGCGACAAGCCGAACCAGAAGGACCGGCTGCGCGAGGACGTCCACGTCGAGGCCGCCGACCTGATCGCGATCGACTCGCTGGACGCGAAGCCGACGTACAACGGTCTCGTCAACGCCGTCCAGGTCGGCATCCGGTACATCGAGGCCTGGCTGCGCGGGCTCGGTGCGGTCGCCATCTTCAACCTGATGGAGGACGCGGCCACCGCCGAGATCTCCCGCTCCCAGATCTGGCAGTGGATCAACGCGGGCGTCGAGTTCGAGAACGGCGACAGGGCCACGCCCGAGCTGGCCCGCAAGGTCGCCGCCGAGGAACTGTCCGGCATCCGCCAGGAGATCGGCGAGCAGGCCTTCGCCGACGGCCACTGGCAGGAGGCCCACGACCTGCTGCTGAAGGTCTCCCTGGACGAGAACTACGCCGACTTCCTCACCCTGCCGGCGTACGAGCAGCTCAAGGGCTGACGCTCACGAGGATCCTTCCGAGTGGCCCAGGGATTTCCCCGGGGCCACTCGGTCGCGTACGAGCCGCTTGACCGCCGTGGGCTCCGGGAAGCCCTGCTCCTTGCGGTCCCACACCACCTCGCCGTCCACCCGGACCACGAAGACTCCCCCGGTGCCGGGCCTGAGCGCCAGCTCGGTCAGCTCCGCCTCGAAGGTGGTGAGCAGTTCCTGCGCCAGCCAGGCCGCGCGGGGCAGCCAGCGGCACTGTGTGCAGTACTCGATCTGTACGCGATGGCTCATCCGATGTGCCTCATCCCAGGTGCACCGACCAATCCTGTTCCGCCGCCGGCTTGCCGTGCAGGTCGGGGACGCGTTTGAGCCAGTCCGGGCGGCCCGCCCGGGTCTTCGCCGCGCGGGCGGCCTCCTCGGCCGCGAGCTGCTCGCGGCCCGGGAAGTCGGTGGGCAGCCACTCGCGCGACAGGCGCACGCGGGCCATGAGGTAGTCGACGTAGGCGGCGCGGACGTCGTCCGGGCTCGCGAAGCCGGCGTCCTCGGCGAGCCACGCGTCCGGCACCTCGGCGACGATCCCGCGCAGCAGGTCCGCGGTCACCTTCGGGGCGAGTTCGGCGTCGGCGGCGCGGACGTCGGGGCCGTAGTGGCCGAGGGCGTGATGGCGGAAGTCGTACTTCTTGCCCGGGGTCGTGGTGTCCCAGCGGTGGTGGAAGACCAGGGCGGCGCCGTGGTCGATGAGCCACAGGCGGGGCGGTACGGTGCCGAGCGTGGGCCACACCATCAGGTTGGAGCTGTGGACCGTACGGTCGACGTTGACGGTCAGCGCGTCCAGCCAGACGATCCGGCCCGCCTCCAGCGCGTCCACCGGGAAGACCTTCGCGATCTGCGGGGTGAAGTCACGGGCGCCCGGCAGATGGTCCATGCCGAGGTTCACGCCCGCGCTCGCGCCGTGCAGCTCGCGCACCTCCTGGTGCGGCTCGCCGGCGGCGATCGCGGGGTCGAAGTGGACGAGGACCAGCTCGGGGAAGCGCAGGCCGAGCGCACGGGCGAGCTCTCCGACGATCACCTCGGCGACCAGCGCCTTGTGTCCCTGCGCCGAACCGGTGAACTTCACGACGTAGGTGCCGAGGTCGTCGGCCTCCACGACCCCGGGGACGGAGCCGCCGGAGCGCAGGGGTGCGATGTAGCGGGTTGCGGTGACCTCTCTCAGCATTTTCCAAGGCCCCCACGGTTGTTCGTCTTATACTCCACGGCCAGCTCCGACGCGGGGCAGTCCAGGGAGGCCTCCCTGATCAGGTGCGCCGCCTTGCTTCCGGCCTCCGGCATGAAGTGAGCATAGTAACCAAGCGTGACAACCGGGGAGGAGTGTCCCTGCCTCAAGCATGGTCGAGGCGCGGGTTTGTCGCAGCACCTGGAAGCCGCCCTTCGGCGCCGCCCCGCCCTTGGCCGGCGAGACGGAGAAGAGACGACCTACAACCACTGGTGGCTGAAGACCGACCCCGACACCGGACCCGCGAGCCAGTACGTCTCCGCCTACTACCTCACCCGCTGGGGCAACGACGAGGCCAAGGACAACAACGGCACCGTCATCCCCGACTGCTGACCACCGTGCCTCCGGCGGGCCACCGCCCGCCGGAGGCACGGCAGCGTGACATCCATCACAGCGGACTCGGCAACTAGGCGTCCCGCATAGTAGGCGCGGCCCCGATGACAAATGGGATTTGTCCGGCTTGCCGCAGACCGGAACCGCCCATCGGGCCACGACACGGCGTCCGCTCAGCACGTGGCCGTATTCATCGCCATCGAACCTCTCCTGACAGGGCGCCAGGCACCTGCAAACATCGCGGAAGCGAACCCGGCATCTCTGTGGCCACCTGACAAGAGGCGTCAGCGCCTACGAGCCGTCTTAGTAGAAGCTCCCTTTGCGCTCCTTGTGAAGCCCTCATGAAAATGAGCGCCCGGCGATCACCAAGCGAGGTTGAGGGAATGGCCAAGCACCGCAAGACGCAGCACTACCGGCGAATAGTCGTCGCCGCCGTCGCCATGGGAGTGGTGGGCGTGCCGTCCGTCGCCCTGGCCTGTTCCGACTGGCCGTACGGCAACAAGGACCGGGCCGACGTCGCCGCGACGAGCACGCCCGGGCAGCCGGAACACCACGGTCACCGGCATCACCCCCATCACCACCGCAACGCCCACCACCACACCGGCACGCCGCGGGCCACCGCGTCGCCCACGCACCGCCCCACCGCTCACCCGAGCACCAGCACGAAGCCCACCACGGCCCCCAAGCCCCGGACGACGGCTGCCCCCAGCACCACCAAGCCCACGGCCACGCCCACGCCCACGGCCACCGCGTCCGGGGCCACCGCGCGCGTCGTGCAGCTCGTGAACGCCGAGCGCGCCAAGGTGGGGTGCCATCCCCTGACCGTGAACGCGAAGCTGACGAAGGCGGCGCAGGACCACAGCGCGGACATGGCGGCCCACCGGAACATGTCGCACACCGGATCCGACGGTTCGTCCCCGGGCGACCGCATCACGCGGGCAGGCTACAGCTGGAGCTCCTACGGCGAGAACGTCGCCTACGGGTACGCCACCCCGGAGCAGGTCATGGCGGGCTGGATGAACAGCCCCGGACACCGGGCCAACATCCTCAACTGCTCGTACAAGGAGATCGGCGTCGGTCTCGCCCAGCCGGGCAGCTACTGGACCCAGGACTTCGGCACCGCCCGATGAGCCCGGGTCAGCCGCCCGCCAGCGGGTTCGGCAGCGGCAGGTAGCGGGCGTCCGCGCCGTCCGCCCCGGTCCAGCGCAGCAGCAGGTTGGTCTTGCCGGGCAGCGTGGGCGAGGTGAGCAGGGCGGGGATCTCGGGCAGGTCGTGCCGGGCGAGTTCGCGGCGGGCGGCGGGCCAGGGGTCGAGTCCGGGACGGTGTTCGGCGAGGGCGGCGGCGATCTCGGTGAGGTGGTTGACGACCAGGCAGTACACCAGCCGCTGCCAGCCCGCCGCCCGGGGCACGTCCGGCAGCAGCTTGGCTCCCTCGGCGTCCCGGTAGAGCACCTGGACGGGCGTGCCGGCCGCGTCCACGGCGACGAGGGTGTTCTGCAGATGGGCCTCCAGGACGACCCCGTGGTCGTCGAAGGCCGTGAGGGCGGGCGGCACGACCTGGCGCAGATAGGCCTCCCACCAGGCCGCCGGGTCGGCCGCGGTGGCCAGCGGGCTGCCGTCGAAGCCCTCGGCGAGGCCGGCGGCGAGCAGCGGGGTGGCACCCGGCAGCAGATGGCCGCGCAGGCCGTCGCGGACCAGGACGGCGAGCTCCTCGAAGGCGAACGCGGCCGTGCGGTAGCCGCGGTCGCTCAGCCAGGCCGCGGGCCGACCCATCGCCGCGAAGGCGTGCCGGGCGGCCGTGTCGGTGCGGCGCAGTCGGCGCAGGTCGTGGCGCCACAGGCGGCGGATGTCGTTGGTGATGCGGACGTCCAGGCTGAACTTCAGGAACAGGTCGCGCCGGGGCTCGTACACCGTGCGGATCGCCGCCGTCGGCCAGGTGTCGAAGGCGGTCGTGCCGAGACGGAGCAGGCGCCCGTCGGCGAAGGCCTCCGCCAACTCGCGGCCCATCAGATCCAGCTGCCAGGGGTGGGCCGGCAGCAGCCGGTAGCCGGGCGGGACCGGGCCGAGCGAGTCCAGGGCGCTCGTGTCGCCCTCCTCGGCCACCTGGTCCTCGCGGACGCCGAGCAGCACCAGCGGGAAGCGGGCGTACGCCTCGGGGGCGTACGGCAGCCAGGAGGCGACCGGGCCGCCGCCGCGCGCCTTGGGTGCCGGGTGGTACGGGTGGCCGGTGATCAGGGACTGCTCGGAGCGCAGATACGGGTCCGCGGGCGCCGTGGTCCGGGCGCGGGCGGTGAGCAGGGCCGCGACCGCGTCCCTGCTGTCGATCATTTCGGCGGGCAGGTCGCCGCCCGGCAGCCCGGTGTGCCGGCGCAGCTCCTCGGCGACCAGTTTGACCAGCTCGGAGTGGCCGACGCGGTGCCAGGCCCCGGCTGCGCACACCTCGGGGTCGGCGGGGCGCCGGCCGGCCCGCACGCGCAGCAGCCGCCCGCTGGGCAGCCGGTGGACCCGCGGGTCACCGGGGTGGCCGAGCGGCTCGGCCACCTCGCGCAGCAGGCAGTTCAGCAGGGGCGCGGCCGCGTAGGCGTCGGCCAGGGGGCCGACGGATCCGGTGGGGGGTGCTCCGGAGGAGGGAGAGGAATCCACGCGATCCATTCGTTTCGTCCGGGGTGGTCGCGACCAGTATGTCTGTCGTCGCCGACAATCGTCCTCCGTGCCGTGTGTACCCGAGGAGCCGACCGTGCACCGTCCCCCCGCCGCCGAGGCCCAGGTCGCCGAGGCCCAGGTCGCCGAGGAGCTGGCCGGCGTCCGGCCCGGGCTGCTGCCCCGGTTCACGGCTGAGCTGCCGGGTGCCCGCGCCGCGGTGCTGACCCGGCTGTGGCGGGCGCTGGCCCATGAACCGCTGCCGTGGGTCACGGGCCGGGTGCACGGCGCGCACAGCCTGGCGCTGCGGCTCGCCGACGGCCGGACGCTGTACGGGCCGCACGCGGACCCGTACGCCACGAGCGCGTATGTCACCGGCGTCCGCCTGGACCGGGAGCGCCATGCGGATCCGGCCGGGCTGATGGCCGCCCTGGGGGTGCCGCACGGTGCCGCGTTCGCGGCCGAACTGGCCGACAGCGTCGCCTCGTTGGCGCTGTCGCGGGCCGACGCGGATCACCCGAAGGAGTGGCCGGTGGGGGTCCCCCCGGCCGAAGGCTGGGGGAGGGACTGGGAGTGGGAGCAGCGGGTGACCGACGGGCATCCGTTCCACCCGGGCTGCCGTTCCCGGCCCGGTTTCTCGGTCGCGGACCAGCTGGCGTACGGCCCGGAACACCGGCCGGTGGTGGAGCTGGTGACGGTGGCGGTCCCCGCGGACGGGTGCCTGGTGACCGGCGACTGGCCGCGGGAGCTGCGGGACGGCGAACGGCTGCTGGTGCCGGTGCACCCGTGGCAGGCGGACCACGTGCTGAAGCGGCCGTACGCCCCCTGGCGCCCGGCCCGTCCGCTGCTCTCCCTGCGCACCCTCGCGCTGCCGGACGGCCCGCACGTGAAGACCGCGCTCAGCGCCCGGCTGACGTCCTCCGTGCGGGACATCTCCCCCTACTCGGTCCGGGCCGCCGCGCCCCTGTCCGCCCTCGGCGAGGAGCTGGCGGCACGCTCCGGGGGACTGCTGCACGTCACCCGCACGCCGGCCGCGGTCTCGGCCCACTCCCCCGACCTGGCCGCGCTGCTGCGGGAGTCGCCCGAGGCGTACGCCGGTCCGGGCGAGCGGGTCGTCCCCGTGGCCGCGCTCGCCACGACCGACCTGCCCGGCTCCCCCGCGTGGCTGGCCGCGTTCGCCCGGCTGGCGCTGACCGTGGGACTGCGCCTCCTCGACCTCGGCGTGGCCCTGGAGGCGCACGGCCAGAACCTGCTGGTGATCCTGTCGGCCGACGGCACCCCGCTGCGGCTGGTCTACCGCGACCTGGCCGACATCCGGATCAGCCCGGCCCGCCTGACCCGGCACGGCATCACCCCGCCACCGCTCACCGGCCGTCTGATCACCGACGACGAAACGGCCCTGCGCCGCAAGCTGTTCGGCTCGCTGGTGGCCGGCGCCCTGGCCGGTACGGCGGGTTCCGGCCCGGCGCTGGGCACGGCGCTGGCGTCCGCCGTACCGGACCTGCCGGACACCCCCGACCTGCGCGCCCTGTGCGAAGGGCCGCTGCCGGCGAAGGCGTTGACCCTGATGCGCCTGTCCCCGCGGACCCGGGGCGACCAGTGGACCTCCCTGCCGAACCCGCTCGTTTTGGAGCACGACCCGTCTGATCAATAAGATCCGGCGATGATCACAAGACAACGGCTGGCGGCGGGCGTCTGTGCTCTGCTCGCCGCCCTGGCGGCCGGGATCGCGTTCCCCGGCGGGGCCGTCGCCGATGAGACGGAACAGGCCGCTCCCAAGGTCGAACTCGTGCTGGACGTCAGCGGTTCGATGCGGGCGCGGGACATCGACGGCGGCTCGCGGATGGCCGCGGCGAAGCAGGCGTTCGACGAGGTGCTGGACGCGACCCCGCAGGAGGTCCAGCTCGGCATCCGCACGCTGGGCGCCAACTACCGCGGCAACGACCGCAAGGAGGGCTGCAAGGACACCGCGCGGCTCTACCCGGTCGGCCCGCTGAACCGGACCGACGCGAAGACGGCGGTGGCCACGCTGCAGCCCACCGGCTGGACGCCGATCGGCCCCGCGCTGCTGAAGGCGGCGGACGACCTGAACGGCGGAACCGGCACCCGCCGTATCGTGCTGATCAGCGACGGCGAGGACACCTGCCAGCCGCTCGACCCGTGCGAGGTGGCCCGCGAGATAGCCGCCAAGGGCATCGGCCTGACCATCGACACGCTCGGCCTGGTGCCGGACGCCAAGACCCGCGACCAGCTCAGCTGCATCGCGGACGCCACCGGCGGCACCTACACCGACGTGCGGCACAGGGAGGAACTGTCGGACCGCGTGGGCCAGTTGGTCGACCGGGCGGCGGATCCGGTGGTGACGCCGGTGGCCACGGAGGGTGCCGCGCAGTGCGCGACGGCACCGACCCTGAGGTCCGGGTTGTACACGGACCGCGAGGAGTTCGGGCAGCAGCGCTGGTACAAGGTCGACGTCGACCCGGGCAAGGAGCTGCGCGCCTCGGTGAGCGTGGCCGACGACCGCGCCGTCAACCCGGACTACGGGGTGCTGCTGCGGGCGGTGACCGTGCGCGGACGGGAGATCGTGCGCGGGGAGGCCGCCGGTGACGGCCGTACGGACGTCATCTCGACGGGTCTGCGCTATCCGAAGCCGGAGAGCGACGACGACACGGCGATGGCGGAGACGGTGTGCCTCCAGGTCACCAGCTCCTTCTCGGCCGCGGCGGGCGTGAAGACCACGCCGGGTCTGCCGCTGGAACTGACGGTCGATGTCGTGGACGGGCCGTCGGGGCACCATGACGTGGCCTCCTTCGGCCTCGGGCGCGGCTGGTGGCTGCTGGGCGCCCTGGTGCTGGCCGGCTTCGTCGCCGGTCTGCTGTGGGGCTGGCTGTCGCGCTGGCGGGTCTCGGTCTGGAGGACGAACTGATGCGGATCACACGTGTGCTGGGTGCCACGCTGCTGGCGCTCGGGATGGCGGCCGGACCGGCCGCGGCCGACTCCTCCCCGTCTCCCAGTGCCTCCGCCGACGGCACGGCACCCACCCGGGCGGGCACGTCGTTCCGTACGGCGACGGAGATCGAGCAGGGGCAGCAGGCCACGGCCTCCGGTTCGACGGGTGACTACCTGTACTGGTCGTTCCCCGCGGACACCGGGCAGCGGCCCACCGTCAGGGCGACGGTGAAGCTGCCCGCCACGCACGGGGCGCAGACCTGGCAGATCGACGTGTACGACGGACTGCGGCGCCGGCAGGCCTGCCAGTACGGCGCGGCGAGCCGTACGGCCGAGCAGGGCGCGTCCTCCGTCGAACTGGCCTGCGTCCTGCGGACCGTGCGCGGGTGGTCGGAGCCCTGGGCCGACGACCCGCTGCCGGGCACGTACTACATCCGGCTGACGGTCGTGGACCTCGGCTCCGCCGACCTGGGCAAACCGGTCGGCGTCGAGGTCCGCGCCGACTCCAGGGACATCGGCGGTGCGGCGGCGGCGGACGGCTCGCTGGGCAAGCCGCTGGTTCCCGGCATCGCCGTCAAGTCGAAGGACGGCGGGGGCGGTTCGAAGACCGCGGTGCTGTCCAGCTTCGGCTCCGACGACGGCTGGTCCTCCGGATGGTGGTCCGACCGGTGGGTGTGGACCGCGATCGGGGGCGCGCTTGCGGCTCTCGCCGGTATCGGCGGGTATGCGTTGACGCGAGGGTCCGGTCGGCCGTCGCGGGTGCCGCCGAACGTGTGAGCCGACGTGTTGCGAAGGCCCGCCTCCGGCGGGCCTTCGCTTTTTCCGTTCTCACGTCTCTCGCAGCGCCTTGGCCAGTGTGCCGTCACCGGTCACCGTCACCCGCCCGTCGCGTACGGCGTCCCTCAGGCCCAGCTCCCCCCGGGCGACCGCCTCGCAGGTCGCCGCGTCCACGGTGAGGCGGGCGTCGGGCTCCCCCGGTGCCGGCCCGTCACCGTACACCTGGCCCTCCTCCGTGCCGACGCACAGGTGGAAGTCCCCCTCCTCCAGCCGGACTTCGACCAGCCCCTCCCCTTCCAGACCCCGCAGCAGCGGCAGGGCGAACCAGTGGGCGCGGACCGCGTCGGTCGGCCGCCGCTCCCCCAGCTCGGCCTCGCCCCACCGCCCGAGTGCCTGGAGCACCGGCAGCAACGCACGCCCGCGCTCGGTGAGTTCGTACACGTAGGCCGCCCCGGGTGGAGGCAGCCTCCGGCGGGTCGTGAGGCCGTCGCGCTCCATGTCCTTCAGCCGGGAGGCGAGTACGTCCGTGCTCACGCCGGGCAGGTCCGCGTGCAGGTCCGTGTAGCGGCGGGGACCGGCCAGCAGCTCCCGGACGATCAGCAGGGTCCAGCGGTCGCCGACGAGGTCGAGGGCGCGGGCTGCGGAGCAGTACTGGTCGTAGCTTCGGCGAGGTGGCATGCGACGCAGTCTAGACAAGATGTTGGACTTTCCAAGCGTCCACTTGGTAAAACCAAGTAACACCAGTTTCCGGAGGGGCGCATGGAGTTCCGGCAGTCGAACAAGCTCAGCGAGGTCTGTTACGAGATCCGCGGCCCGGTGATCGAGCACGCCAACGCGCTGGAGGAGGCGGGGCACAGCGTGCTGCGCCTGAACACCGGCAACCCCGCGGCCTTCGGTTTCGAGGCGCCGGAGGAGATCCTCCAGGACATGATCCGGATGCTGCCGCAGGCGCACGGCTACAGCGACTCCCGCGGCATCCTCTCCGCCCGCCGGGCGGTCGCCCAGCGCTATCAGAACCTGGGCCTGGAGGTCGGGGTCGACGACGTGTTCCTCGGCAACGGTGTCTCGGAGCTGGTCTCCATGGCCGTACAGGCACTGGTCGAGGACGGCGACGAAATCCTCATCCCGGCGCCGGACTTCCCGCTCTGGACCGCCGTCACCACCCTCGCCGGCGGCAAGGCCGTGCACTACCTGTGCGACGAACAGGCCGACTGGAACCCGGACCTGGCCGACATGGCGTCGAAGATCACGGACCGTACGAAGGCCGTGGTCATCATCAACCCCAACAACCCGACGGGCGCGGTGTATCCGAAGGAGGTCGTCGAGGGCATCCTGGACCTCGCTCGCCGGCACGGCCTGATGGTGTTCGCCGACGAGATCTACGACCAGATCCTGTACGACGACGCGGTCCACCACTCGGCCGCCGCCCTCGCCCCCGACCTGGTCGTCCTCACCTTCTGCGGCCTGTCGAAGACGTACCGGGTGGCGGGTTTCCGCTCCGGCTGGCTGGTGGTGACGGGCCCCAAGCAGCACGCGAGGGACTATCTGGAGGGCCTGACCATGCTGGCCTCCATGCGTCTGTGCGCCAACGCGCCCGCCCAGTACGCCATCCAGGCCGCGCTCGGCGGCCGCCAGTCCATCCGCGAACTGACCCTGCCCGGCGGCCGGTTGTACGAGCAGCGCAACATCGCCTGGGAGAAGCTGAACGAGATCCCCGGCGTGTCCTGCGTGAAGCCCAAGGGCGCGCTGTACGCGTTCCCGCGCATCGACCCCGAGGTGCACAAGATCCACGACGACGAGAAGTTCGTCCTCGACCTGCTCCTGCGCGAGAAGATCCAGGTGGTCCAGGGCACCGGCTTCAACTGGCCCTCCCCCGACCACTTCCGCATCCTCACCCTCCCGCACGCGGAGGACCTGGAGGCGGCGATCGGCCGGATCGGACGCTTCCTCGGCGGGTACCGGCAGTAACCGTCGCCCCGTCACTCCCTCGCGCCGGACCGTGTCGGCGCGGGAATCCACGGCCTCGATGCGGAGTGCCGGGCCGTCCGGGAAGACGGCCGCAGACCTGTGCGAAGATCGCGTGGGTCTGCTGTCCTTCCGGCAGCAGGCGTGCCCGGGGGATCCACGGGGTCTTGCACGACGTCGACCGCGCGCCTGACCAGCGCCGTACGGGCGTTCCCCCTGGCCCGGTTCCGACAGACCAGGGGGAGCAGTGTCGTTGGGGTACCGAATACGTTGGACGGCCGTGGCCGTGGCCATGGTGTGCGGGGCGGCGGCCGGGCTCGCGGCGCCGGCCGCGCAGGCGGCGCCGCCTTCGCCGCCGGGTCCGGCCGCCGGGCAGGAGGCCCGGCAGGCCGCGCGGTTCTGGACCGCGCAGCGCATGGCGGACGCCCGGCCGCTGGACGCGGCGCGGGTGACGCCGAGCGGGCCGGAGCAGCCGGTCGCGGCGGCCGGCCGGCCGCAGGGCACGATGTTCGGCGGGAGCCGGCTGATCGGAACCTTCTTCGGGTCGGACGGGCCCGGTGGCACCACCTGGCACTGCACCGGCAGTGTGATCGACACCCCGGCGCGGAGCATCGTCCTCACGGCGGCCCACTGCGCGCTGAACATGAAGGGCGACTATGTCTTCGTCCCGAACTTCGTGAAGGGGGCCGGGCCCGACCGGCAGCCGTACGGCATCTTCCACATCCAGCGGATCTTCATCGACCCCCGGTATGTGCCCGACAGAGGGTCCACGACCACCAAGAAGCCCGCGTCGGACCTGGACACCGCGTTCGCCCGGGTCTCGGCCAACCAGCGCGGCCAGAGCCTCCAGGACGCGGTCGGCGGCGGACTGACCTTCACCCGCGCGAACGGCTACACGCACAGGAACGTGACCGTCGTCGGCTACCCCTCCTACCGGCACAACAGCACCGGGCGCGCCGTCAAGTGCACCGTGCTGACCGGGCAACTCCCCGGCTACCGGCAGATGTCGATGACCTGCGGCGGCTACTACGGCGGCGTGTCCGGCAGCCCGTGGATCACCGACTACAAGGACGACGCGCGCACCGGCCACGTCATCGGCGACCTCGGCGGCTACAACGGCGGCGGCAACGACGCGAACGTCGACTACATCAGCTACGCCCCGGCGTTCGGCGACGACGCCGCGAACCTCCTCGCCGACGCGGTGGCGAACCAGGACCCGCCGAGCGACCTGCCGCCGTACCAGGGCCTGCAGTTGCCCGGTGGCGCGGCCCGCTGGCGGAAGGCCGCGCTGCTGGCCTGCGCCGACTACACCGGCGACCACCTCGGCGATCTGCTCGTCGTGTGGTCCGACGGCGGGGTCACGCTGTATCCCGGGGACGGACAGGGCGGGTTCGGGGCCGAGAAGCGGCTGCTGCAGGCCAACTCCACCTGGACGCACGCCCGGAGCATCACCGGCGGGACCTTCGGCGGCACCCGGCCGGGCCTGCTGGTGCGCTGGTCCGACGGCGAGGTCACCCTCTATCCGGACCTCGGCGCCTCGGGAGTGGGACGCGAGGTGCAGATGGCGAAGCCCGACTCCGACTGGAGGAACGCCGTACAGCTCACCGCCGGGCAGTTCCACGGCGCCCGGGGCGCGACCGATCTGCTGGCGCGCCGGTCCGACGGCAGCCTGATGCTGTACACCGGGATCCGCTCCGGCTCCTTCGGCACCGGAAAGCGGATCCTGGCGGCGAACGGCACCTGGACCAAGGCCGCGCTGCTCACCGGTGCGGCCCTCAAGGGCACGGCCGGCGCTGACCTGCTCGTGCGCTGGTCCGACGGCTCGCTCGACAGCTGCACGGGCGTCTCGGCCGCCGGGCCCGGCACCCGCTCCCGGCTGCTCGGCCCGAACGGCACCTGGCAGCACGCCCAGGTCTTGACCACCGGCGACCTCACCGCCGACCACACCGGCAACGACCTGGTCGTGCGCTGGTCCGACGGCGAGACCTCGCTCTACGCCGACACCGGTGCCAAGGCCCTCGGCACCGAGAACACGCTGGTCCCGCCCGGCACCTGACCGACGCGACGACACCTCAGGGGGAACGATGCGCGCGACGACCCGGCTGACCACCGGCCTCGCCGTCCTCACCGCCGGCCTGACCCTGACGGCCTGCGGCACGACGACCACCACCACCGCCGAGGGCACGGCCGCGCCGCCGTGCCGTACCGCCTCGCTGGCCTGGACGCTGGCCGTGCCCGGCACGGAGCGGGGCACCGGCCGGGCCCACGCACGGCTGACCGCCGTCAACAAGGGTCCGGGAGCCTGTGTGTTCGACGGCTATCCGGGGCTCGAGATCCACAACGGCAAGGCGGAGAGCATCGAGGGCACCGGGCACGGGCACCCTGCCGCCGTCGCCCTGCCCGCGAAGGCGTCGGTCACCGTGGACCTCACGTACACGCCCGGTGGCACGAGCGGCGCGGGCGACTGGTGCGTACGGCAGCGCGAGGTGGTGGTCCGGGCGCCGCACGACTCCCGCGCGGCCGTCGTCCCCGTCACGGACGCGCACCGCGGGGCCGTCGCGATCGACGCCTGCGGCGAGACGGTGTCGATGGCGGCGCCGCGACGCACACCGCACGTGCGCTGAACGGCGGTACGGGATCGGGGAATGCCCGGCGGCGGCCGTCCGTTGAGGATCTCCGTTGGCCATCATCGGACAGGGGGAACGACGCATGCCGATCGACGTGCACGGAACGGTCGCAGAGGGATTCGAGGGCGTACGCGAGGAGTTCGCGGCGGTGCTCGCCGAGGAGCGGGACGATCCGGGCGCGCAGCTCGTGGTGTACCGCCACGGGCGGCGCGTGGTGGACCTGTGGGGCGGGGACGGCATCGACGGGGACTCGCTGACGACCCTGTACTCCATCGCCAAGGGCGCCGCGCACCTCGTCGTCGCCCTGCTGGTGCAGGAGGGGGTGCTCGGCCTGGACCGTGAAGTCGCCGCCTACTGGCCCGAGTTCGGCGTCCACGGCAAGGAGCGGCTGACGCTGGGCGAGCTGCTGGAGCACCGGGCCGGACTCGTCAGCGACGCCGAACAGCCCTTCACCATCGAGGAGTTGGCCGACGACCGGATCACCGCGGCCCGGCTGGCACGGCGCACGCCGCTGTGGGAGCCGGGTACCGCCTGGGGCTACCACGCCTTCGTCATCGGCGCCCTCACCGGCGAGGTGGTGCGCCGGGTGACCGGCCGGTCCATCCAGGAGCTGTACGAGGAGCGGATCCGGGCGCCGTACGGACTGGACTACTACCTGGGCATGCCGGCCGAGGCGGAGCCGCGCTGGGTGGACGTGCAGCCGCTGGTGCCGACCCCGGAGGAGGCCGCGCTGCTGAAGGAGCGGGCGGCGGCGCCGGACAGCATCCGGGGCATGGCCTTCAACGCGCACGGGCCGGAGCCGACCGACCTGGTGGCCTTCGGCAATCACCCCCGGGTGAAGGCACTCGGGCCGACGTCCTCGGGCGGGGTGGGCAACGCGCGCGGGGTCGGCGGGATGTTCGCCGCCGCCATCAGCACCGTGGACGGCCGGCCGCCGCTGCTCACGCCCGCGACCGCGGCCCTGTTCGGCGCGCTGCGCACGCCGGGCGGGCCGGACCTGGTCACCGGCAGCGAGGACCACTTCGCGCGCGGCTTCGAGTACACCCCGGCGCTCTACCCGTTCCTCGGCGCCGGCACCTTCGGGCACAGCGGCGCGACCGGCTCGCTGGGCTTCGCCGACCCGGCGAACGGCATCGCCTACGCCTACACCCGGCGCCGGTTCGCCTTCCCCTCCGGTGTGGGCGCCGCCCTGGAGAACGGCCGTCTGGCCGAGTCCGTCCTGCGGGCGGCCGCCGCCCTGTGACACGGTGCTGACAGGCGAGTGGGAAGGCGGGAAGGCGCTGACGTGGGTGACCTCTTTCTCGTCCGGCACGGTGAGACCGAGTGGTCGCGGTCCGGGCGGCACACCGGCTGGACCGACGTACCCCTCACCGAGCACGGGCGGGAGGAGGCGCGGCGGCTGGTGCCGCTGATCCGCTCGCACCGGATCGGGGCCGCGTTCGTCAGCCCACTGCAGCGGGCCCGGGAGACCGCCGAGCTCATCGGGATCCCGGACGCCCGGGTCGATGCCGATCTGCACGAATGGGACTACGGCGGGTACGAGGGCGTCACCACCGTGGAGATCCAGCGGAGCCGGCCGGGCTGGTTCCTGTTCACGGACGGGGTCGCACCGGGGCCGCCGGAGCATCCGGGCGAGACCCCGGAGCAGGTCGGCGAGCGCGCCGACCGGATGCTGGGCAAGGTCGACGCCGCCCTCGCCAACACCGAGGGCGTCGTCGTGCTGATCGCCCACGGCCACTTCCTCCGCGTCCTCACCGCCCGCCGCCTCGGCCTCCCGCCCCAGCACGGGGCCCTGTTCCAGCTGGCGACCGGAACCCTGTGCCGGCTGGGCACGGAGCACGAGCGGCCGGTGGTGGCGGGGTGGAACATCCGGCCGCGGGAGTAGGCCCCGGGCACGGGGCCTGGACACGGGCGACGGCCGCGTTGTCGGACCCCGGCCGTACTCTGCGAATGGGCCGTCCGACGGGCGGCCCAGGACAGGGCAGGAGACGGGGAGGAGCGCGCCGTGAGCCGACCGCCGACCGCCGCGCAGCGGCGGGTGATCGAGGCCGCCGATCCGGTGACCGGGCGGCTGCGCGGTACGGAGGCGCAGCTGGCGGCGCTGGTGAAGCGGGGGCTGGCCTTCCGGCACCCGAGGCCGCCGCACGAGCACTTCCTGACCCCGGCAGGGCATCGCATACGGGACGCGGAGCCCCCGGGAGCGGTGTCCGAGGCGGAGCCGGCGGAGCCCGCGGCGGACGCGGGGGTGTTCGCGGCGCGGGTCGGCGGCGAGGAGGAGCCGCCCGCGCAGACTCCGGCGCGGCTGCGTGCGGTGCACAGCGCCTGGCAGGGGCTGCTGGAGCTGCGCCGGATGACCAACCCCGACGGCGCGGTGGACCGGCCGTGCGGCTGGGAGCGCACACATCTGGTGCGGGCGGCGGCGCTGGCCCTGGAGGCGGCCGGGCACCGTCCGGCGAGCGGGAGCGCGGACGGTTACCGGGTGCGGGCGACCCCGCAGCCGGAGGCGGTCGCCGTGTACGCGGCGGACACGGAGGGCCTGGCGGCCTGCGCGGCCACGCTGGAGCGCGCGGGCTGGCAGTCCGGCGAGTACACCGAACCGCGCACGAGGGTGCGCTATCTGCTGGCCTCGCCGCGCCGGGTGTGAGCGGCATGCCAAGATCGATCGACCGGATATTCGCATGCGAGAAGGGCAAGCAGTGGCCGAACCGTTTTCCGTCCGTGTGACCGTCCGCGGCTACGAGACCGACACCCAGGGACACCTCAACCAGTCCGCGTACCTCAACTACGCGGAGCACGCCCGCTGGTCGCTGCTCCAGGCGGCCGGCATCAGCCAGGCCCGGCTGGTGGGCCGGGGTGTGGGGCCGGTGGCGCTGGAGACGACGCTCCGTTTCCGGCGCGAACTGCTCGCCGGCGACGAGGTCGACGTGACCTGTGCGTTCGAGTGGGGCGGCGGCAAGACCTTCCGGATCGCGCAGGAGATACGCAAGACCGACGGCACCCTGGCGGCCGAGGTCAGCGCGGTGGGCGGCCTGCTGGATCTCAAGGAGCGCAAGCTGGTCGCCGACCCGCGGGAGGTGTTCAAGGAGCTGACGACGGACCTCGCCCTGTTCGGCCTGTAGGCCCCGCCGGCCTAGGCGTCGAGCAGCTCGGGCCGGTGCTCGACGTCGTAGGCCGCCCGCGCCTCGGCGATGTACATGCGGTTCCGCTCGGCCCAGTCGGTCAGCCGCTGCAGGGTGTCGTTCAACTCGTGGGCGACCGGCGTGAGTTCGTACTCCACCTTGGGGGGCACGGTCGGGTGCACCGTGCGGGTCACCAGTCCGTCGCGTTCCAGGTTGCGCAGGGTGAGGGTGAGCATCCGGCGGCTGATGCCCTCGATGCCGCGCTCCAGTTCGGTGAACCGGATGGGCCCGTGCGAGGCGGCGACGAGGATCTGCACGCTCCATTTCCCGGCCACCCTGTCAAGAACTTCGCGGACCGGGCAGGCCTGCGCGTTCACTGCCTGGACGGTAACACCGGTGTTCCTTCGGGACATCGGACTGCCTCCTTACGCCGGCCTCCATGGTCACTCACGATAGTCCCCGTTACAAGTCGTGCACCAAGGTGAGCATGAGGAACGGGGTAGCCATGTCGGCCGTCATCGAGAACAGCCCGTCACCGACGCCGGTGACATCCCCACGACCGTACTCCCGCTGGACGTCTCTCGCCGTGCTGTGCGCCGGAACGCTGATGACGATCCTCGACGGCAACATCGTCACAGTGGCGATGCCGGCCGTCCAGAACGACCTCGGCTTCAGCGGGCCGGGTCTTGCCTGGGTCGTCAACGCCTATCTGATCGCGTTCGGCGGACTGCTCCTGCTGATGGGCCGGCTCGGCGACCTGGTGGGCCGCAAGCGGATGTTCGCCACCGGGCTGGCCGTCTTCACCGCGGCCTCGGTGCTGGCCGGGGTGGCCACGAGTCAGGGGCTGCTGATCGCGGCGCGGGCGCTGCAGGGGGCCGGCGGGGCGATGGCGTCGGCCGTGGTCCTCGGCATGCTGGTCGCGCTCTTCCCGGAGCCACGGGAACAGGCCCGCGCCATCGCGGCGTTCAGCGCGGTCGGCGCGGCGGGCGGGGCGCTCGGCACCTTCCTCGGCGGCGCGCTGACGCAAGCCCTGAACTGGCACTGGATCTTCCTGATCAACCTCCCCATCGGGGTGGTCGCCTGGCTGGCGGCGGTGCGGGTGCTCGCGCCGGAGCGCGGCGCCGGGCTCGGCAGGGGCGCCGACTATCCGGGAGCCGCGCTGGTCACGGGCGCGCTGATGCTCACGGTGTACGTCGTCGTCGGCGCCGGTGGCCGCACCCCGGCCGGCACCGCACTGCTCTCGGTCCTCGCGCTCGCCCTGTTCGCGGCGTTCACCCTGCGCCAGGCCCGGGCGGCCCGCCCGCTGCTGCGGCCCCGTCTGTTCCGCTCCCGGCTGCTGACCGGCGCCAACACGGTGCAGGTGCTGATGATCGCCACGATGTACGGCTTCCAGTTCATCGGCGCCCTGTATCTGCAGAGGGTGCTGGGCTACGGCGAGTTGGCGACCGGCACCGCGTTCCTTCCGGCGCCGGTCGCGATCGGTCTGCTGATGCTGGGCCTGTCCGCGCGCACGGTCGCCCGGTACGGCCCGTACCGGGTGCTGCTCGCCGGTCTGGCGCTGATCGTCGCCGGTATGGCCCTGTTGAGCCGTGCACCGGTCGGCGCCTCCTACGCCGTGGACGTGCTGCCGCCGCTGCTGCTGCTCTCCGCCGGGTTCGCCGCGGCGATGCCGGCCCTGACCGGGCTCGCGATGTCCGGGGCGCGGGAGGAGGACGCGGGTCTGGCGTCCGGGCTGTTCAACACCACGCAGGTGGTGGGAGGTTCGCTGGGCCTGGCGGTGCTGAGCACGCTGGCGGCGAGCCGCACCGGCACTCTGCTCGACCGGGGTGCGGAGCTGATCCCGGCCTCGGCGGAGGGCTACCGGCTGGCGTTCCGGGTGGCGACCGGGATCGCGGTGGCCGCACTGGTCCTGGCGGGTGCGGTGCTGCGGCCGCGGAGCCGGTGACACCGGCGGGCGCTTCAGCCCGCGCCGAAGGCCTTTTGTGGTCCTCGGCCCACTCCCGGAAGGTCCGGGCCGGCCGGCCGCCCGCGGCCACGCGCTGCCAGGTGGGCCCGCGCGCCTGAATCCGGGTGGCCGCCCGCATGCGGTGGCGCGCCTGAAACGGGATGCGCGGCGGCGGCCGTGACTGCGATGCTGCGGGACCATGCCCGCACGACGCATCAAGCCCAGCCGCTGCATCTCCGTCGACATCGAGGCCGACGGGCCGATCCCGGGGCCGTACTCCATGCTGAGCATCGGCGCGGCCGTGGCCGGCACGCAGGATGCCGACGGCTTCACCCCGGCGGATCCGGAAGAGCGGACCTTCTACCGCGAACCGCGGCCGATCTCCGGCGAGTTCGTCCCCGAGGCGCTGGCGGTGAGCGGCCTGGACCGGGACCGGTTGATGGCAAAGGGCACCGAACCGGGCGCCGCGCTCGCCGAGTTCAGCGTCTGGGTACGGCAGGTGAGTGCGGGCACGCAGCCGGTGATGTGCGGGTATCCGGCGTCGTACGACTGGACGTTCCTGTACTGGTATCTGATCCGTTTCACCGGCGAGAGTCCCTTCGGGCACTCCGGCTGCCTGGACATGAAGACGCTGTACGCCACCAAGGCCGGGCTGCCGTTGCGGGCGGTGGCCAAGGGCACGATGCCGCGGGAGTCGCTGTCCCGGCGCCGGCACACCCACCACGCCCTGGACGACGCGACCGAGCAGGCGGAGCTGCTGGCGAACCTCATGGCGTGGCCGGGTCCGGGTCCTGGTGCGTCGGTACCGCGATCTGGTTGAAGCCGTAGTAGAGGGCGAGCAGGCCGTGCGCGGCCAGGGTGAGCGGGGCCGAGACGAAGGCCAGGCCCACCGTGACCGGGTAGCCGAGGGAGCCAAGGGCGAAGCGGGCACGGGTCGCCCGGGCCGCCGTGGTGTCGACGCGCGCGTCGAAGAGGTGGCCGGTGCGGGTGAGGTGCCACCACAGGGCCTGGAAGGCGAGGGCCATGGCGACCATGACCAGGCTGTAGACCGCGGCCGCCGCGTGCGAGGCGGCGTCCTCGCGCAGATACTCCGCGAGCATGGCCGTCGGCCACGGCACCGCGGCCACCACCATCAGGAGCAGAAGGTTGAGGAACATCAGCGTGCGGTCCACCCGGGCGACATAGCTGAACACCTGATGGTGGTTGACCCACATGATGCCGATGACCAGAAAGCTGACCGCGTAGGCGGCGTACGACGGCCACTGCGCGCCCAGCGCGTGCCACAGGCCGCCGTGTTCACCCGCCTTGGGGACCTTGATCTCCAGGATGAGCAGGGTGATGGCAATGGCGAACACGCCGTCGCTGAAGGCCTCGACCCGGCCGGACTCGTTCATGGTCCAAGAGTGCCGCACACTCCCGTGCGGGGCACGGCGATCGCCGTGCCCCACAGGGGAGTTCAGTGGGTGGGTGTGAGTTCCTGTCCCGCCTCCATCGGGTGCGTGACGTCCTCGGCCTCCTTGCCCTTGCCGATGTGGTTGAAGAGGAGGTTGAGGACGACGGCCGTCACACAGCCGGTGGAGATGCCGGAGTCCAGGACGATCCTCGCGGTCTCGGGGAAGGCGTGGTAGAAGTCCGGCGCGGTGATCGGGACGATGCCGACCGCGAGGGAGACGGCGACGATCAGGACGTTGTTGTCCTTCTCCAGGCCGGCCCGGACCAGGGTCTGGATGCCGCTCGCGGCGACGGAGCCGAACAGGACGATGCCGGCGCCGCCGAGGACCGGGCGGGGCACGACCGCGATGAGGGAGGCGGCCATCGGGCACAGGCCCATCAGGACGAGGAAGCCGCCGCCGACGGCGACGACGAAGCGGCTGCGGATCCTGGTCATCGCGACGAGGCCGATGTTCTGGGCGAAGGCGCTGCACATGAAGCCGTTGAACAGCGGGCTGATGGCGGAGCCGAGGGTGTCGGCGCGCAGGCCGGCCGCGATGGTCTTCTCGTCCGCGGGGCGTTCGACGATCTCGCCGAGCGCCAGCATGTCGGCGGTGGACTCCGTCATGGAGACGACCATCACCACGCACATCGACAGGATCGCCGCGATGTGGAAGGTCGGGGTGCCGAAGTGGAACGGGGTCGGGAAGCCCACGACGGCGGAGTGTGCGACGGGGCTGAAGTCGGTGACGCCGAAGGGTATCGCGATGAGCGTCCCGATGATCAGGCCGAGCAGGACCGCGACCTGCTTGACGAAGCCGCGGGTGAAGCGGCGCAGCAGCAGCACGATGAGGAGGGTGATGCCGGCCAGGGTGAGGTTGGCCGTCGAGCCGTAGTCGTGCGCGGCGGGGTTCGGTCCCTGGGCCCAGTTGAACGCGACCGGGAGCAGGGAGACGCCGATCAGGGTGATGACCGAGCCGGTGACGACGGGCGGGAAGAAGCGGACGGCCTTGCTGAAGAAGGGCGCGGCGACGAAGCCGAGGAGACCGGCGACGATGACCGCGCCGAAGATCATCGGCAGGGCGTCGGACTTGTCCTTCGCGGACGCCACGATCGCCGTCATGGGGGCGACGCCGGCGAAGGTCACGCCGTTGACGAAGGGCAGGCGGGCGCCGATCTTCCAGAACCCGAGGGTCTGCAGGAAGGTGGCGAGCCCGGCGGTGAACAGACAGGCTCCGGTGAGGAAGGTGAGGTCTTTGCCGGACAGGCCTACGGCCGCGCCGACGATCAGGGGTGGGGCGACGACTCCCGCGTACATGGCGGCCACATGCTGCAGGCCGCTGGTCGCCATTTTGAGGGCGGGGAGTTTCTCGTCAACAGGGTGGGCGGCCACGGCGGCTCCTCCGGTCGGGTAACACGTCGCCGTCGACGCAGGGTCGACGTGGGTTTCATGGAGGTGGTGCGTGTGGTCGTGCGGGACCGGGACGGGGTGGCGCTTGAGCGGTTCGAGCGGTGACCGTTCCGGGGCGCGTGCTTCCACACGCGCCCCGGAGACGGCTGCCGTGGGCCCCGCTCGGGTCCACGGACCCCGGTCGGGAGCCGTCCCTCCCGACCGGAGCGTTCCGGCGAGCCGGCCACAGGGGCCGACCGCCGCGTCTTCCGGCACGCCGCCCGTACAGGGCAACCTGCCAAGTCCTCCGGCAGACCGGCCGCATGGCCCGACCTGCCGAGACCTGTGGCCAACACCCGTACGGGGCGACCGCCAAGTGTTCTGGCGGGCCACCCACGAGGGGCGACCGCCAAGGCGTCCGGCAGGCCCGCCGCGAGAGACGACCGCCAAGTCGTCCGGCAGGCCACCCACGAGAGACGACCGCCGTGTTGTCCGGCAGGCCGGCCGCATGGTCCGGCCCGCCTGGTGCTCCGGCGACGGGCCCTTGCGGGTCAGCCGCCGGGGCTGTCGGCAAACCGGCCGCGGGGCCGCTTTCCGAGGCCTTGGGTGAACCGCCCCTACGGGGCGACCGCCAGGTTTGTCGGCGGGCCGCTGGGGGCGGTCGCCCAGGGGTTCGGCGGACCCCGCTGCGGGCGGGTTCGCCGAAGGTGTCGGGTGGGCCGGGCGTTGGCGCGGCCGGCCCACCGGCGTGTGGGTGGGGATCAGGCCTGGGCGCTGATCCGGGCGAGGCGCTGGGCCTCCTCGCGGGTGGAGCGGGCGATGGCGTCCTCGTCGACGGTCGTCAGGCGGCCGTCCGCGACGATCTGCTCGCCGTTGACGAAGGACGCGGTGACCGGGGCCGCCGCACCGAAGACCAGCGCGGTCACCGGGTCGGCGATGGAGGCGTGGGCGAGGGTGTCCATCTTCCACAGCACGACGTCGGCCAGCTTGCCGGGCTCCAGCGAGCCGATCTGGTCGGCCCGGCCGAGGACCTGCGCGCCGCCGTAGGTGCCGAGCCGGAGCGCCTGGCGGGCGTTCAGCGCGGCCTCGCGGTGCGCGCCGAGCCGGTTGATCAGCAGGGCGTTGCGCAGCTCGGTGTGGAGTTCGCCGGACTCGTTGGAAGCGGTGCCGTCGACGCCGAGGCCGACCGGGACACCGGAGGCCAGCATGTCGGGGACGCGGGCGATGCCGGCCGCGAGGCGGGCGTTGGAGGACGGGCAGTGGGCGACACCGGTCTTGGTCCGCGCGAAGGCGGCGATGTCGGAGTCGTTCATGTGGACGCAGTGCGCCATCCACACGTCCTCGCCGAGCCAGCCCGTGGACTCGAAGTAGTCGGTCGGACCCATGCCGAACAGCTCGTGGCAGAACTTCTCCTCCTCCACGGTCTCCGAGCCGTGGGTGTGCAGCCGCACGCCCAGTCGGCGGGCCAACTCGGCGCCCTGCTTGAGTAGTTCGGTCGACACCGAGAACGGGGAGCAGGGGGCCACGGCCACCTGGGTCATGGCGTCGAAGGAGGCGTCGTGGTGCATCCTCACCGTCTCCTCGGTCGCCGCGAGCGCACCCTCCAGCGTCTCCACGGCGAAGTCCGGCGGCAGGCCGCCGTCCTTCACGCTGCGGTCCATCGAGCCGCGGGCCAGCGTGAACCGCACGCCCATCTCGGCGGCGGCCCGGATGATCGAGCCGGACAGGTCGCCGGTGCCGTGCGGGAAGACGTAGTGGTGGTCCATGGCGGTGGTGACACCGCCGCGGGCCATCGTGGCGAGGGATCCCTGTGCGGCCGCGTACGTCATCTGCTCGTCGATGCGCGCCCAGGTGGGGTAGAGCGCGACGAGCCAGTTGAACAGGTTGTGGTCGGTGGCGAGGCCGCGGGTGATCCACTGGTAGAAGTGGTGGTGGGCGTTGACCAGGCCGGGCGTGGCCAGATGGCCGCGTCCGTCGATCCGGCGCACCACGTTCTCCAGGCCGTCGGGGGCCTGGCCCGCGCCGACGGACTCGATGCGGTTGCCGGCGAGGACCAGGTGTCCGGAGGCGTACTCGGTGTCGCCCGCGTCCACGGTCGCGATCGCACAGTTCTCGATGACGATGCGCTGGGCTGCCGAAGGTGCCATGGCGCTTCCTTGTCTTTCAGTGGCGGTCCGTGGACGGGGTCTCGTCCACGAAGGAGGGCACGGCAGGACCCTAGGAGGATTTGAGTGCCGGGGCGGGTTGCCCGCACCGGGTGCCGAGGTGGTGGAAGAACAGGTTGAGCAGAACGGCGGCGAGCGCGCCCACGCTGACGCCCGAGCCGAGCACGGTCTGCGCCCAGGCCGGGAAATCGGCGCAGAAGGGCGGCGCGGCCAGCGGGATGATGCCGGCGCCGAGCGCCACGGCGACCAGGATGATGTTGGAGCTGTCGTCCAGGCCCGCCCCGGACAGCGTACGGATGCCGCTGACAGCGATGGAGCCGAAGAGCACGATGCCCGCGCCGCCGAGCACCGTCATGGGAACCAGGGAGACGACCGCGCCGAGCACCGGGAAGACGCCGAGGACCAGCAGGGCGCCGCCGGCGACGGCGACTACGCAGCGGCTGCGCACCCGGGTGAGCGGGACGACGCCGACGTTCTGGGCGAAGGCGGAGGTGGGGAAGCCGCCGATGACCGGGCCGAGCAGGGTGGCGATGCCGTCGGTGCGCAGGCCCCGGGTGATGGTCCTCGCGCCGGTGCGGCGCTCGCAGATCTGGAGCGCGGCGGGGACGAGCCGCGTCGGGTGGAGCTTCTCGTCCACCGGGTGCACGGACGTGACGGCGTCCTCGGTGTGCACCGGCGGGGTGGAACAGGGGGCGTGGGCCGACCCCTTCGCAGGCTGTGCCATGGTGTTCCCTCCGGTGTGGCGTGTCCTCGGCCCGGTGCGCGGCTCCGGGGACACGCGTCCCGCGTCAGAGGTTGGTCATGTCGACCGGGATCTTCGGCTCGCAGCCGTCCCGGAGGATGGTCGCCTCGATCAGGCCGTAGGGCCGGTCGGCGGCGAAGTAGACCTCGTTGTCGTTCTTGAGCCCGAAGGGCTCCAGGTCGACCAGGAAGTGGTGCTTGTTCGGCAGCGAGAAGCGGACCTCGTCGATCTCGCTGCGGTTGTTGATGATGCGCGCACCCATCTGGTACAGCGTCTGCTGCAGGGAGAGGGAGTAGGTCTCGGCGAAGGCCTGGAGCATGTGCTTCTTCACCTGCTCGTAGGACTTCTCCCAGTTGGGCATCTTCTGCTCGTCGTCGGTCCAGTTGAACCGCCAGCGGCCGGAGACCGAGGTCGCCAGGATCCGGTCGTACGCCTCCTGCAGGGTGGTGTACTTGTCCTTGACGTAGCCCCAGAACTCGGAGTTGGTCGAGTTCATCACCGTCAGGTCCTTGAGGCCCGAGACGACCTCCCATGACGAGCCGTCATAGGTGATCTGCGTCAGCCGGGTCTCCTGGCCCTTCTTCACGAACGAGTGCTTGACCTCGTCCGCCCCGATGAACTTGGAATTGGCGTCGGAGGTCTCGATCCGCTCCCAGGCGTACTCCTCGATGCGGATCCGGGCGCGGTGGATCGGCTCCTGCGAGGTGACGAAGTGGCGGGCGAGGTGGATGCCGAACTGCTCGGCGGACTCGATTCCGTACTCCTTGGCGAACGCGAACACCGTGTTCTTGGTGGTGTCGGTCGGCAGGACGTTGGCGTTGGAGCCGGAGTAGTGGACCTCGTCCATGTCGCCGCTCAGGGCGACGGAGACGTTGAGGTCCTTGATGTGGTGGGTGGCGCCGTCCCGCGTGATCTTTACGACTCGGTTCTCGGCCTTGCCGTACTGGTTCTGTCCCAGGATCGTGGGCATTTCTGCTAGCTCCCTCGGTAAACGGAGTAGCCGAACGGGTTGAGCAGCAGCGGTACGTGGTAGTGCTCGCCCGGTACGACGGCGAAAGTGATCGCCACCTCCGGGAAGAACACGGCCGGTCCGCTGTCCCGATTCGCGGGGGCGTCCTGCTGCGCATCGGCTTGCTTCTTCTCGAAATACGGCTCCACCGCGAAGTCGAGCCGTACGTGTGTGGTCCCCTCCGGCAGGGCCGGCAGGTCCTTGCACCGGCCGTCGGCATCGGTCGCGCTGCCGCCGAGCGCCTGCCAGTCCCCTCCTTGCCCGTAATGGGCGGACCGCCCGGCGCGGGCGGAGAGCTGGACGGCGACGCCCTCGGCGGGGCGGCCGACCGAGGTGTCCAGGATGTGGGTGGACACGGAGGCGGTGGTGCTGGTGCTCATGGTGTCAGGCGTCCTCTTCGACGAGTCGGGCCAGTCGGATGCGGTTGATCTTGCCCAGCTCGGTGCGGACGATCTCCCGCTCCCGCTCCGGCGCGTTGCCGATCCGCTCCTTGACCGCGTCGCGCATCTGCTCACCGGTGCGGCCGCTCGCGCAGATCAGGAACACATGGCCGAACTTCTCCTGGTAGGCCAGGTTGAGTTCGAGCATCTCGGCCTTGAGGTCCTCGGACGCGCCGGCCATGCCGCGCTGTTCGCGGGCGGAGGCCGGGTCCCGGGGCTTGGGGCGCCCGATCGGCGGGTGCCCGGCCATCGCCTCCTCCAGGTCCGCGGTGCCGAGCTCGGCCATGGCGGCGTCGCTGGCGGCGTAGAGCGCGTCGGCGGTGGCGTAGGGGCGGGCGGCGAGCAGTCGCCGGACCCACTCGGTGGAGGCACACGCCTCGTGGAGGGCGGCGAGGGCCGCGCGCTCCTCCAGATCGTTGAACCGGGCCAGGCCCGGGGGCGTGGAAGTCGAAGTCACGGGAGCCTCCGCGGCCGCGATGGGCCTTCGTGCTGAACGGGCTGCGAACAGCTAACGCCCTCCGAAACACGACGTCAACACTTTGTTGAAAATTCGGCCGCAGCGCTACGGAACCCGTGGCGCCGGCTCAGACACCCTTCTCCCGGTTGAGGTAGTTGTAGACCGTGAAGCGGCTGACCCCGAGCGCGCTCGCCACGGTTTCCACTCCGTGCCGCACGGCGAAGGCGCCGCGTGCCTCCAGTATCCGTACGACCTCCTGTTTCGCCTTGCGGTCCAGGTCGGCCAGCGGCCGGCCCTGTCTGCGCTCCATGGCGGCCAGGATGTGGTCGAGGGAGTCGGCGAGCTGGGGCAGGCGTACGGCGACGACGTCCTGGCCCTCCCAGGCGAGGACGACGTCCTCGGGGCCGGCCTCGTCGGGCGGGATCATCTCCCCGCCCATGGCGTCGACCAGCGGTTTCACGGCCGCGATGAAGGGCTCGTCACCGGTGCCGGTCATTCGCCCGCTCCGATCACGTTGACCTGCAGCGAGATCCGCGTGGCACCGGCTTCCAGGGACTTGCGCAGCAGCGACTCCACGGCGGTCAGCACCGCGTCGGCGCCGCCCTCCGCCGTGTTGCCGAAGGGACCGACGTCCACCGCGTCCAGCTCCGCCGCCTCGATCACCTCGCGGGCCGCCAGCGCGTGCGCGGGCGCCTCGTCCAGGTCGAAGGGCTCGGTCGTGAACTCCACTCTCAATCGCACTGCGCCCCCAAAAAATCCCTCTGACCTGCATTTTTATCCCAATGACCCATCGAGAGGGCACATCAGGGCACAACGAGGACACAGCGACCGGGTGCTCGACAGCCGCGATGTACCGCAGGCCAATCAATTTCACGCGACGGAACCGGTGCATCCGCCACGAGGCGACCCTAGCCGACCAGGGCATCCCTGCACCCTGTACGTGACCGAGCCGCCCGTACAGCACCAGGGCCCGATAGCAGATCGTCTTCGACCGGACCGCTCCTTCGAGCCCGCCCCGGCGCGAGCCTACAGGCAGTCATGGCTGGGAACCTGCTGTTCACCCTGGAACTGCAGCGCCGCCTCACCGCCGCGGCTCGTCGTACCAGCCGGCCGAGCCACGATGTCAGGACGGTCGATCTTCAAGGTCCGGCGGATTCCCTCCGGTCCAGGAACCACGTGGTCTTGCTCGGCGCTGGTCCGCCGCCCGCCCCGGCACCATGCTCGCGAGGAGGTACCGGAGACGGCTGACCACCTGACCCGGGTACTGCTCCGGCAGGCTGTATCCCCCGCCTCGCGCGATGTAGAGGCTGGCACCAGGGATGTGGGCCGCGAGGTCCCGGGCCGCGCCCACGGGCGTGATGCGGTCACGGGCGCCGACCAGGATGTGGACGCGAGTTCGGGCCATCGTCCCGAGCCCGTGCGTCTCGTTGTGCCGGGTCCACGGGCGCCAGTAGGCGCCGGCCACGGCCCTTGAGGCGGTGCCGAGCCACAGGGTGTAGCACACCACGAGAGCGAACCGCCCCTGAACGGTGATCCGTTCCGAGACGGCGCGCAGCCCCTGCAGGAAGCGGCCGAGCGCGGAAGCCGGCCGGTTCCCACGGCGGACCGTCCGTCCACAGGTCGAGGAGAGCAACACGCCGGCGATCCGCTCGGAGCGACCGAACCACTCAGGAGGGGGCTCTCACCCGACACCATGCGCCCTCCGCGCCGGCAAGTCCGGGCCACCCGATCGGAGTAACCGCAGGGCCCTCCTGGAGCACTGGGTGGACGCGGTCATCGCGCGGATGCCGCTCCCCCACCGACCAGTTGCACGTGACGATCCTCTACGACGAGCCCCGCATGCCGCTGGTCCCACCGACCACCGCCTGGCGGGCAAGGAGTACGTCACCCTCGACGACATCGCCGACGAGCGCACACCCCGCCTGCCGGACCCCGCCTGGAGCTGATCGCCGGCGGCCAATGCGTCTCCATCGCGCCCGCCGGGTCGACCGCCGTACACATGGGCCCCGATCTGGCCGCCGTCCCCCTGGAAGGGGTCGAGCCCGGCCATGTCGTCCTCGCCACCCGCGCAGGCGAGCGCCGCCGACTCCTCACCGCCTTCCGCCTCGCCGCCCGCAGCTGCCTCACGGCCCCGAGTCCCACAGACCGGCCTTCCCGCGAGAACGCTTTCACATGAGCACGAACTCCACCGCCACGGCCCCGTCCCCCTCTTCCCCGCTCTGACCGAACGCGAGGAGACGAGGAGCGTCGCCGTCAGCACCCCGATCCCGCGCTGAACAGACCACAGGCAGGCTGACGCAGCGAACCCGCTGGACTGCTGGTCAGGACACTCGGGTGCCTCGCATGGTGACCATGGTGTCAAAAAGGGCGAACTGGGCTGAGCCAGGCCAAGGGGCGTGTGGGTCTCCGATGCCTCCCTGGAGCAAAGCACCGTGGCATGGCAGGAGGCTCGTACGGACGCGCAGTGGCCCTTTTGATCCACGAGTACTCCCGGTCGGGCCACCAGCCCAACATGGCTCGCGGCAACCGCTGCTGGAGTCGACGGTCGAGATCGGCGACGTCGTAGTAGACCTCCCGACAGCTCTGGCCGCCGACGAAGTGATCACACCGGGTGCGGCCAGTACTCGAACGGCCCGACGACACTCGGGCCGTTGCAGGCGGTGCAGGTACAGGTCCAGCCGGGTCCGACACACATCCTTGGAAAACGCCCCGACACAGCGAGAACCGGTGAGGGGCGTTTCCGCAGGTCAGCCACGGACAAGCGCGCGTTCACGCAGGTCAGAGCCGTGCCGCAGGACTCCACTCTCAACCGCACGGGCTCAACCCAGCCAGCGCGCGGCGTCGATCCTCCGGCGGTCCTTCCGAGTCCTCCCGCCCTCCCCCGCTCCCCCCACTCCTCCCGCTCCGTGCGACGGACGGGCCGTCCGGCCGCGTAGAGCGGACGACGGATCCATCCGGGGAGGGGACTGAGCAGTGACAGCGCGCGAGCTCAAAGGAGCGTTGAAGGGTGCCAGGGGTACGGCGATCGCGGCGGCGGCGATGGCCGCGCTGACCGCGTCGCAGGCACCGGGGGCGGTGTCGGCGCGGGCCACGGAGCCCGCGCGGCAGGCGGTAGCCGCCGCCGAGCAGGGACCCAGCGTGTCCGGTGACACGCCCTACCGCACCGATCTGCCCCCACTGCGCACCCGTGAGCGGGCCCCGGCACGGGCCGTGGCGGGCGGCGCCCTGCCCGCGACCGTGTTCGCCGCGTACCGGCGTGCCGAGGAGGAGCTGGCGCGCACCGCGCCCGGCTGCCGGCTGCGCTGGCAGTTGCTGGCCGCGATCGGCCAGGTGGAGTCCGGGCAGGCGCGGGGCGGCCGGGTGACCCCGGACGGTACGACCGTGACGCCCGTCCTCGGTCCCCGGCTGACCGGTGGCGCCTTCGCCGCCGTTCCGGACACCGACGGCGGCGCGTACGACGGGGACGCGGTGTACGACCGCGCGGTCGGCCCGATGCAGTTCATCCCGTCGACCTGGGCCCGCTGGGGCGCGGACGGCAACGGCGACGGGCGCGCGGACCCGGACAACGTGTACGACGCGGCGCTCGCCGCCGGCCGCTACCTGTGCGCGGGCGGCCGGGACCTGTCGAACCCCGCCGACCTGGACCGGGCGATCCTCGGCTACAACCACTCGGACGCCTATCTGCGCACGGTCAAGGCCTGGTACGCGTACTTCCTGACGGGACACCGGGTGGTGCCGGACGCGCCCGCCGGGTCCGGTGACCGTCCGAAGCCGTCCCGCCCGAAGGCCCGGAAGCCCTCGCCGAAGCCGTCGGACGAGCGGAAGCCGGGCCGCCCGGGCCCCTCGCGCACGCCGTCGGCACCCCCTGCCTCGCCCTCCCCGGCCCCGTCCCCTACGGCCGACGCCCCCGGGGGGGCCGAGACGCCGCAGGCCCCCATCCCCGGGCCGACGCTCACCCTGCCCGGCGGCGTGCTGCCCGACGCGGGTCCGCTGACCACCGGCAACGGCTGGAACACGATGGGCGCCTCCCCCTCCACAACCGCGGATACCCGGCGGTAATGTCGCCACTCGCCGGGAGCACCGGACCGGCGAGTGAGCGCGAAGGGGCCCTCATGGCGACGGACATGCCTGCGGACACACCGGCCGCCGACGAGCGCTGGCAGCGCATGTGGAGCCACCGCGAGCAGTTGCTCAAGGTGGCCCGGCGCCGCTCGATGAGCCTCGAGGACGCCGAGGACGCCGTGCACGAGGCGATGCTGCGGGCCGCGGAGCGCCCGGACCTCGACGACGAGCGGCTCGGCGCCTGGCTGACGACGGTGACCATGCGGTTGTGCGTCGACCGGTACCGGCAGGTCCACCGCGAGGCCGAGGTGGGCAGCCGCCCCACGCTCGTCGCGCCGGGCCCGGTGCCGGTCGAGGAGGTGGTGTGCGACCGGGCCGAGGCGAAGTGGCTCGCCGTGCGCAGCGGGGAGCTGCCCGCACGGCAGGCGGAGGCGCTGCGGCTGAAGTCCGAGGACCTGGACGTGAGCCAGGTCGCGGTGCGGATGGGGCTCAGCTACCGGACTGTCGAGTCGCTGCTCGCCCGGGCCCGGCGGACCCTGCGCGCCTCGCTGGCCGGCACGCTCGGGCTCGTCCTGTTCCTGTTCGGGCGCGGGCGGTTGCGCGGGGGCGGCAAGGCCCAGGCGGTCGCGGTCACCTCGACGGCGGCGACCCTGGTGGTGGCGGGATTCGTGCTGCCGTACGCGCTCGACGCGCGCGGAAACGGGAGCGATCCGGTGCCGCGGCCGGCCGTGTCCGGCGACGTGCAGCACCTGCGGACCGGGGCCACGGGCCGGGGACGCGCCCCGGAGACGCGCACCGCGTCGGACACGGCGTCCGGGGTCCCCGGCCGGGCGCCCTCGCCCACCGCGGGAACGGCACTGCCGCTGCCGGTGTCCGTACCGTCCCTGCCGGACGTGTCCTCCTCCCCGCTCCCGGACCTGCCGGCACCGCGGCTCCCGCAGGTGCCCGGGGTGCCGCAGGCGCCGGGCCTGCCCACCGTGCCGGACCTGCCGGCGAAGTCCGCCCCCGCGGTGGCGCCGTCGCCTCCCCCGGCCCCGGCCCTGCCGTCCGTTGGGCTCTCCGTCCCCGCCCCGGCGCCCTCGGGCACGCCGTCGCCGAAGCTGCCGTAGCGCCCCGTACCCGCGTCCGAAAAAACTTCGCGGTCTCCGCGACGGACGCCCCGCCCCTCCCCGTAGAGCAGATGTCGCGGCTGCTGCACGGGCGAAGGGTGGAACCGGATGGGTGTCGAGATCTGTGTGGAAGGGCTGACCAAGTCCTTCGGCCACCAGGTCATCTGGGAGGACGTCTCGCTGACGCTCCCCGCCGGGGAGGTCTCGGTGATGCTCGGGCCGTCCGGGACGGGCAAGTCGGTGTTCCTCAAGACGCTCGTCGGGCTGCTGAAGCCGGAGCGCGGCTCGGTGAAGGTCGCGGGCCGGGACGTCACCCGCCTGCGCGAACACGACCTGTACGAGGTGCGGAAGCTGTTCGGTGTGCTGTTCCAGGACGGCGCGTTGTTCGGCTCGATGAACCTCTACGACAACATCGCCTTCCCGCTGCGCGAGCACACCCGCAAGTCCGAGAGCGAGATCAAGCGGATCGTGCTCGGGAAGATGGAGATGGTCGGGCTGATCGGCGCCGAGGGGAAGCTGCCCGGCGAGATCTCCGGCGGTATGCGCAAGCGGGCCGGGCTCGCCCGCGCCCTGGTCCTCGACCCGGAGATCATCCTGTTCGACGAGCCGGACTCGGGTCTGGACCCGGTGCGCGTGGCCTATCTCAACCAGCTCATCGTCGACCTCAACGCGCAGACCGACGCGACCTTCCTGATCGTCACCCACGACATCGCCTCCGCCCGGCAGGTCCCCGACAACATCGGGCTGTTGTTCCGGCGCGAGCTGGTCATGTTCGGGCCCCGCGAGCAGCTGCTGACCAGTGACGAGCCCGTGGTACGGCAGTTCCTGAACGGCCGGATGCAGGGGCCGATCGGCATGGCGGAGGAGAAGGACGCGGCCCAGGTCGAGCAGGAGCTGGCCCGGATGGACGAGGGCGGACCGGACGAGGGCCTGACTCCCCGCCTGCTGCCGAGCCCCGGCATCGCCCGCCCGCCCCGCTGGGAGGCGATCGCGAGCCGGGAGGCCGAGCTGCACGGGACGGGGGTGGCGGGCACATGAGCCTCTCCCCGACCGGTGCGCTCAGGCACTCCGGCAACCTGTTCGCGATGGCGCTGGACGTCGTCCGCGCCCTGCCCCGACGGCCCTTCCAGGCACGGGAGTTCATCCAGCAGGCGTGGTTCGTGGCGAGCGTCACGATCCTGCCGACGGCTCTGGTCTCGATCCCCTTCGGGGCGGTCATCGCGCTGCAGATCGGCAGCCTGACCCGGCAGTTGGGCGCCCAGTCGTTCTCCGGTGCCGCGTCCGTGCTCGCCGTGCTGCGCGAGGCCTCGCCGATCGTCACCGCGCTGCTGATCGCGGGGGCGGGGGGTACGGCGATCTGCGCGGATCTCGGAGCGCGGAAGATCCGCGACGAGATCGACGCGATGCAGGTGCTCGGGATCGACCCGATCCACCGGCTCGTCGTACCGCGGGTGCTGGCGTCCATGGTCGTGGCCGTCCTGCTCAACGGCCTCGTCTCGGTGGTCGGCGTCGCGGGCGGCTATTTCTTCAACGTCATCCTCCAGCACGGCACCCCCGGCGCCTACCTGGCGTCCTTCACGACCCTCGCCCAGCTGTCCGACCTGTGGGCGGCCGAGATCAAGGCGCTGGTGTTCGGGGCCATCGCCGCGATCGTCGCCTCCTACAAGGGACTGACCGCGAAGGGCGGGCCGAAGGGCGTCGGCGATGCCGTCAACCAGTCCGTGGTGATCACCTTCATGTTGCTGTTCGTGACCAACTTCGTGATGACCGCCGTGTACTTCCAGGTCGTCCCGCAGAGGGGTTAGCCGATGAGACTTCTCGATCGCCCCTTGCGCTCACTCGAAGAGCTGGGCACCCAACTCTCCTTCTACGGGCGCTCGCTCGCGTGGACGGGCCGCACCCTGCGCCGCTACAAGAAGGAGATCCTGCGGCTGCTCGCCGAGGTCAGCTTCGGGCGCGGTGCGCTCGCCGTCGTCGGCGGCACGGTCGGCGTGATCGCCTTCCTGTCCTTCTTCACCGGCACCGAGGTCGGCCTCCAGGGCTACGCGGCCCTGAACCAGCTCGGCACCTCCAACTTCGTGGCGTTCCTGTCGGCGTACTTCAACACCCGGGAGATCGCCCCGCTGGTGGCCGGACTGGCCCTGTCCGCGACGGTCGGCGCCGGGTTCACCGCGCAGCTCGGCGCGATGCGGATCAGCGAGGAGACCGACGCGCTGGAGGTGATGGGCGTCCCGTCGGTGCCGTTCCTGGTGACGACCCGGATGATCGCGGGCTTCGTCGCGGTGATCCCGCTGTACGTGATCGGGCTGCTGTCCTCGTATCTCGCCGCCCGCACCATCACCACCGGCTACTACGGGCAGTCGACCGGCACGTACGACCACTACTTCCATCAGTACCTGCCGCCGGTGGACGTCCTGTGGTCCTTCGGCAAGGTGATCGTCTTCGCCGTGCTGATCATCCTGGTGCACTGCTACTACGGCTACCACGCGAGCGGCGGCCCGGCGGGCGTCGGCGTCGCGGTGGGCCGGGCGGTGCGGACGTCCATCGTCGCCATCAACGTCCTGGACTTCTTCCTGAGCCTCGCGATCTGGGGCGCCAACACGACCGTACGGATCGCGGGGTGAACCGGTGAGAACACTGAGACTCAGGCTGTACGGCATCGCGTTCCTCGCCGTCCTCGCGTTGCTGCTGTCGCTCGCGGTGGCCGTCTACCAGCAGGCGTTCACGTCCGTCGTACCGATCACCCTGGAGGCCGGCAGCCTCGGCAACCAGCTCGATCCGCGCGCCGACGTCAAGCTGCGCGGGGTACTGGTCGGCGAGGTGCGCGAGGTGCACGCCGACGGCACGAAGGCGACCCTCGACATCGCGCTCAAGCCGCAGTACGTCACGTACATCCCCGCGGACGTGCACGCGCGGCTGCTGCCCAAGACACTGTTCGGCGAGAAGTACGTCGACCTCGTGGCGCCGACTCGCTCCGCGCAGTCGTCGGCTCGGCCCATCCGCGCCGGGGACGTCATCACCCAGGACCGTACCAAGGTCGGCATCGAGGTGCAGCAGCTGATGAACGACCTGCTGCCGCTGCTGCGGACCGTCCGGCCCGGTGAACTGAACGCCACCCTCTCGGCGTTCGCCACCGCGCTGGAGGGCCGTGGCGACCGGATCGGCGACAACCTCACCCGGGTCGAGGGCTATCTGCGCCGGCTCAACCCGCACCTGCCGTCGCTCAAGGAGGACATCTCGCGTTTCGCCGACGTCGCCGAGGTCTACGGCGACGCCGCACCCGACCTGATGCGGATCCTGCGCAACACGGTCACCACCAGCCGGACGATCGTCGAGAAGAAGGACCAGCTGGCCGCGGCCCTCCGCTCGACCGCTGCCGTGGCGGGCACGGCGGACGACTTCCTGTCCGAGAACGGCGACCGGCTGATCACCCTGGGCCGGGTCTCCCGGCCCACGCTGGAACTCTTCGCCCGCTACTCCCCCGAGTACCCGTGCCTGCTGCAGGGCCTGGTCCGGCAGGAGAAGGCGTCGGAGGACGCGTTCCGAGGCGGGGAGATGCGGATCACCCTGGAGGTCGTCCGGCCACAGGGGGCGTACCGGCCCGGTGAGGAGCCGGTGTACGGCGAGCGGTCGGGCCCGAACTGCCGTGGTCTGCCGCACCCGCAGGTGCCCGGGCCGAAGCCCCGTCTCGACGACGGTACGTCCGCCCGGAGTTCGGACGGCTCACTCCCCGGAGGTGTCGACGTGTCCGCCACCGCGGCCGAGCAGCGGGCCGTCGGCTCGCTCGTGGCCCCCGTCATGGGCGTCCCCGCGGACAAGGTGCCGCCCGTCGCGACCCTGCTGTTCGGGCCGCTCGCGCGCGGAACGGCGGTGAGCGTCGCATGAGCAGGGCAGGAGCCCGGCAGACCGCCGGCCCACTGATCAAGTTCAGCCTCTTCGCGCTGGTCACCATCGCGGCGACGGCGCTGCTCGCCGCCACCATCGTCAACGTCTCCTTCACCCCGAAGGACACCTACCACGCGGTGTTCTCCGACGTCACCGGGCTGGAGACCGGCGACGACATCCGGGTGGCCGGAGTGCGGGTCGGGGAGGTCGAGGGCATCCGGATCAAGGACCGGACCCTGGCCGAGGTCACGTTCACCGTCACCGCCGACCGGCCGTTGCTCGCCGGCACCCACGCGGTCGTCCGCTACCGCAACCTGGTCGGGCAGCGGTACATCGCCCTGACCGAGGGTACCGGCGACGGCAGCAGGCGGCTGCGGCCCGGCGGCACCATCCCGCTGTCCCGGACCCAGCCGGCGCTGGACCTCAACGCCCTGCTGAACGGCTTCAAACCGCTGTTCGCGGCGCTCAGCCCGAGCGACGTCAACCAACTCGCCACCGAGATCATCCGGACCCTCCAGGGCGAGGGCGGCACGGTGAACGGCCTGCTCGCGCACACGGCCTCGCTCACCACGACCCTCGCCGACCGTGACCAGCTGATCGGCTCGGTGATCGACAACCTCAACACCGTCCTGGAGACCCTCGACAAGCGCGGCTCACGCTTCTCCGATCTGCTCACGCAGCTGCGCCGGGTGATCTCGGGACTGTCCGCCGACCGCAAGCCCATCGGGGAGTCCCTGGTGAGCATCGGCGATCTCACGGACGCCACGGCGGGGCTGCTGAAGGACGCGCGTCCGCCGCTGAAGGACGACATCGCCGGTCTCGGCGATCTCACCGGAACGCTGAACAAGAACCAGAACACCGTGGAGGGCGTCCTGAAACGGCTGCCGAACAAGCTCAACAAGCTGACCGGGACGGCGTCCTACGGCTCGTGGTTCAACTTCTACCTCTGCGACTTCGACGGCCGGATCGTGCTGCCGAAGACGAAGCAGGTGATCACCCCGGACCTGCACGTGGCACGGGCGAGGTGCGGCGGATGAGCATGCGCGTCCCGCGGCGCACGGCCCGCCGCCCCGAACCCCTGGTGAAGGTACGGGTCCTGCCGCCGAAACTGCCGAGGCTCCTTCCCCGGCTGCCGAAGCGCAAGCCCCGCCCCCAGCCCCTGGTGAAGGTGCGCGTCCTGCCGCCGAAACTGCCGAGGCTCCTTCCCCGGCTGCCGAAGCGCAAGCCCCGCCCCCAGCCCCTGGTGAAGGTGCGCGTCCTGCCACCGAAACTGCCCAGGATCCGGCTGAGGCGGCCTCGGCTGAAGCCCTTCCGCGAGCGGAACCCGGTCGTCGTCGGCGCCGTCGGTCTCACCATCCTCGCGCTGCTCACGGTCGCCGCCTTCAACGCCGACAGCCTGCCGCTGATCGGCGGCGGCGACACCTACAGCGCGGCCTTCTCGGAGGCCGGCGGGCTCAAGCCGGGCGACGAGGTGCGGATCGCCGGGGTCAAGGTCGGCAAGGTCGAGGACGTCGGCCTGGACGGCGGCCACGTCAAGGTCACCTTCAAGGTGAAGGGCCACCCGGCGTTCGGCACCGACACGGGCGCGTCGATCCGGGTCAAGACGATCCTCGGAGCGAAGTACCTGGCCCTCTCCCCCAAGGGACCCGGGCAGTTGAAGCCGGGCAGTGAGATCCCGATCGGGCGGACGGTGTCGGCGTACGACGTCGTCCAGGCCTTCAGCGACCTCACGACCACCACCGAGGAGGTCGACACGGACCGGCTCGCCAAGGCGCTGGACACGATCTCCGTCACCTTCCAGGACTCGCCCGCGGAGGTGCGGGCGTCCATCAAGGGACTGTCGCGGATCTCCCGGACCGTCGCCTCCCGTGACAAGGCGCTGCGCGGGCTCCTCGACCACGCGAACGGAGTCACCAGGGTGCTGGCCGGCCACACGAAGGACTTCTCGGCACTGGTGAAGGACGGCGACGCGCTCTTCAAGGAGATCGGCCGGCGACGCACGGCGATCCACGACCTGCTCAAGAGCTCCGCCCTGCTGGGCATCGAGCTGTCCGGCCTGGTCGACGACAACAGCAAGGACATCGGGCCCGCCCTGAAGAACCTCGACACCTTCGTGAAGATGCTCGAACGCAACCAGGCGAGCCTCGACCGCAGCGTCCAGCTGCTCGCCCCCTACGTGCGGCTCTTCACCAACACCCTCGGCAACGGCCGCTGGTTCGACTCCTACGTGCAGAACCTGGTCGCCGCCCCGGTCACCCCGCGGACGGGAGGCACCCGATGACCCGCAGACTCCTCGCCCTGTTCACCGCGCTCGCGGTCGTCACGGGCCTCGCCGTCCTCCTGTGGCCCGGCCCCGACCCCGTCCGGGTCACGGCCTACTTCCCGCGCACCGTCGGCATCTACCCCGGCTCGGACGTCCGCGTCCTCGGTGTGCGCATCGGCGAGGTCAGGAAGATCACGCCGGAGGGCGGCCGGGTACGGGTGGAGCTGGAGTACGACCGGGGCCGCAAGGTCCCCGCGAACGCGCAGGCCGCCATCGTCAACTCCTCGGTGGTCAGCGACCGTTACGTGCAGCTGCTGCCGGTGTACCGGAAGGGACCCGAGCTGCGGGACGGCGATGTCATCCCCGAGTCCCGTACAGCCGTCCCCGTCGAACTGGACCGGATCTTCGACAGCCTGCACACGGCCGCCGAGGCGCTCGGCCCGAACGGCGCCAACAAGAAGGGCTCACTGTCGCGGCTGCTGGCGGTGAGCGCTGACAACCTCCAGGGCCAGGGGAAGAACCTGAACCAGACGGTCGAGGACCTCTCCCAGGCGGTCACCACGCTGTCCGACGGACGCGGCGACCTGTTCGGGACCGTGCGGAACCTGCAGGTGTTCACGGCCGCACTCGCGGCGGACGACACGAGCGTGCGGTCGTTCAACACCGACCTCGCCGACGTGGCCGGGCAGCTCGCCGGGGAGCGCAAGGATCTCGCGGCCGCGCTGAAGTACCTGGCCGCCGCGCTCGGCGACGTCTCCGGCTTCGTGAAGGGCAACAAGAAGGCGCTGACCTCCGACGTGCGGGGCCTGGCCAAGGTCACCAAGGTGCTCGTCACCCAACGGGCCGCACTGGAGGAGCTGTTGACCGTCGCACCCACCGGCCTGTCGAACCTGCAGAACGCCTACAACCCCGCGGCCGGCACCCTCGACACCCGCAACAACGCCCAGACCTCTCAGGACCCCGCGTCCCTGCTCTGCTCGATCCTGAGGACCACCGGGGACGAAGGCGGCAAGAACCCCGACTGCACGGACCTGAAGAAACTCTTCCAGTCCCTGCCCGAGGTGCCGTCGGCCCCGGCGGTGACGGGCACCGTCGACAAGACCCTCGGCGGAATCCTGGGGGCACGGGCATGAGCGTGCAGCGCTTGGGGCGGGTGGCCGCCTGGACGGCGGTCGGCTCACTGCTGCTGACCGGCTGCGAGTTCAACGGCTGGTACGACGTCCCGCTCCCCGGCGGCGCCGCCTCGGACGGCCACGCCTACCACCTCACCGTCGAGTTCCGGGACGTACTGGACCTGGTGCCGCAGTCGGCGGTGAAGGTGAACAACGTCACCGTGGGCACGGTCGAGAAGGTGGAGCTGGACGGCTGGCACGCGCGCGTGCGGCTGCGGATCGCCGACTCGGTGAAGCTGCCCGGCAACGCGGTCGCCGATCTGAGGCAGACCAGCATGCTCGGCGAGAAGTACGTGGCCCTGTCCGCTCCGACCGGCACGCGACCTGTCGGACGGCTCCGCGACGGCGACCGCATCCCGCTCTCCCGCAGCGGCCGCAACGCGGAGGTCGAGGAGGTGCTGTCCGCCTTGTCTGCGCTGCTCAACGGCGGCGGGGTGGCCCAGCTGAAGACGATCACCGTCGAGCTGAACAAGGCACTGAACGGCCGCGAGGACCGCGTCAGGTCGCTGCTGAAGCAGCTCGACACCTTCCTCGGCGGCCTCGACGACCAGCGGGGCGAGATCGTGCGCGCGCTCAAGGGCGTCGACCGGCTCGCCAAGCGGCTGAAGAAGGAGAAGAAGACGATCGCCCTGGCCGTCGACACCATGCCGCCGGCCCTGAAGGCCCTCGCCGACCA
The DNA here is from genome assembly GCF_040680215.1 of Streptomyces sp. NPDC052107. Taxonomy (NCBI): domain Bacteria; kingdom Bacillati; phylum Actinomycetota; class Actinomycetes; order Kitasatosporales; family Streptomycetaceae; genus Streptomyces; species Streptomyces sp. NPDC052107. Next base: position 62,495 of record NZ_JBFAWG010000007.1, read on the forward strand.
GCGCCGCGACCTGACGAAGATGCTCACCGCCCTGTCCGAGCTCGGCACGACCGGCACCAAGGTGGTGAACGCCTCCCACGCCGACACCGTCGCCAACCTGAAAAGTCTGCGGCCCATCCTGCAGGAGCTGAACAAGGCGGGCGACGACCTGCCCAACTCGCTCGAGCTGCTGACCACGTATCCGTTCCCGCGCAACGCCACGGACGCGGTCAAGGGCGACTACGTCAACCTGAAGATCACCGCCGACCTCGACCTGGCGGGCATCTACGGCAACCTCACGGACAAGCCGGGCAAGAGCCGGAAATCCCCGGCCCCCGGGACCCCGCGTCTTCCCGGCGTCCCCACTCCCACCCCTCTCCCGTCCCTCCCGTCCCTGCCGACCGCTCCGTCCCTCCCGTCCGTGCCCTCCGCACCCGCTGTGCCCTCGAAGCCCTCCGACGGCAGCACCCTGCTGTGTCCGCCGGTGTGCAGCGCGGCCTACGACACCGGGGACGGCTCGCGTCGCCTCCCACCCGGGATCGACCTCGGCCTGGCCGAGCTAATGCTGAAGGGGATACTGCCGTGATCACACGTACGGTCCGGGCCCAGCTGCTCGCCTTCGCGACCGTCACCGCCCTCGGGGTGTCGTACGTCGGCGCCCGGTACACGGGCCTGGTGGACGACGTGCTGCACCGTGGATACACCGTGCGCGCCGACTTCGCCGAGTCCGGGGGCGTGTTCCCCGGCGCGGAGGTCACCTACCGCGGGGTGCCGGTGGGCCGCGTGGGCGATCTGCGGCTGACCGGGTCCGGGGTCTCGGTGGCGCTGAAGATCGAGGACGGTGCCCCGAGGATCCCGGCCGACACGCTCGCGGTGATCGCCGACCGTTCGGCGGTGGGCGAGCAGTACGTCGACCTCCAGCCGCGCGGGTCGGGCGGGCCGTACCTCATGGACGGCAGCCCGATCCCACGCAACCGCACCCGGACCCCGCTGCCGGTCACCGACCTGGTCCTCAGCCTCGACCGGCTGGTCGACTCGGTCGGCAAGGACGATCTGCGGGTCACCGTCGACGAGCTGGGCCAGGCGTTCGCCGGTACCGGGCCGAACCTGAGCCGTCTGGTCGACTCCGGCAACTCCCTGGTGGAGTCGGCGTCCGCGTCGCTCCCGCAGACGGTCTCGCTGATCGAGGACTCGCGGAAGGTGCTCAAGACACAGGCCGACCAGGGCTCGGCCATCAAGTCGTTCTCCCGTGACCTGGCCAAGCTCACCGAGCAGCTGAAGTCGAGCGACGGCGATCTGCGCCGGCTGATCGGCAATACGGTGCCCGCCACACAGGAACTCGACTCCCTGCTGAAGTCCACCCGGCCGCACGTGCCGGTCCTGCTGGCCAACCTCATCAGCGGCGGCCAGATCACCGTGGCCCGGCTGCCCGGAGTCGAGCAGGCCCTGGTCACGCTCCCGCTCACCGTGGCCGGCAGCTACACGGTCGTCCCCGGCGACGGCACCACCCACTTCGGGCTGACCGTGAACGCCGACGACCCGCCCGCCTGCACCCAGGGCTACGGCACCCAGCGCCGCGACCCGGCCGACACCGGCACCCGCCCGGCGAACACCGACGCCCGCTGCACGGCCCCGCGCGGGAGCAAGACCTCGGTGCGCGGTGCGCAGAACGCCCCCGGCGCGACGACCGGTGCGGCCGGCGCGGACCAGGCCGCGTTCGTGGCCCCGTACGACCCGGAGACCGGCGCCGTGACCGGCCCGGACGGAACGCCCGTCGAGATCGGCTCGACGGGCGGCGAACAGACCGTGTTCGGAAAGGAGTCGTGGCAATGGCTGCTCGTGGGACCGATGGCATGACAGGGGGCCGCGTGAGGCTGCTGTCGGCAGGCCTCGTCGCGGCGACCGTGCTGACGACCGTGCCGGCCGTCTGGCTGGGCCTGAAGCTGGCCGACCAGCGCGGGGTGGAACAGCGCCGCCAGGACGTCCTGGCGGCGGCCCGCCAGTCCGCGCTGAACTTCACCTCGCTCGACTACCGGCACTACGACCAGGACAGCCGCAATGTGCTGAAGGGCGCCACCGGCGACTTCAAGAAGCAGTTCGCCGCGCAGACCGCCCAGTTGACGAAGCTCGTCGCGCAGAACAAGTCGGTGTCCGAGGGGCAGGTCCTGGAAGCGGGCATCGTGCGGTCCGACGCACGCTCGGCCCGGGTGCTGGTCGTGGCCGACAGCAAGGTGACCAACACCGCCGCGCCCGCGGGCCAGGCGCGCACCTACCGGCTCCAGCTCGACCTCGTGCGGGTCAAGGGCCGCTGGCTGACCTCCGACGTCACGTTCGTGGGCTGACCGGTGAGGCCATCAGTGAGGAGAGACACCATGGCGAACCCGACCCGAACCCGCGGCAGCGGCTCCCCGGCCCGCCGTACCCTGACCGCGGCCGCCCGCGCGGCGGCCAAGCGCGCCGGGCGGCCGGAGCGCGCGGAGGGCGGCGCCCGTGGGGCCGCCGACCCGGCCGAGGAGCGGCCCCCGGCCGGGCGCACCCTGCTGGTCGAGCCCCCGGCGGACGGCTGGGAGGACCCGCCGGAGCCCGAGCCGTGCGACGCGTCCACGTCGTCCGGGAACGAGCCGGAGGAGAGCGCGCCGGAGGAGAGCGCGCCCCCGCGCAAGGTCGCACGGCGCGTGCTCATCGCGATACTGGGCGTCGTCCTCGTGGCGGCCCTGGTCGTAACCGCCGTACTCGGCTGGCGGTACCGGGAGGGGCGGCAGGCGGAGCAGGCCCGCGGCGAGGCCCTCGCGGCCGCACGGAAGGCGGCGCCGACCGTGCTGTCGTACGACTACCGCCACCTGGACCGCGACTTCGCCCGGGCCCGTGCCCTGCTGACCGGGCACTTCCGCGACCAGTACGGCAGGACCACGAAGACGGTGGTCGCGCCGACCGCGACGAAGTACCACGGGGTGGTGAAGGCGACCGTGGCCACCCCCACCGACGGCGGCGCCCCCGCGGTCTCCGTCGTGTCGGCGACACCGGACCGGGCGGTCGTGCTGCTGTTCGTCAACCAGGTCACCGAGAGCACCCAGGTCCCGGAACCCCGGCTGGACCTGAACCGGGTGCGGATGACGCTCACCCGCACCTCCGACGGCTGGAAGGTGAGCGGCGTCGACGCCCTCTGACCAGGCCTTCGCACAGTGCCCCCGCGCGGTCGCGCGGGGGCACTTTTTCGTGGGCTCTCTTGACAGTCCTCCCGACTCGCAGGCAGTCTTTCCATACAGCAGAAACCAACTTCCGCAATACGGAATTAAGGGAAGGGAGCGCCGTCCCCGTGGGATTCGCAGACCAGCGCTTCAACGTCAACCTGTCGATCCTCTTCACGGAACTCCCGCTCCTGGAGCGTCCCGCGGCCGCCGCCGCGGCGGGCTTCACGGCGGTCGAGCTGTGGTGGCCCTGGGTCGACTCCCCCACCCCCGAGCGGTCCGAGCTCGACGCCCTGAAGAAGGCGATCGAGGACGCGGGCGTCCAGCTCACGGGCCTGAACTTCTACGCCGGACAGCTGCCGGGCCCGGACCGCGGCGCCCTGTCGATCCCCGGTGCGGAGTCGGAGAGGTTCCGCGCCAACATCGACGTCGCCGCCGGCTTCGCCGCCTCCCTCGGCTGCAAGGCGCTCAACGCCCTGTACGGCAACCGCCTCGAGGGCGGGGACCCGGCGGAGCAGGACGCGCTCGCCCTGGAGAACCTCGTCCTCGCGGCCCGGGCGGCCGACCGGATCGGCGCGATCCTGCTGATCGAGACGCTGAACCAGCCGGAGTCGCCGCTGTACCCGCTGGTGAGCGCGCCCGCCGCCATCGAGGTCGTGGACAAGGTCAACGGGGCGACGGGCCTCGGGAACGCCAGGTTCCTGATGGACCTGTACCACCTGTCCATGAACGGCGAGGACCTGCCGTCGGTGATCGAGCAGTACACGGCGAAGACCGGCCACGTCCAGATCGCCGACAACCCCGGCCGCGGCGCCCCCGGGACGGGTTCGCTCCCGCTGGAGGAGCTGCTCGGCCAGCTGAAGAAGGCCGGTTACGACGGCTGGGTCGGCCTGGAGTACAAGGCCGGCGACCGTCCGAGCGCCGAGGCCTTCGACTGGCTCCCGCGCGAAGCGCGCGCGGCCCGCTGAACCCCCTGACTTTGCAAGGCAGTTGAGAGAGGCACCCGCACCATGAGCAACCTTACCGATTCCTCCCGCCCGGCCCGCCCTGCGATCGCCTGGATCGGCCTCGGCATCATGGGCTCCCCCATGTCCGAGAACCTGATCAAGGCGGGTTACGACGTCACCGGCTTCACCCTGGAGCAGGAGAAGCTGGACCGCCTGGCCGCCGCCGGCGGCACCGCCGCCGCCTCGATCGCCGAGGCCGTGCGCGACGCCGACGTGGTCATCACGATGGTGCCCGCGTCCCCACAGGTCGAGGCCATCGCCTACGGCCCGGACGGCATCCTGGAGAACGCCCGGCAGGGCGCCCTGCTGATCGACATGTCCTCGATCACCCCGCAGACCTCCGTCGACCTGGCGAAGGCCGCCAAGGACAAGGGCATCCGGGTGCTGGACGCCCCGGTGTCCGGCGGCGAGGCCGGAGCCGTCGAGGCCGTGCTGTCGATCATGGTCGGCGGTGAGCAGGCCGACTTCGACCAGGCCAAGCCGATCTTCGAGGCGCTGGGCAAGACCATCGTGCTGTGCGGCCCGCACGGCTCCGGCCAGACAGTGAAGGCGGCCAACCAGCTGATCGTCGCCGTGAACATCCAGGCGTGCGCCGAGGCCGTGGTCTTCCTGGAGAAGTCGGGCGTGGACCTCGCGGCCGCTCTGGACGTCCTCAACGGCGGCCTGGCCGGCTCCACCGTGCTGACGCGGAAGAAGGACAACTTCCTCAACCGCGACTTCAAGCCGGGCTTCCGCATCGACCTGCACCACAAGGACATGGGCATCGTCACCGACGCCGCCCGCAACGTCGGCGCCGCCCTGCCGGTCGGTGCCGTGGTCGCCCAGCTGGTCGCCTCGCTGCGCGCCCAGGGCGACGGCGGCCTGGACCACTCGGCCCTGCTGCGGGCCGTGGAGCGCCTCTCCGGCGCCCAGGTCTGAGCCCGGGACCCACAGACTTCCGGGCGGCGTCGCCGCTGACACCTGTCCTGTCGCGCCCAGGCGCCGGCGCCGCCCGGAATCAGCATGAGATCGCCTTCAACAAACTGTTGACGATCGGATTGCCCACTTCTAGGCTCCACAGAGACTTCTAGGCTCCACAAAGCGGAAACAGATTTCCGCTGCCACCGCACGGAAGGTCCACGATGTCGAAGCGCGTACTCACGGCGAGAACACTCACTACGGAGTCCGGCGCCCCGGTCGCAGACAACCAGAACTCCGCCTCCGCCGGCGTCGGCGGCCCGCTCCTGATCCAGGACCAGCACCTCCTGGAGAAGCTCGCGCGCTTCAACCGCGAGCGCATCCCGGAGCGCGTGGTGCACGCCCGTGGCTCCGGTGCGTACGGCCACTTCGAGGTGACGGACGACGTCACCGGCTTCACCCACGCCGACTTCCTGAGCGCGATCGGCAAGCGCACCGAGGTGTTCGTGCGCTTCTCGACGGTGGCCGACTCCCTCGGCGGCGCGGACGCCGTCCGTGACCCGCGCGGCTTCGCGGTGAAGTTCTACACCGAGGAGGGCAATTACGACCTCGTCGGCAACAACACCCCGGTGTTCTTCATCAAGGACCCCATCAAGTTCCCCGACTTCATCCACTCGCAGAAGCGCGACCCGTTCACGGGCCGTCAGGAGCCGGACAACGTCTGGGACTTCTGGGCGCACGCCCCCGAGGCCACGCACCAGGTGACCTGGCTGATGGGCGACCGCGGCATCCCGGCGTCGTACCGGCACATGAACGGCTACGGCTCGCACACCTACCAGTGGAAGAACGCCGAGGGCGAGGCCTTCTTCGTCAAGTACCACTTCAAGACGAACCAGGGCATCCGCTCCCTGAGCAGCGAGCAGGCCTCGGAGCTCGCGGGCAAGGACCCCAACTCCCACCAGACGGACCTGCTGCAGGCCATCGAGCGGGGCGTGCACCCGTCGTGGACCCTGTACGTCCAGATCATGCCGGCGGCCGAGGCGGCGGACTACCACTTCAACCCGTTCGACCTGACCAAGGTGTGGCCGCACAAGGACTACCCGCTGCAGCGGGTGGGCCGCCTGGTGCTGGACCGCAACCCGGACAACGTCTTCGCCGAGGTCGAGCAGGCCGCGTTCTCCCCGAACAACTTCGTGCCGGGCATCGGTCCCTCCCCCGACAAGATGCTCCAGGGCCGCCTGTTCGCCTACGCGGACGCGCACCGCTACCGCCTGGGCGTCAACCACACCCTGCTGGCCGTCAACGCCCCGAAGGCGGTTCCGGGCGGCGCCCGGAACTACGGCCGTGACGGCTTCATGGCGGTCAACGGCCAGGGCCGCGGCGCCAAGAACTACGAGCCGAACTCCTACGACGGCCCTGTGGAGACCGGCCGCCCCCTGTCGGCCCCCCTGGCGGTGTCGGGCTACACCGGCAACCACGTCGCCCCCCTCCACACCAAGGACGACGACTTCCACCAGGCGGGCGAGCTGTACCGCCTGATGTCCGAGGAGGAGAAGAACCGCCTGGTCGCGAACATCGCCGGCGGCCTGTCGCAGGTCTCCCGCGACGACGTGATCGAGAAGAACCTGGCCCACTTCCACGCCGCCGACCCGGAGTACGGCAAGCGCGTGGAGGAGGCGTTCCGCGCCCTGCGCGAGGACTGAGGCCAGTAATCGCGAGCAGCGTACGGAATCTGACGGAAAGTCATGATTTCCGCACGCGGCCCGCGCCCATCGCCGTACGGCCCGGTTGAGGGGTGGCCGTACGGCGGTGGGCGCGGGCAGGGCGAGGACCGTGGTGGGGGCGAGCCAGTGCGGTGGTGAAGGACCGAGTCCCCTTCTCGACCAGAGGGAAGGGCCCCCGGCTCCGTCGCACCCACCACGGTCCCACCCAGCCCCCAACCTGAGGGCCACCCGCTCCGTCCGGCGGCGCGAACGACCTGTCGCGCCCAGCCTCGCGCCGTCGGACGGCCATCATCCGAGAACGCTCCCCACGCCGGCTCCATGCCCGCGGCGAGGGAGCGTTCGGCGTTGTGGGGCGTTTTCTCCGCACCCCCGGCTGTCAGCCGGAACGGCTCTCCCACCACCGCCGCACCGCCGTCTCCGCGGCCTCCTCTCCCTCGGCGGCATGGGCACCCGACGGAGGGAAACCTCGCTCCGCGGCGACCGACGTGCGAGAAGCCGGCCGGCGCAGCACGCTGAACCCATGGGCAATCCGACGCACTACCCGCACATCGTGGTCCACTCCCCGGCGCTCGACGGCTCCCGGCGGGTCACCGAGGGGGAGGTGACCCTGGGGATCGCCTCGCATCTGGACGATGTCGTGGAGATCCTGCGGCTGGCCGATCTGGACCGGATCGAGGTGGAGGAGAGCGATCTCATCGAGTGGCAGGGCGGCGGACCCGACGACTGGCCGGGACTGTCGGAGCACGAGCTGTAGCGGCTGGTGTACGGCAGTGGTCGTAGGCGGGTTACGCCACCCTCAAATCGAGCTCTGAATACCGCGGCTCAGGCTTCAACTGCCCCCGCGGCCGGGCAGATTACGGGCGCAGGGGCCCGCCGGCACGGGGGCGGCGGGCCCCGAAACGGGGGACGCGACGGGGGAGTCACGTGGGACGCGAAAGGGCGGCCCGTCCTGGAGGACGGGCCGCCCTTGGTGTGCGTGGCGGGGGAATCAGACCTTCAGCGGCCTGATCGACGTCGGCGCGTGGCCCGGCTCGGTGGCCAGCTCCTCGAACTCGGTGATCTCGCTGATGTCCATGGTGCGGCTCATCGAGATGTTGGTGATCCGCTCCAGGATCGCCTCGACGACGACCGGCACCCGGTACTCGGCGGCCAGCTTCTTCGCCTGCTCGAACGCCGCGCCCAGCTGGTCCGGCTCGGTGACCCGGATCGCCTTGCAGCCCAGGCCCTCGGCGACCTTCACGTGGTCGACGCCGTAGACGCCGATCTCGGGCGAGTTGATGTTCTCGAACTCCAGGTTGACCTGGAAGTTGATGTCCAGGCCGATCTGCGCCTGGCGGATCAGGCCGAGGTAGGCGTTGTTCACCAGGACGTGGACGTACGGGATCCTGTGCTGGGCGGCGACCGCCAGCTCCTCGATCAGGAACTGGAAGTCGTAGTCGCCGGACAGCGCGACGACCGGGCTGTCCGGGTCGGCCTTGGCGACGCCGATCGCGGCCGGGATGGTCCAGCCGAGCGGGCCGGCCTGGCCGCAGTTGATCCAGTGGCGCGGCTTGTAGACGTGCAGCATCTGCGCGCCGGCGATCTGGGAGAGACCGATGGTGGTGACGTACCGGGTGTCCGGGCCGAAGGCCTTGTTCATCTCCTCGTACACGCGCTGCGGCTTCATGGGCACGTTGTCGAAGTGCGTGCGGCGCAGCAGAGTCGCCCTGCGCTCCTGGGTGGAGGCCACCCACGCGGAGCGGTCGGGGAGCCTGCCCGCCGCCTTCAGCTCCTTCGCCACCTCGACGAACAGCTCCAGCGCCGCCTTGGCGTCGGAGACGACACCGTAGTCCGGCGGGAAGATCTTGCCGATCTGGGTGGGCTCGATGTCGACGTGGACGAACTTGCGCTCGCCGCGGTACACGTCGAGCTTGTAGCCGGTGTGGCGGTTGGCCCAGCGGTTTCCGATGCCGAGGACGAAGTCCGACTCCAGGAAGTTGGCGTTGCCGTACCGGTGCGAGGTCTGGACGCCGACCATGCCGGCGTTCAGCTCGTGGTCGTCCGCCAGCGCGCCCCAGCCCATCAGGGTGGGGATGACGGGGGTCCGGGTCAGCTCGGCGAACTCCACCAGCAGGTCGGCGGCGTCGGCGCCGATGATGCCGCCGCCGGCGACGATGACCGGCCGCTCGGAGGCGAGCAGGAAGGAGATCGCCTTCTCGATCTGGGCGCGGGTCGCGGCCGGCTTGTAGACCGGCAGCGGCTCGTACGTCTCCGGGTCGAACTCGATCTCGGTGAGCTGGACGTCGATCGGCAGGTCGATCAGGACCGGGCCGGGACGGCCGGAGCGCATCAGGTGGAAGGCCTGCTGGAAGACGCCGGGGACCTGCGCGGCCTCCAGGACGGTGACCGCCATCTTCGTCACCGGCTTGGCGATCGAGGCGATGTCGACGGCCTGGAAGTCCTCCTTGTGGATCACGCTGGTGGGCGCCTGACCCGTGATGCACAGGATCGGGATGGAGTCGCCGATGGCCGAGTACAGGCCGGTGATCATGTCGGTGCCGGCCGGGCCGGAGGTGCCGATGCAGACGCCGATGTTGCCCGGCTTGGTGCGGGTGTACCCCTCGGCCATGTGCGAGGCGCCCTCCACATGGCGGGCGAGGGTGTGGTTGATACCGCCGCCCTCCCTGAGGGCTTTGTAGAAGGGGTTGATCGCCGCGCCCGGCACACCGAAGGCGTCGGTGACGCCCTCGCGCTTGAGGATCTCAACTGCCGCGCGGGCAGCGGTCATACGAGCCATCGAGTACTCCTGCTTCGGCTTCTCGGATGCGTACTCCCGTCGCGCCCCGCGGTGAGCACAGTCTCCAGATTGTCGAACTTCCGCGACCATTTTCCGTATCACGGAACTTAACTTCTACTATCTGGAATCAATGTAGAAGCGCGCGCCAACTGTCGTCAAGAGAGGCCGCAGACCGGGCAAGCGCCGGACAAGGGGGGCGGGAGAGGAGGACCATGGGAGCCGCTGTCCCGACGCGACTGTTCCGACGCGACGCCTGGGAGTGGGCCATGCCCGAGAGCGTGCCGGTGCGCTGCCCGGCCTGCCGGCGCGAGCACGTCTACACCGCGCCGTCGTATCCGTGCGCGTGCGGCGCGCCCACCGCCCCGCGGCTGGATCCCGTCGCCGAACCGGCCGTGGCGGCCCACCGGGCCTGGGACGACGAGTGGATCTCCGTGCCGTGCGCCTCCTGCGGGCGCAGCAATCAGTGGCCGCACCCGGAGCTGGGCTGTTCCTGCGGCACGGTCCTGCGCTTCCCGGTGGCTGTGACGCCTGCGGCGGACACCGGCATGCCGTCAGCGAGGGCCGGCGCGTCCCCGGACAGCGGCAAGCGGTCCGCGGTGACCGACCCGGAAACCCCCGCCCACCGCCCCGCCTTCCAGCCACGTGCCATCCGCACCGCCCGCGACGCCGTCACCGCCGCCGCGCACTATCTGCGCTGGCTCGGCCACCGGGACATCCGCCGCGCCGACCAGCGGCCCCCGAACGGCATCGGGCTCGCCGCGCACGGCCTCCTCGCCCAGGTGGACCCGACCGTGCGTCCGGCGGTGCCACGGGACGTGGAGTGCCTCTGGCTGACGGCGATGACGGAGTCCGCGGACTGTGTGCACTTCTGCCTCGCGGGTTACAGCGACGAGGCCCGGGCCCGCGCGGACACCCTGGGCGTCCCCCTCTTCGTCCTGGACCTCGCGGGCGTCCCGCAGCCGGTGAACGACGCGGCCGACGCGCTGAACACGATGGGCGCGCGGGGCGGTCGGCCATGGACGCGGCGCCCGCAGCAGTGACGGCGCCGAGCGGCGGCCCCCAGGCCGGCAGCGGCGGACAGCAGGCGTTCAGCAGCCAGGGCCCCCACGGGGTGATGTCCGTCCGCGCGTGCAGGGTCGCCCGGACGAACAGCACCCCGTGGACCGAGCACGCCGGTGCGCCGAGCCCCAGCGGCGCGACGGCCACGCGCCACAGCCCGGACGGCAGGTTCACCCGTACGAAGCCGGCCGTACCGAGACGGGCTCACGCCCCGTACGTCTCGCGCAGCTCGACCTTGCGCACCTTTCCGGACACCGTCATCGGGAAGGAGTCGAGGATCTGCAGCCTGCTGGGGATCTTGTAGTGCGCGAGCCGGCCCTGGCAGAAGGCGCGCAGTTCCTCCAGGGTGAGCGGGGCGGCCGTGTCGTGCGGGATCACACAGGCCAGGACCTCCTCGCCGTACGTCTCGTGCGGCACCCCGACGACCTGGACGTCCCTGATCTTCGGGTGGGCGTAGAGGAACTCCTCGATCTCGCGCGGGTAGATGTTCTCGCCGCCCCGGATGATCATGTCCTTGATCCGGCCGACGATCTCGACGTACCCGTCCTCGCGCATCACCGCCAGATCCCCGGTGTGCATCCAGCGGCCCGCGTCCACGGCCTCGGCGGTCTTCTCGGGCTCGTTCCAGTAGCCGAGCATCACGCTGTATCCACGGGTGCACAACTCCCCCGCCACTCCACGTGGCTGGGTGACGCCGGTGGCCGGGTCGACGACCTTGACCTCCAGGTGCGGCAGCACGCGGCCGACGGTGCCCGTGCGGTGCTCCAGGTCGTCGTCCCGGCGGGTCTGCAGGGACACCGGGGAGGTCTCGGTCATCCCGTAGCAGATGGAGACCTCCGCCATGTGCATCTCGGCGACGACCCGCTTCATCACCTCCACCGGGCACGGCGAGCCCGCCATGATGCCGGTGCGCAGGGTCGAGAGGTCGTACGTGGCGAAGTCGGGGAGGTTCAGTTCGGCGATGAACATGGTCGGCACGCCGTACAGGGACGTACAGCGCTCCTGCTGCACCGCCTCCAGGGTGGCCTTCGGGTCGAAGGACGGGGCCGGGATGACCATGCAGGCGCCGTGCGAGGTGGCCGCCAGGTTGCCCATCACCATGCCGAAACAGTGGTAGAACGGCACCGGGATGCAGATCCTGTCCTGCTCGGTGTAGGTGATCAACTCCCCCACGAAGTAGCCGTTGTTGAGGATGTTGTGGTGGGACAGGGTGGCGCCCTTCGGGAAGCCGGTGGTCCCCGAGGTGTACTGGATGTTGATCGGGTCGTCGCAGGACAGTTCCTCGTACGGGGCGTCACCGCTGCCCCGCCCGAGCAGTGCCTCCCAGCTCGGGTCGCCTATGTGGACGACCTCGCGCAACTCCGGGCACCTGCCGCGCACCTGCTCGACCATCGCGCGGTAGTCGCTGGTCTTGTGGCTCAGGGAGGCGAACAGCAGGGAGATCCCGGCCTGGTTGAGGACGTACTCGACCTCGTGGGTGCGGTAGGCCGGGTTGATGTTCACCATGATCGCGCCGATGCGGGCGGTGGCGTACTGGACCAGGACCCACTCCGGGCAGTTGACCGCCCAGATGCCCACCCGGTCACCCTTGACGATTCCGCTCGCGATCAGTGCCTGAGCCAACTCCTCGACGTCTGCGGCGAATTCGGTGTACGTCCAGCGCCGGCCGGAGGGCACGTCGACCAGGGCCTCGCGGTCCGGCCAGGCGGCCACGGCCCGGTCGAGGCTGGCGCCGATGGTGTCGCCGAGCAGGGCGGTGGAACCGGTTCCGTGGGTGTACGACAGCGATGCGGTCACCGGAAGTCCTCCTCGCGGTACTCGTTCTGCGAGCCCTGGGCCGTGGCCTCGCGCAGCTCGATCCGGCGGATCTTGCCGGAGACGGTCTTGGGCAGCGCGCCGAACTCCAGCCGGCGGATGCGCTTGTAGGGGGCGAGCACCTGGTGGGAGTGCTCGAAGATGAACTTCGCGGTCTCCGGTCCGGGCTCGAAGCCCTCGGCGAGCACGACGTACGCCTTCGGCACCGCGAGCCGCAGCTCGTCCGGAGCGGCCACGACGGCCGCCTCGGCCACCGCCTCGTGCTCCAGCAGCGCGCTCTCCAGCTCGAACGGGCTGATCTTGTAGTCGGAGGCCTTGAAGACGTCGTCCGCGCGGCCGACGTAGGTCAGATAGCCCTCCTCGTCGCGGGCGGCGATGTCCCCGGTGCGGTAGTAGCCGCCCGCCATGGCCTCCGCCGTGCGGTCCGGGTCGCCGTGGTAGCCGGTCATCAGGCCGACCGGGCGCTCGGAGAGGTCCAGGGCGATCTCGCCCTCGGTGGCGCCGGGCGCGCCGGAGACCGGGTCGAGGAGCTCGACGCGGTAGCCGGGGCTCGGGCGGCCCATGGAGCCGGTCTTCAGCAGCTGGCCGGGGCTGTTGGAGACCTGCACGGCGGTCTCGGTCTGGCCGAAGCCGTCCCGGATGGTCACGTCCCAGGCCCGCCTGACCTGTTCGATGACCTCGGGGTTGAGCGGCTCGCCGGCGGCCACCACCTCGCGGGGCGGAGTGGCGAGGAGACTCAGGTCGGCCTGGATGAGCATGCGCCACACGGTCGGCGGGGCGCAGAAGGTGGTCACGCCCGCCCGGTCCATCTCGGCCATCAGCCGGGCCGCGTCGAAGCGGGTGTAGTTGAAGAGGAAGACGGTCGCCTCGGCGTTCCACGGCGCGAACAGATTGGACCAGGCGTGCTTGGCCCAGCCCGGCGACGAGATGTTCAGGTGCACGTCACCGGGTTTCAGGCCGATCCAGTACATGGTGGCCAGATGCCCGATCGGGTACGAGGTGTGGGTGTGCTCGACCAGCTTGGGGCGGGCGGTCGTACCGGAGGTGAAGTAGAGCATCAGCGGGTCGTCGGCCAGGGTGGGGCCGTCGGGCGCGAAGTCGGCGGAGGCGGAGTAGGCGTCCTCGTACCGCTCCCAGCCCTCAGGCGGCGGTCCGCCGACCGAGATCCGCGTGTAACCGCCGGGCACCTCGGCGAACTTCGCGGTGTCCTCGGCCCGCGCGATCACATGCCGCACCCGGCCCCGGTCCACCCGGTCGCGCAGATCCGCCGGCCCGAGCAGCGGGGTGGCCGGGATGACCACCGCGCGCAGCTTCATCGCGGCCAGCGCGGTCTCCCACAGCTCGGTCTGGTTGCCGAGCATGACCAGGATCCGGTCCTCGGCGGCGACACCCCGCGCACGCAGATGGTTCGCGACCCGGTTCGAGCGCTCGGACATCTCGGCGAAGGACAGCCGCGTCTCGCCGCCGTCCTCCTCCACGATGTGCAGCGCGGTGCGGTCGTTGCCGGCGGCGATCGCGTCGAACCAGTCCAGCGCCCAGTTGAACTGCGCGGGCCGCGGCCAGGCGAAGCCCTGGTAGGCGGTGGCATAGTCCTCGCGGTGCTCCAGCAGGAAGTCCCGGGCGTCGCGGAACACCTCGGTCGCCGTCGTCATCACACACTCCTTGCGCTGTGGGTCGTTCACCTCGGGGCGCTCGCAGCCGGTGCCGGAGCCCGCGGCGTGCTCAGCCCTTCGGGCCTTCGCACGCTCGCGCTCTCGCCACCGGCGCGCGGCTCACTCCCGCTGTTCCGGACCATTGCCGGGCGGCCCTCTGGCATCGTCTAATCCGTGATGCAGGTCTCACTACCCCCGAACGGGGGTGGGGTCGGCAGAAGGGGCGGAGAGGTGACGGCAGACGTGGCGGGGACGGTGGAGATCGGCGGCGCGCTCGCCCGGCTGCGGCACGTCACGGGGCTGCCGGTCGCCTTCGGCGGTCTGGTCGAGTCCGGCCGGCCGCAGATCCGTATCAGCGAGCTGAGCGGCACGACCACGGCCGCCCTGCGCTCGCTCGCGGTGACCTCCGGCAACGGGCTCGGCGGCAAGGCGGTGGCGCTGGCCCGGCCGTGCGCGGTGACGGACTACTCCAGTTCCCGGCAGATCAGCCACGAGTACGACGTGCCGGTGGCCGCGGAGGGCATCCGCTCGGTCGTCGCGGTGCCGGTGGTGGTACGGCGCCGGGTGCGCGGTGTGCTCTACGGCGCGCTGCGTTCGGCCCAGCCCCTCGGCGACCGCACGCTGGGCGCGGCCATGGCCGTCGCCCGGGACGTGGAGCAGGCGCTGGTGGTGCGGGACGAGGCGCGGGGGCTGCTGGCGGCGGCCCGGCCGGAGCCGGCCGGCCGCGACCAGGGTGCCGCCTGGGAACAGGTGCGCGAGGCGCATGCGGCACTCCGGGCCCTGGCCCCGCGGATCAGCGATCCGGACCTGCGGGCCGAACTGCTCGCGGCCTGCGGACTGCTGACCGCGCCGCCACGGTCCGGCGGCGTGACCCTGGCGCCACGCGAACTGGACGTGTTGTCCTGGGTGGCGGCGGGGGCGACCAACGCGGCCGTGGCCGAACGGCTGGGACTGCGTGCGGAGACGGTGAAGGGCTATCTGCGCTCGGCGATGCGGAAGCTGGGCGCGCACACCCGAGGGGAGGCGGTGACCGCGGCCCGCAGGGCGGGGCTGCTGCCGTGACGACGGACCGCTGGGAAACCTATCCATTCAAGGGTAGACGCCTTGAATTTCCTTATGCTTGACCGTTTGTTATTTCCCTCACCACAGCTTCCGTCCGAATTTCAAGGATCGTTGCCTAGAATTTGGCCCGGACACGACACACGAGGGGAGCGGTGACCGTGCGACGGGACTTCCAGGAGTCTGCCAGGTGCCACCCCGACCTGGTCATCGGCCGCGAGGACCTGTTCGCCGGCGCCCGTGACCAACTCGCCTCGGGCGGCAGCGTGCTGCTCCACGGTCCCGCCGGAATAGGGAAATCCACCGTCCTGCGGGCATTGGCCGAGGAATACGGCGCCACCGCCCGCACCGTCCTGCGCTGCTCCGCCACCGAGTCCGAATCCCATCTTCCCTTCCTGGCCCTCGCCGACCTCTTCGGCCTGGTCCTCGACGACGTCTCCCCCCGGCTGCCCGTCGCCCAGCGAACCGCCCTGGAGTCGGCGCTCACCGGCCGCGGCGAGTCCAGCCTCCAGCGCGACGGACTCGCCCTGCGCCTCGCGGTGCTCTCCGCGCTGCGCGCACTGGCCGCGCACGGCGGTGTCCTCGTCGTCGCCGACGACCTGCAGTGGCTGGACCCGGCCAGCGCCGAACTGCTCGGCTTCGCCGCCCGCCGCCTCGAGGGCACCCCGGTGCAGCTGCTTTGCGCGGTACGCACCGAGGGCCAGGAGAGCCAGGAGTACGACCGGCATCTGCGCTCCTGCCCGCCGGGCACCCTCGCGGTCCGGCTGGGCCCGCTCTCCCGCACCCAGGTCGCCCAGTTGCTCGACCACCGCGGCCACGGCCGGCTGCCCCGCTCCACCGTCCGCGAGATCCACCGCACCTCCGGCGGCAATCCGCTGTTCGCCCTCGAACTCGGCCGCGCCCTCGCCGACAGCCCCACCCCACCCCGGCCGGGCGAGCCGCTGCCGGTGCCGACCAGCCTGCGCGCGCTGGTGCTCAGCCGCCTGGACATGCTGTCGGTCGAGGCCCGCCGCACCCTGCTGGTGGCCAGTGCCGGCGCCCGCCCCAGCCCGGCGCTGCTGCACGCGGCCGGCCGGGAGAACGCCGAGGCCGAGTGCGCCCAGGCCGCCGAACTCGGGCTGCTGGCCACCGAGCCCGAGGCCCCCGCCGTACGGTTCGCGCACCCGCTGATATCGGCCGCGCTGTACGCGGAGGCGCCCGCGCACGAGCGGCGCGCCGCGCACGCGGCCCTGTCCACGGCCGCCTCCGACCCGATCGAACGGGCCCGGCACCTGGCCCTGGCCACCACCGGCACCGACCCGGACGTCGCCGCCCGGCTCGCGGAGGCCGCCGCCCTCGCCCGGGACCGCGGCGCGCCCTCGGTCGCCGCCCACCTCGGGCTGCTCGCCGCCCGGCACACCCCCGCCGACGGCACACCCGGCCCGGAGGAGCGCCGGCTGCAGGCCGCCGAGGACGCGATCACCGCGGGCGAGATCGACCTGGCCCGGGACATCGCCCGCGAGGTGCTGTCCCGGTCGAGCGTGCCCGCCGAACGGGTGCGGGCCTGGATCATCGTCATCGACACCGCCGGCCACACCATGGCCGAGGTCGACGCCGTCTTCCCGCAGGCCCTCGCCGACGCCGGCGACGACCCCCGGCTGCTGGCGCTGGTGCACTATCAGCTGGCCTGGCGGGCACTGATCGTTGAGGGCGACTTCACCGAGGCCCGCGAGGCCGCCGCGCACGCCGCCGAGCTGGCCGCGCGCGGCAAGGACCGGCGCACCGAGCTGCTCTCCCTCGCCTTCCAGGCCCAGACCGAGACCCTGATGGGCCACCCGCAGGCGCCCCGGACCATCGCACGCGCCCTGAAGGAGCCTCAGGACCCCAGGGTGGCCTGGCACCACAACGGGGCGGCCAGCGCCCGGTTCCGCTGGCTGGTGATGAGCGACCAGCTGACCGAGGCCCGGGCGACGGTCACCGCGCTGCTGCGCGAGGTGCGCCGGCGCGGCTCGGTGGAGAGCGAAGTGCACTTCCTGCGCGGCCTCGCCGAGACCGAGTTGCGCGCCGGGCACTGCGGACGCGCCCTGGACCTGGCCCGCGAGAGCCTGCGTCTGGCCCGGGACTCCGGGATCGGCGAGACCGCCTCGGGGATGCTCACCTCGCTCGCCGAGGCCTCCGGCGGGGACGTGGAGCGGGCCCTCGCCCTCGCCCGGGAGGCGGTGGAGCACGCCGAGGAGGACGGCGACCAGATGTACCTGTCCCGGGCCCTGGGCGCGCTCGGATACGCCCAGCTGGTCGCCGGGGACCCAGCGGGCACGGTCCGCTCGCTGCGCCGGGTGCGGACCCTGGAGCTGGGGCTCGGCATCACCGACCCGGCGCGCGGCCGCTGGCAGGGCGACCTCGCCGAGGCGCTGGTCCGGAGGGGTGAACCGGCCGAGGCGCAGGACGTCATCGACGTGAGCCGGGAACACGCCCTGCGGCTCGGCCGGGAGAGCGTCCTCGCCGTCCTGGACCGCTCCGAGGCCTTGGTACGCGCCGCCCAGGGGGACCTGGAGGCCGCGGTCGCCCAGCTGACGTCCGCTCAGGACCGGCTCGGCAAACTCGGCTACGGGCTGGAGGAGGCCCGGGCCGCATTCGCGCTCGCCCGGCTGCGCGGCAAGCGCCCGGCCCAGACAAGCACAGCTTCCTCGGCGTACGACGAGACCACCCGGATGTTCCGCCGCTGCCGGGCGCTGCCCTGGCTGCGCCAGGTGGACGATTCCCTCACCACCCCCGAGCCGGAACCCGCGCGCGTCGTGCCGGGCGCCCTGGACGCGCTGGACGTGCTGGCCGCGATGGAGCGTCAGGTCGCCGCGCTGGTCATGGAGGGCGCCACCAACCGGGAGATCGCCGCCCGGCTGTTCATCAGCGTCAAGACGGTGGAGGCGACCCTGACCCGGGTCTACCGCAAGCTGGGGATCCGGTCGCGGGTGGACATCGTCCGATTGGCGGCGGCTCGCCGCGCGAAGTGAGAACACGGCCGGTTAACTGAGCCGGACCGAGGGTTTTCCCTCACCCGACCCCCTAGGGGGTTCCCTCATTGGGAGCCAAGGGTGCCGGGTCCTAGCGTAATGGGCGTGCCGCTCGCCCGGGCACACGGGGTCGGTCCCTCCCCCGCTCTCGGCTTCGTTCGAGCGGGGGCGCTCCCACCCCGTGCACAACCCCCCACGCCCGTGCGATCCCCCACCGGCAACCTTCACAGGAGACTCATGTTCGGGCCCAGACGTGCAAGACAGGCCGCCGCGATCCTGGTGGCCGGTGCCGCCGTCGCGGCGACCGCGCTGCTCGCCTCCCCCACGGCGAGCGCCGCACCGCAGCCGATCGTCGGCGGTACGACCACGACGACGGCGGCGTACCCGTTCGTCATGCAGATCACCGACACGTCCGGCAGCCAGTTCTGCGGTGGCACCCTGGTGTCCGCCACGAAGGTGCTGACGGCCGCGCACTGCATGGCCGGCTGGTCGGCCGGCAACGTCCGTGTGGTCGGTGGCCGGACCTATCTCAAAGGCACCGACGGCACGGTGAGCAGGGTCAGCAAGATCTGGGTCAACCCGGACTACACAGAGGCCACCAGCGGCCATGACGTGGCCGTGCTGACCCTGTCGACGTCGATGCCGTACAAGCCGGTGTCGTACGTCTCCTCCTCCCAGACGGGCGTGTACGCGGCCGGCACCACGGCCCGGATCCTCGGCTGGGGGACCACCTCGGAGAACGGCAGCACCTCCAACCAGCTGCGGACCGCGACCGTCCCGGTCCTGTCCGATTCCAGCTGCCGTACCTCCTACGATTCGGACTTCGTCCAGTCCGACATGGTGTGCGCCGGATACTCCTCCGGCGGCGTAGACACCTGCCAGGGCGACAGCGGCGGTCCCCTGCTCATCGGGGGCGTCCTGGCAGGGATCACTTCCTGGGGCGAGGGGTGCGCGGAGGCTGGTTACCCGGGTGTGTACACCCGGCTGACCACCTTCTCGGACCTCGTGACCGCGCAGGTCGACTCATGACCGCGCAGGTCCACTCGTAGCCCGGAAGAGGGACACCTGAGCACCCCTCAGGTAGATGCCAGGGGGGCGTTGCGAGCCACCACGAGCGGCCCGCAGCGCCCCCCTCTCCACGTTCACCCCCGTGGAACGCGGGTCTACTTGTCGGCCGTGAGCTTCCCGGCCGTGCCCCAGCTGTCCGCCGGGACCTCGTGGATCCACACCTGGACGGTCTCCGCCGGGATCCGGTAGGCGTCGACGAACGCGTCGGTGACCCGCTTGACCAGCTCCCGCTTGAGCCCGACATCGCGCGGGCCCTGCTGGATGGTGACGATCGGCACGGCTGAACTCCCTCGATCGGTGTTCCTGTTCGGTGGGTCCAGTCCATCGCGGCGCGCTCCCCGCGACCAAGAAGCAGTCCGCGACCACAGCGATCAGCTTTCGTGATCACCGCAGGCCAGGAGCAGTTTCTCCAGATGCGGGGAGGGGCCTGTGGCGGGCACCGCGAGACCGGTGGCGAGGGCCAGTCCGGGCGCGCGGAAGGGAACGTACGCCACCCGGGGCGTGGCCAGCACGCGCGCGTGGGAGGCGAAGACCACCGTCCACAGGGGGCGGGCGCCGATGGTGGCGAGGGTGTCGTGCAGGGTGTCCCCGGCCCGCCCGGGCACCGGCTCGAACCCGGCCTCCTGGCAGGCGCCGAGCACCAGGTCGACCAGCGCGGGGTTGTTGCGGCGCGCGGTGAGGGCGAGAGGCAGCCCGGCGAGGTCGGCGAGGTCGATCTCGTCCTGCCGTGCGAGCGGATGCGTGGCCGGCAGGGCGGCGACCAGCGGATCGGGCCACAGGGGCACCACCCGTACGCCGGCCGGGGGTTCCACCGAGCGCACGAACGCGGCGTCCAGCCGGCCCGCCGCGACCCGGGCGAGCCGTTCGCCGGCCGGCAGGGACGCCAGCTCCACCGGCACCTGAGGCGCCCGCTCGGCGAACGCGGCCAGCACCCGGTCCAGATGAGCGCCGAGCCCGGTGCTGGTGCCCAGGCGCAGCCCGGCGGGCGCGGCCACCGCGGCCCGCGCCTTCTCCGCCGCCGCGAGCACCGCCCGCGCCTCGGGCAGCAGCCGCTCCCCCGCGCCGGTCAGCCGCACCCGGCGGGGCGAACGGTCGAACAGCTCCGCGCCCAGGTCCCGCTCCAGCCGCTGTATCTGCTGACTGACCGCCGACTGCACGATGTGCAGCCGCTCGGCGGCCCGCCCGAAGTGCAACTCCTCGGCGACGGCGACGAAATAGCTGAGCTGTCGGAGTTCCATGGGCTGACTGTAGAGGGGCATTCCATGGGGGACCGGAGAGGGGCACTCCTATGGAGGGGGTGACCGGAGAGGGGTCAGGTGTCCCGCTGGACGACCGTCCCGAAGCGGATGTCGTACGGCGTCTCCGGGTGCAGGACGCGCAGCATCCGCTCCCCCTCCGCGGTGACCTCGTCCCGCTGGGCCCTGGTGAGCTCGCCGAAGGGCTCGACGACCAGGGCGTCCGGGTCCAGCTTCCACAGGCCCGCCAGGAAGCCGTCGACCAGGAGGGTGCGGTAGGCCTGGTTGCCCTGCCAGTGGCGGCCCCGGTGCTCGGCGGGTACGACGCGGCCGCGGTCGGCGTGGGAGAGCAGGAGGTTGTCGAACTCCGGCAGGAAGCGGGGCGGGGCCGGGGTGTCCGGCTCGGGGCGCGGGGCGTCGGGGAGGTCGAAGAGCTCGACTCCGTTCGGGTCCCGGAAGGTGAGCAGCCGCGGGCGCAGCAGCTCGAAGGCGTCCTTCAGGCGGGTGAGCCCGGCCCAGGTCTGCATGTCCTTGACGGACGCCGGACCGAAGGCGGCGAGATAGCGCAGGACCACGGCGTCCGGCTCGGGGGCCGGCCCGGCCGGGCGGCCGAGCCAGTGTTCGGCGGTGGTGAGCGCGACCTGGCCGCTGCGGCCCCACAGCCCGCGCGGGGTGACCTGGACCAGCGGCAGCGTGCAGCGGGCGGCGACGGCCAGGGCCCGCGGGTCGGCGTCCGGCCAGCGGGCGCTCAGCGCCTGCCGCAGCTGGGCCATGGTCCGCGGCTCGGCCTCGACCAGCTCGCGGGCGAGGCCGGCCAGGAGGCCCAGGTCGACGCCGGCCAGACCGCTGCGGAACTGGCCCAGCTCGCGGTCCCGGGCCGGCTGGACGAGTGGCCGCAGGGTGAGGCAGTCCTCGGCGGTGTGGGTGTGCAGGGTGGAGCGCAGGGTGACGATCCGGGCGACCTCGCGGTCGGCCATGGGCGCGGACAGCCGCTCCGGTGCGAAGCCGTCGAGGCGGGCGGCGAGGGCGTAGTACGGCGGTTTGACGTTCTGCGCCTGGAGACCGAGCAGATGCCCCACGGCGGCCGGCGGGGACAGAGCCGAGCGGCGCAGCAGCAGCTGGCGCTCCAGCGTGGCGCGGTTGAGGGCACGGACGTCCAGGAGGGGGGCCTTCGTCGCACTGCTCTTCGTCATGACCGCACGCTAACCGGGATCGCGGACACCTTCTGTCCGTAACTCTCACCCAACCCTGCACCGCGGCGCGCGCCGCTCGCGGCGGCCCGCCGATATGCTGCTCCTCCTGTCCCCCTGGGTTCCTGCGAGGCGGCCGATGTCCCAGCGAGAGAACGGCGGGAACGGCGGGAACGGCGGGAACGGGCGCAGGTCCAGCTGGCGCCGCGCCCTCACCCAGCCCCAGTCCCCCGCCGCCGAGACGCCCGCCCCCGCCGCGGCGGACGGCGCCGAGCCGGTGAGCGTCGTCCAGGCGGCGCTGTACCGCGACGGGGTGCGCTTCTCCACCCCCGCCACGCTCGCCGAGACCTACCGCGAGCTGCGCGAACAGCCCTCGGGCATGGCCTGGATCGGACTGGCCCGGCCCACCGGGGCCGATCTGCACTCGCTGGCCGCCGAGTTCGGCCTGCACCCGCTCGCGGTCGAGGACGCGATGGAGGCGCACCAGCGGCCCAAGCTGGAGCGGTACGGCGAGACGCTGTTCGTCGTGCTGCGCGCCGCCCGCTATCTGGACGCGCCGGAGGAGGTCGACTTCGGCGAGCTGCACGTGTTCGTCGGCCCGGACTTCGTCATCACGGTCCGGCACGGCGCGGCCCCGGACCTGTCGGCGGTCCGCCACCGCATGGAGGACACCCCGGACCTGCTCAAGCTCGGCCCGGAAGCGGTCCTGTACGCGATCCTCGACGCCGTGGTCGACGGCTACGCCCCGGTGGTCGCCGGTGTCCAGAACGACATCGACGAGATCGAGACCGAGGTGTTCCGCGGGGATCCCGAGGTCTCCCGCCGTATCTACGAACTCTCCCGCGAAATGGTGGAGTTCCAGCGCGCCACCCGCCCGCTGGTCGGCATGCTGCACGGACTGATGGCCGGATTCGCCAAGTACGAGACCGACGAGGAGCTCCAGCGCTATCTGCGGGACGTCGCCGACCACGTCACCCACATCAGCGAACGCGTCGACGGCTTCCGCCAGGCCCTCTCCGAGATCCTCACGGTCAACGCCACGCTGGTCACCCAGCAGCAGAACGCGGAGATGCGGGCGCTGGCGGAGGCGGGCTTCGAGCAGAACGAGGAGGTCAAGAAGATCTCGTCGTGGGCGGCCATCCTCTTCGCCCCCACGCTCGTCGGCACGATCTACGGCATGAACTTCGACCACATGCCGGAGCTGCACTGGCTGTTCGGCTACCCGTTCGCGATCGGGCTGATGGGCGTGGTGTGTCTGACGCTGTACCTGGTCTTCAAGAAGCGGGACTGGCTGTAGCGGCCGTGGCCGGGAATGCCCGCGCCGCGACCGGCGTCTGTACGGGTGATCACCGGCTGATCGTCGACTGTCGAGGAGTGGGGATGACCGAGGCACTGGTGCTGGGCGGCGGTGGGGTGGGCGGGATCGCCTGGATGACCGGGCTGCTCACGGGGCTCGCGGAGGCCGGGCAGGACGTCAGCGGGGCCGGTCTGCTGGTGGGGACCTCCGCAGGGTCCACCGTGGCCGCCCAGCTGGGCAGCGGGCTGAGTCTTCGGGAGCTGTACGCCCGGCAGGTCGACCCCGCGCTGCAGTCCGCCGAGATCACGGCCGAGTTGGACGTGGAGAAGTTCGTGGCGGAGCTCGGCGCCGCGACCGGCTCCGCCGCCTCCATGGCCGAACTCCGGAGCGCGATGGGGCGGATCGCGCTCGGGGCGCGGACCGTGTCCGAGGCGGCCCGGCGCGGGGTGATCGAGTCGCGGCTGCCGGCGCACGGCTGGCCGGAGCGCGCGCTGAAGATCGTCGCGGTGGACGCGGAGAACGGTGACCCGGTCGTCTTCGAGCGCGCCTCGGGCGTGTCGCTGGTGGACGCCGTCGCGGCCAGCTGCGCCGTGCCGGGCGTGTGGCCGCCGGTGACCATCGGCGAGCGCCGGTACGTCGACGGCGGGGTGCGCTCCGTCGCCAACGCCGACCTCGCCGCCGGCGCGGACCGGGTGCTGGTGATCGTGCCGCTCGGCGCCACCGAGCCGATTCCCAGCGAGCACCCGCTGGAGCGCTCGGTCGAGGAACTGCGCGCCCAGGGCGCCGAGGTGGTGGTCCTCGCTCCCGACGAGATGTCGGTGAGGGCGATCGGCGACAACCCCCTGGACCCCGCCACCCGCATCCCGGCCGCCGAGGCGGGCCGCGCCCAGGGCGGGACGCTGACCCTGTCGTGGGGGCGTCCGGCGAACTGAGCGGTCCGGGCCGCCGAGTTCACTACCGACGGCGCGCTTACCCGCGACTGCCGAGCGCCGCCAGCACCTCCGCGTCCGTCAACTGCTCGAAGTCCTCGTACCACTGCCCCACCGCGGTGAACCCGGCCGGCCGATGCGGGCACACGATCGTGTCGGCCTCGCAGGCGAGCTGGTCCACGGAGTCCGGCGCGCCGACGGGCACGGCCAGCACCAGGTGCGCGGGCCGGCGCCGCCGTACATGCCGCAGGGCCGCGCGGGCCGTGGCGCCGGTGGCCAGCCCGTCGTCGACGACGATCACCGTACGCCCCGCGGGGTCCGGTGCCGGCCGGCCGCCGCGATACCGCTCCTCACGGCGGCGCAGCTCGCGCCGCTCGCGTTCCACCGCCGGGGCCATGGACTCCTCGGTCAGGCCGAGCCGGTCCAGGGTGCCGGCGTTGAAGAGGGGCGGGTCGTCCCCGACGAGCGCGCCGACGGCGAACTCCTGGTGGTGCGGGGCGCCGATCTTGCGCACGATGAGCACGTCGAGCTGGGCGCCCAGGGCGCGGGCGACAGGCTCGGCGACGGCGATGCCGCCGCGCGGCAGGGCGAGGACGAGCGGATCGACGAGGGCGCCCTGTTCCCGCAGATCGCTCAGCAGTCCGGCGAGTTCCCGTCCGGCTTCGGCCCGGTCCCGGAAGCGCATGGCCGTCCTCCTCCGCGCGGTGCCTCTCCTTCCATGGTGCTACCGGTCGGCCCTTTACGGAGATATTCGAACTGATGCTCTATGCGCTGAGTACGCAGTCGCCGCATGCCTCCCTGAAGCCGAAGAAGGTCCGGGCCGCCTTCTTCGGCAAGGCGGAGCCAGGCAAGGTCTACCGCCCTGACGAGCGTGGGCCGAACGGGCCGCATTGCCTACGATCGTGGCGTGCCGATCTTCTCCTTCGCGCGTACGGCCCCGCTCCCCCTCGACGAGGCGTGGCGCCGGCTCACCGAGTGGCCCCGCCACGCCGACGCGGTCCCGCTGACCCGGATCAGGGTGCTCACCGACGGGCCGACGGGCGTGGGTACGCGTCTCGTGGCCCGTTCCGGCATCGGCCCGCTGGCCCTCGACGACGTCATGGAGGTCACGGTCTGGCGCCCGCCCGCCGACGGAGAGGGCGGGCTGTGCCGGCTGGAGAAACGCGGCCGGGTGGTGCGGGGCTGGGCGGAGATCGAGGTCCTGCCCGGACCCGGGGGCCGCAGCCGGGTGCTGTGGCTGGAGGAACTGCGGGTGCGCTTCCTGCCGCGTGTCTTCGACGGCGTACTGGAACGCACGGCACGCGTGATGTTCGGCCGAGCGGTCAACCGGCTGCTCAGGCGGGCGTGAGCCATCGCCCTCAGGCCACCGACCCGATCCTCCCGGCCGGCCGCGAGGCCATGTCGTGGTGGATGGGAGTGTGCGCGCCGGTGAGGGAAACCCCGCTCCCGCCGCGCCGGCCCGCGACGATCTCCGCGCCGATGGACAGGGCCGTCTCCTCCGGCGTACGGGCGCCGAGGTCGAGGCCGATCGGCGAGCGCAGGCGGGCCAGTTCGAGTTCGGTGACGCCGACCTCGCGCAGGCGCTCGTTGCGGTCGAGGTGGGTACGGCGGGAGCCCATCGCGCCGACGTAGGCGACCGGCAGCCGCAGCGCCAGCTTGAGCAGCGGTACGTCGAACTTGGCGTCGTGGGTGAGGACGCACAGGACCGTACGGCCGTCGGTCTCCGTGCGCTCCAGGTACCTGTGGGGCCACTCGACCACGATGTCGTCCGCCTGCGGGAAGCGGGCCTTCGTGGCGAACACGGGGCGGGCGTCGCACACCGTGACGTGGTAGCCGAGGAACTTGCCGACGCGGACCAGTGCGGAGGCGAAGTCGACCGCGCCGAAGACGATCATCCGGGGGGCGGGGACGGAGGACTCGACCAGGACGGTGAGCGGGGCACCGCAGCGCGAGCCCTGTTCGCCGATCTCCAGGGTGCCGGTGCGGCCCGCGTCCAGGAAGGCGCCGGCCTCGGCGGCGACCGTGCGGTCCAGCTCGGGATGGCCGCCGAAACCGCCCTCGAAGGAGCCGTCGGGGCGGACGAGGAGGGCCCGGCCCCGCAGCTCGGCCGGTCCCTCCACGATCCGTGCGACCGCCGCCGCCTCCCCGCGGGCGGCGGCGGCCAGCGCGGCGGCGACCACTGGTCCGGCGGGACCGTCCGCCCGGACCGGCGTGACGAGGATGTCGATGATGCCGCCGCAGGTCAGGCCGACGGCGAAGGCATCCTCGTCGCTGTAGCCGAAGCGTTCGAGAACGGTTTCCCCGTCCTCGAGCGCCTGTTGGCACAGCTCGTACACGGCGCCCTCCACGCACCCGCCGGAGACCGAGCCGATGGCCGTGCCGTCGGCGTCCACCGCGAGGGCGGCGCCGGGCTGGCGCGGGGCGCTGCCGCCGACGGCCACCACGGTGGCGACGGCGAAGTCACGGCCCTGCTCGACCCACCGGTTCAGCTCTTCGGCGATGTCCAGCATCTGTCGGTCTCCTAACGGGTTTGCGTGGAAGGGACGTTCAACCGGCTAGTGCACGCCCAGCAGGGCTCGGATCGGATGCAGGGAGAAGTAGACGAGGAAGAGGACCGTCAGCCCCCACATGAAGGGGCCGATCTCCCGCCACTTGCCCTGGGCGAGCTTGATGACGACATAGGAGATCACACCGGCGGCGACACCGGGGGTGATCGAGTACGTGAACGGCATGATCACGACGGTCAGGAAGACCGGGATCGCGACGGAGCGGTCCCCCCAGTCCACGTGCCGGGCGTTCATCATCATCATCGCGCCGATGGTGACGAGGGCGGCCGAGGCCACCTCCCGCGGCACGATCGCCGTGATCGGTGTGAAGAAGAGGCAGAGGGCGAAGAACCCACCGGTGACGACCGAGGCCAGTCCGGTACGGGCGCCCTCGCCGACGCCGGTCGCTGACTCGACGAACACGGTCTGGCCGGAGCCGCCCACCACGCCGCCGATGGCGCCGCCGGCACCGTCGATGAACAGCGCCTTGGACAGGCCCGGCATCCGCCCCTGGGAGTCGGCGAGGTTGGCCTCGGTGCCGATGCCGATGATGGTGGCCATCGCGTCGAAGAAGCCGGCGAGCACCAGCGTGAAGACGATGAAGGTGACCGTCATGTAGCCGACGTCGCCCAGGCCGCCGAAGGAAACCTTGCCGATGAGCGAGAAGTCCGGCATCGACACGGCGCTGCCGTGCAGCGCGGGGCCCTCACCGTTGGCCCAGCCCTTGTCTCCGACGAGGCCGGCCGCGTTGACGATCAGCGCGAGAACGGTACCGGTGACGATGCCGATGAGGATGGCGCCCGGGACGTTCCGGGACTGGAGCGCGAAGATCAGCAGGAGTGTGACGGCGAAGAGCAGGACGGGCCAGCCGACGAGCTCACCCCCGTTGCCCAGCGTGACCGGGGTCGCCGTACCGGCGTGCACGAACCCGGCCTTGACCAGGCCGATGAACGCGATGAACAGACCGATGCCCATCGTGATGCCGTGCTTGAGCGGCAGGGGGATCGCGTTCATGATCATCTCACGGAGACCCGTGACCACCAACAGCATGATCACGACGCCGTAGGCGACGCACATCGCCAGGCCCTGGGCCCACGTCAGGTCCTTGGTTCCCATGACCAGACCGGCCAGCACACCGGAGACGGAGAGTCCGGCGGCCATGGCGAGCGGCACCTTGCCGGCCCAGCCCATGAGGAGAGTGGTGAACGCCGCGCCGAGCGCGGTGGCCGTGATGAGGGCCTTCTGACTCAGAGAGTCGCCGGACTTGTCCGCGCCGCTGAGGATCACGGGGTTGAGCAGAAGGATGTACGCCATCGCCATGAAGGTGGTGACGCCACCGCGAACCTCGGTCGCGACGGTGGATCCTCTTTCGGATATGTGGAAGTACCGGTCGAGCCACGACCTGCCGGCCGGCGGACGCGAACCCGCGCCCGCGTCTTCGGCGGTGGTCGTGGGCTCCACTGACTGCTGGGTCATGGTGCCATCTCCCAAGGTTCACAGGGGCACCCGTGCTACCGCCCTGAGCGGCCACGGGATTTGGGAATGGACGACCCGGGGGACGGCCCGAGACGAACGAATTTCCTGGTACTTCAAGGACCGCGAGCGGTGCGGAACTCAAAGGGGTTCCTCCGGGCGGCGCGGCGGAGTGTGTGACGTTCCCTCACGCCGCCCGGAGAGCTTGGGTGTTACGCGGTCCCCGTCAGGTGCTCGGGCCGCACCGGCGTGCGGTTGAGCTCCAGCCCGGTCGCGTTCCGGATCGCCGCGAGGACGGCCGGGGTGGACGACAGGGTCGGGGCCTCGCCGATGCCGCGCAGCCCGTACGGGGCGTGCTCGTCGGCGAGTTCGAGCACGTCGACCGGGATGGTCGGCGTGTCGAGAATCGTGGGGATCAGGTAGTCCGTGAAGGAGGGGTTCCTGACCTTCGCGGTCTTCGGG
Source organism: Streptomyces sp. NPDC052107 (assembly GCF_040680215.1). Classification (NCBI taxonomy): domain Bacteria; kingdom Bacillati; phylum Actinomycetota; class Actinomycetes; order Kitasatosporales; family Streptomycetaceae; genus Streptomyces; species Streptomyces sp. NPDC052107. The sequence goes on from NZ_JBFAWG010000007.1 coordinate 90,841, forward strand.
TCGACGATGATCTCCTCCATCACCGCCACGCCCAGGCCCTGGGTCGTACCGCCCTGGATCTGGCCGATGACGGAGAGCGGGTTGAGCGCCTTGCCGACGTCCTGGGCGCAGGCCAGCTCGATGACCTTGACCAGGCCGAGCTCGGTGTCGACCTCGACGACCGCGCGGTGCGCGGCGAAGGAGTACTGGACGTGGCCGTTGCCCTGGCCGGTGCGCAGGTCGAAGGCCTCGGTCGGCCGGTGCCGCCACTCCTCCTCGATCTCCACGACCTCGTCCTCCAGAACGTCGACCAGGTCGCCGAGGACCTCGCCGCCGTCGGTGACGACCTTGCCGCCCTCCAGCAGCAGTTCGGCGGTCGCCCAGGCCGGGTGGTAGGAGCCGAACTTGCGCCGGCCGATCTCCAGGACCTTCTCGCGGACCAGCTCACAGGCGTTCTTCACGGCGCCACCGGTGACGTACGTCTGCCGGGAGGCCGAGGTGGAGCCCGCGGAACCGACCTGGGTGTCGGCGGGGTGGATGGTCACCTGGGTGACGCCGAGTTCGGTGCGGGCGATCTGCGCGTGGACGGTGACACCGCCCTGGCCGACCTCCGCCATCGCGGTGTGCACGGTGGCGACCGGCTCGCCGCCCACCACCTCCATGCGCACCTTGGCGGTGGAGTAGTCGTCGAAGCCCTCGGAGAAGCCGACGTTCTTGATGCCGACCGCGTAGCCGATGCCGCGTACGACGCCCTCGCCGTGCGTGGTGTTGGACAGACCACCGGGCAGCTGCCGTACGTCGGCGCCCTCGCTGGACTCCCACTGGCGCTCGGGCGGCAGCGGCATCGCCTTGATGCGGCGCAGCAGTTCGGCGACCGGGGCGGGCGAGTCGACCGGCTGGCCCGTCGGCATGACGGTGCCCTGCTCCATCGCGTTGAGCTGCCGGAACTCCACCGGGTCCATGCCCAGCTTCTTCGCCAGCTTGTCCATCTGCGCCTCGTAGGCGAAACACGCCTGGACCGCGCCGAAACCGCGCATGGCGCCGCAGGGCGGGTTGTTGGTGTAGAGCGCGATGGCCTCGATGTCGACGTCGTCCACCACGTACGGGCCGACCGACAGGGACGAGGCGTTGCCGACGACCGCCGGGGAGGCGGAGGCATAGGCGCCGCCGTCCAGGACGATCCGGCACTTCAGGTGCGTGAGCTTGCCGTCCTTGGTGGCGCCGTGCTCGTAGTACAGCTTCGCCGGGTGGCGGTGGACGTGCCCGAAGAAGGACTCGAACCGGTTGTAGACGATCTTCACCGGCTTGCCGGTGCGCAGCGCGAGCAGGCAGGCGTGGATCTGCATGGACAGGTCCTCGCGGCCGCCGAACGCGCCGCCGACGCCGGCCAGGGTCATGCGCACCTTCTCCTCGGGCAGGCCGAGGACGGGCGCGATCTGGCGCAGGTCGGAGTGGAGCCACTGGGTGGCGATGTAGAGGTGGACGCCGCCGTCCTCCTCGGGCACGGCGAGGCCGGACTCGGGGCCGAGGAAGGCCTGGTCCTGCATGCCGAAGGTGTACTCGCCCTCGACGATCACGTCGGCGCGCTTGCGCGCCTCTTCCACGTTGCCGCGGACGATCGGCTGGCGGTGCACGACGTTCGGGTGCGGGACGTGCCCGAAGTGGTGGTCGTCGCGGTTCTCGTGGACGAGGACCGCGTCCGGCGCGAGGGCGGACTTCTCGTCGGTGATGACCGGGAGTTCGCGGTACTCGACCTTGATCTTCGCGGCGGCGCGGCGGGCCGTCTCCGGGTGGTCGGCGGCGACGAGGGCGACCGGCTCGCCGTGGTGGCGTACCTTGCCGTGGGCCAGGACCGGGGTGTCCTGGATCTCCAGGCCGTAGTTCTTCACCTCGGTGGGCAGGTCGTCGTAGGTCAGGACGGCGTACACGCCCGCCGTGGCCAGGGCCTCGGAAGTGTCGATCGAGACGATCTCGGCGTGCGCGACGGTGGAGCGCAGGATCTGGCCCCACAGCATGTCCTCGTGCCACATGTCGGACGAGTACGCGAACTCGCCGGTGACCTTGAGGGTGCCGTCCGGGCGGAGCGTGGACTCGCCGACGCCGCCCTTGGTCTGGGAGCCCTGTGTGATCTTCGTAGGAGCGCCGTTGGCCGGCATGGTCAGACCCCCTCGGACTGGCGGGCGGCCGCCAGGCGGACCGCGTCCATGATCTTCTCGTAGCCCGTGCAGCGGCACAGGTTGCCCGACAGCGCCTCGCGGATGTCGGCGTCGGACGGGTTCGGGTTGCGCTCCAGGAGTTCGTCGGAGGCGACCAGCAGACCCGGGGTGCAGAAGCCGCACTGGACGGCGCCGGCGTCGATGAACGCCTGCTGGATCGGCGAGAGGGCTGCGCCCGGGGAAATGGCGCCCTCGCCGGTCTGCGAGTCGGTGCCCTTGGCCTGCCAGCCCTTGGCCTCGTCCAGGCTCGTCCCACCGCAGGCGCCGGAAGCGCAGCCGCCCTCGGCGCGCTGCTTGGCGTAGTCCGCCAGGCCCTCGACGGTCACCACGTCACGGCCCTCGACCTGGCCGGCCGCGACCAGGCAGGAGCAGACGGGCACGCCGTCCAGCCGCACGGTGCAGGAGCCGCACTCACCCTGCTCACAGGCGTTCTTCGAACCCGGCAGACCGAGGCGCTCGCGCAGGACGTACAGCAGGGACTCGCCCTCCCAGACGTCGTCGGCCTCCTGCGGACGTCCGTTCACGGTGAAGTTGACGCGCATTACGCAGCTCCCTCAGATGCGCGGCGGGCGCCGCGGTACGACTCCCAGGTCCAGGTGAGCGTCCGGCGGGCCATGACGCCGACCGCGTGGCGGCGGTAGCTCGCGGTGCCCCGGACGTCGTCGATCGGGTTGCAGGCGGCCGAGCACAGGCCGGCGAACTGCTTGGCGACCGACGGGGTGATGATCTTTCCGTTGTCCCAGAAGCCGCCCTCCTCCAGGGCCGCGTTCAGGAACTCCTCGGCGGCCTTGGCCCGCACGGGCGTGGGCGCGGCCGAGCCGATGCCGGTCCGGACCGTACGGGTCTTTGGGTGCAGGGCGAGGCCGAAGGCGCACACGGCGATGACCATGGCGTTGCGGGTGCCGACCTTCGAGTACTGCTGCGGTCCGTCGGCCTTCTTGACGTGGACGGCGCGGATCAGCTCGTCGGACTGGAGCGCGTTGCGCTTGACGCCCGTGTAGAACGCGTCGATCGGGATCAGCCGGGTGCCGCGGGCCGCCGACTCCACCTCGACCTCGGCGCCGGCCGCGAGCAGGGCGGGGTGGGCGTCACCGGCGGGCGAGGCCGTGCCGAGGTTGCCGCCGACGCCGCCGCGGTTGCGGATCTGCGGGGAGGCGACCGTGTGCGAGGCGAGCGCGAGGCCCGGCAGCTCGGCACGGAGATCCTGCATGATCCTGGTGTACGGGACGGAGGCGCCCAGCCGTACGCTCTCCTCGCCGACCTCCCACTCGTAGAGGTCACCGATGCGGTTCAGGTCGAGGAGGTACTCGGGCCGGCGGTGGTCGAAGTTGATCTCGACCATCACATCGGTGCCACCCGCAATCGGCACAGCGGTGGGGTGCTCGGCCTTCGCGGCGAGCGCCTCCTCCCAGCTGGCAGGGCGAAGGAAGTCCATGACCGGCTCTCTTCTTCGTCTCGTGGGTCGTACAGATTGAGCCAATCCGTGTGCGGCGGGCGCGGCTCGTTCATGTGCTTTTAACGCGGAGTGGACTCAGTACACCGCTCCGTGCTCCGGCGGTGTCAGTCACCGAAACCATGAAGGAGTTGGCTGGCCACGGCGGGCATCTTGTAGATTCGTATGAACGGAGGTCATCGGTAACCTCTCCGTTTTCCTCGAGAAACGCAGGAAACAGCTGGAGGGCCGCCGAAGCGTCCCCGGGCGTCAGGCTCCCGGGTGACTCCCCCGTCACCCTCCAAGATCCATCGTAGGTTTCGAGACAAAGAACGGCGGCGACGAGATGCGGCTGCGCGCACTTCTGGACACCGATGCGCTGGGCCTGCGGCTGCTCGGTGGCGAGGAGGAGCTGGACCGGTCGGTGCGCGGGGTCATGACCACGGACCTGCGCGACCCGAGCCGCTATCTCTCCGGGGGCGAGCTGGTGCTGACCGGCCTCGCCTGGCGCCGGGACGCCGCCGACTCCGAGCCGTTCGTACGCATCCTGGTGCAGGCCGGGGTGGCGGCGCTCGCCGCCGGTGAGGCGGAGCTGGGCGATGTGCCGGAGGACCTGGTCCTGGCCTGCGCCAAGCACCGGCTGCCGCTGTTCGCGGTGCACGAGTCGGTGGCCTTCGCCACGATCACCGAGCACGTCGTACGGCAGGTCTCCAGCGAGCGCGCCGGGGACCTGGCTGCCGTGGTCGACCGGCACCGGCGGATGATGACCTCGGGACCGGCGGGCGGCGGCCCGGACGTGGTCCTGGATCTGCTCGGCACCGACCTGGACCTGCGCGCCTGGGTGCTCGCGCCGACCGGCCGGCTGATCGCCGGCTCCAAGGTGGCGGGCCCGGCGCTGCCCGCGGACCTCTGCGCCAAGCTCGCCGCCGAGCACCTGGCGGCCACCCGCACCGGCCGCCGCGGCCCGCACCGCGTCCTGCTCGCCGGCAGCACCTACTCCCTCTTCCCGATCCGCTCCTCCGGCCGCTCCCCGCAGGCCGCCCGCGACGTCCGCGAGACGGTGCTGTCGGACTGGCTGCTGGCCGTCGAGGCGGACGCCGGCGACTGGCCCGAGGAGCGGCTGGACCTGCTGCAGGGCGTCACCCAGCTGATCTCGGTCGAGCGGGACCGCCGGGACGCGGCCCGCACGGTGCGGCGCCGGCTCGCCCAGGAGGTGCTGGAGCTGGTCCAGACGGGCGCCGCGCCGGCCGAGATCGCGGCCCGCCTGAGGGTGGCCGCCCCGGTGCTGCTGCCCGGGCTCGGGGCGGCCCCGCACTGGCAGGTCGTGGTGGCCCGCGTGGAGTGGGAGGGCGGCGAGGTCGAGGGCGGCCCGGTCGCCCAGTCGCTCCTGGAGGAAGTGCTGGTCGACCCGCAGGCGACCGGCCCGGAGCCGTCCGACCGGATCGCCGTCGCGCACACCGGCGACGAGGCGATCGCCCTGGTGCCGCTGCCGGCGGTCTCCGCAGAGCACGACGGCTCGGAGACCGGGCTGCTGGCCGACTCCCTGCTGCAGTCGGTGCGGGAGACGCTCTCGGCGGGCCTGAACGACGACGGCCGGCTCACCCTCGGCGTCAGCGCGGCCGTGCACTCCGCGGAGGGGCTGCGCGGCGCCCTGGAGGAGGCCCGGCACGCCCGCCGGGTGGCGGCCGCCCGCCCGGGCCGGGTCTGCGCGGCGGGGCACCAGGAGCTGGCGTCGCACGTCCTGCTGCTCCCCTTCGTGCCCGACGACGTCCGGCGCGCCTTCACGGCCCGCCTGCTGGACCCCCTGACGGACTACGACCGCCGCCACCGGGCCGAGCTGATCCCGACCCTGGAGGCGTTCCTGGACTGCGACGGCTCCTGGACCCGCTGTGCCACCCGGCTCCACCTGCACGTCAACACGCTGCGCTACCGGGTGGGCCGGATCGAGCAGTTGACGGGACGTGACCTCTCGCGCCTGGAGGACAAGCTCGACTTCTTCCTCGCCCTGCGCATGAGCTGAGGCCGGCGGGGGCGCCCGGCGGCCAACCCCGGTCACGCCCGCGCCCCACGACTTTGTGAAATCTTTCACCCACCCTCTTGGCCCGGCCCCGCGATTGGTGCTGGAATGCCGCCACCACTCAACAGCTCGATGGCGTGCTCGGGGAGGGCAACGTGGCGCATACCGCCATGTCTGGTAACGGAACGACCGCCGGTGACGATCCGCTCCAGACCGCGGTATGGCGGTTGCGCTCGCGGGCCTGCTGGGCGGACGCGGCGGCCCTGCTGCCGCCGGACACCCCCGCCATGGGCCTGCAGCGGGCCGCGCTGCTGGTCGAACGGTGTCTGTACACCGAGCGGGGCTGGGAGGACGCGGAGGACGCCCTGCGGACGGCGGAGGCACTCGCCCACACCGACGAGGAGCGGGGGGCCGCCGCCTGCGAGCGCGGCCAACTCGCCTACACGGCAACGCTGCACGGCGTCCGGGACCGCGCGGACGAGGCGCGGGCCGCGCTGGGGCGGGCGGCGGCGCTGGTCCCTCCGGGGGCGCCGGGCCGGGCCCTGCTCGACTTCCGCCGGGGCCTGATCGCGGAGAACCTGACCCGCTCCCCGCAGGCGGCGCGGGCGGCATACCGCCGGGCCCACGCGGGAGCCACGGCGCACGCCGACCCGCTCCTGCTGTCCTTCACCTGGCGCCACCTTGCCGGACTCGCCCTGCGTGACGGCGAGTTGACCGAGGCGCGACATGGCTTCGCCGAATCGCTGCGGATCCGCGAGGAGTTGGGCTACCTGGTGGGCACGGCACCCGCGCTGGCTTCACTGGCCGACGCGGAGTCCGAGCCGGAGGCCTCACGGTTGCGGGAGGAGGCCCGGCGATTGTTCCGGCTGCTCGGAGGCGTACCGACGTGGCTGTCCCGCCAGTTGACTCCGCCGGCTCCGGGGGTTGCTACGGCGTAGGGGCGGGTGGGGGCGGTCTCGTTGCCGGGTGCGGGCGGGCCGGGACTGGTCGCGCAGTTCCCCGCGCCCCTGGGAAGCTGCGGCTGGAGCGCCTCGAAAGGGGCGCGGGGCTGTGTCGATATGCGGCTCCACCGCGTGGGCGCGAACGGCCACGCCGCACCCGCACCCCGGAGCCGGCCCGGCCCCCAACGGCACCTCCCCGGCCTCCTCAGCCCGCGCCCGCGAAGTGCTCGGACACCAATCCCCGCACCACGTCCACGTCCCCGGCGATCAACGCGTCCAGCAGTGCCATGTGCTCCGCCGCGTCCGCGACGAGGTACGCCCGGCCCCGCCGGACCGGTGGCCACTGGGAGCGCCGATGGAGATCGGAGGCGACACGGACCAGCTGCTCGTTGCCCGACGGGGCGAGCAGGGCGCGGTGGAAGGCGCGGTCGCACTCCGCGTACGTCGCCGGGCAGCCGGTGGCCGCCGCCCGTACCGTCTCCTCCGCGAGCGGACGCAGGTCGGCCCACCGCTCACCCGGCACGCTCCGGGCGAGCCGCAGCATCACCGGCACCTCGATGAGCGCACGCACCTCCGCCAGCTCGGCCAGTTCCCGCGCCCCCCGCTCGACCACCCGGAACCCACGGTTGGGCACGACCTCGACGGCGCCCTCCAGGGCGAGCTGCTGCATGGCCTCCCGCACGGGCGTGGCCGAGACACCGAATCGCTCGCCGAGCACCGGCGCCGAGTAGACCTCGCCCGGCTTCAGCTCCCCGGTCACCAGCGCCGTACGCAGCGCGTCCAGGATCTGCCCGCGCACCGAGGAGCGCTGCACCGCCGGCCGCGCGTCCGGAATCGGCCGCTCACTGTGCGTGTGCTCCCCCCGCGCGGCGGGCACGGCGGTGTCCCGCTCGCGGAAGCCGTCGCAGGCGTCCGCCGCGCGCGGCTGCACGGGCACCCGGGCGGCGCCCGGCGGCATCGCGCGCGGTGTCCCCGCGCCGGCGGAGCCCTGCGTGCTCGGCTTCACGGGTCCCTCCTGGCAGCTTGTCGGCACTTGGGTCATTAACAACGGGTTGTCTCCAGTCCGTCAAGCACCATAGGCGCCCGAGGCGACAGTTCAAATTCCGAACGGGCTCGATAAGGCTTGCCTTGCCTAAGTCAATCAGCCGGGCCCGGGTCCACTAAGATCATCGAAGATGGTGCCACCCGCCCACGGACGACCCTCGGGCAGGTGATTCACAACTTCCTCACGCACCACGGGAACTTTCCGAGGAACCACCGGTACGGGTAGTCTTATTCGAACTCAACTCCCGCCCCTCAAGCGGCAGTTCGAGCAGAACGCCGCCCTGGGCATCCCCTTGCGCTTCCTTGGCGGCCTCTTGCCCCGAAACCCCCTGAGGGCCGTCGGGAGTGGGCCACTATGGCGGGCGTTACGCCCTATCCCAATGCAAGGGACCCCTGATGAGACTGACCGACATATCGCTGAACTGGCTGCTTCCGGGCGCCGTACTGCTCCTGGGAATGCTGGCGGCGGTGGCGGTGCTCGCGCGCGGCAAGCGCTCCTCCGGGGAGAACGCGAGCGCGGACGACTCGTGGGAGCGCAGCGAGGAGCGCCGCAGGCGCAAGGAGGCCATCTACGGCACCGCCTCCTACGTGCTCCTGTTCTGCTGTGCGGCGGTCGCGGCCGCCCTGTCCTTCCACGGCCTCGTCGGCTTCGGCGAACAGAACCTGGGGCTGACCGACGGCTGGCAGTACCTCGTGCCGTTCGGCCTGGACGGCGCGGCGATGTTCTGCTCCGTCCTCGCGGTGCGCGAGGCCAGCCACGGTGACGCGGCCCTCGGCTCCCGGATACTGGTGTGGATGTTCGCCGCGGCGGCGGCCTGGTTCAACTGGGTGCACGCGCCCCGGGGCGCCAGCCACGCGGGCGCGCCGCAGTTCTTCTCCGGTATGTCGCTGTCGGCGGCCGTTCTGTTCGACCGTGCGCTGAAGCAGACCCGCCGGGCCGCGCTGCGCGAGCAGGGCCTGGTGCCGCGTCCGCTGCCGCAGATCCGCATCGTGCGCTGGCTGCGGGCCCCCCGCGAGACCTACCGGGCCTGGTCGCTGATGCTCCTGGAGGGCGTGCGCAGCCTGGACGAGGCGGTCGAGGAGGTCCGCGACGACAGGCGGCAGAAGGAGGAGCAGCGGCAGCGCCGGCGCGAGCAGCAGCGCATCGAGCGCGCCCAGCTGAAGGCCATCAGCCGGGGCCACCGCGGCTTCGTCAACCGGGGCGGACGGCAGGTCGAGGTGGAGGTGCAGGCGGTGGAGCGCGGCCCCGCCCCGGCGACCGCGGAGCCTGCCATATCGACCGCGGAACAGCTGCCCGTACGCGCCCGCCCCTCCCTGCAGCCGGTCCGCAGCGGGTCCGCTGAGCAGGTGACCGTCGACCTCACCGCCGAGGACGACACCATGGCCCTGCCGCGCCTGGACTCCCTGGAGCGCAAGCTGAAGGACCTGGAACAGCAGTTCGGCTAGGACCACCGCCGCTCATGACGGGCCGGGGGCGTGACCACACGGGTCACGCCCCCGGCCCGCTTCCCGCCCTGTCCCTCTTCAGGCGCCGGCGCCGCCACGGCGGCAAAGCCGTCGCGGCGCCTCACGCCGCCTCGGCGCCCAGTTCGAACCACACCGACTTGCCCACCCCGTGCGGCCGTACGCCCCAGGCGTCCGCCAGGGACTGCACCAGCACCATGCCCCGCCCATGGGTGTCGTCGTCCGAGTCCGGGCCTCTCAACTCCGGTCTGCGGGCCACGAAGTCCCGTACCTCCACGCGCAGTCCGCCCGGCTCCACGACTGCCGTGAGGACCGCGTCGTCGTCGGTGTGGACGAGCGCGTTGGTGACCAGTTCGCTGGTGAGCAGTTCGGCGATCTCCGAACGGCCCGGTTTGCCCCAGTGCCGCAGCAGTTCGCGCAACTCCCGGCGCGCCTCGGGCACCGCCTTGAGATCGGCCCGCCCCAGCCTGCGCCGGAGCCGGTGTGCGTGTTCCCTGATGGTGCCGGCCTCTTCCCCCGTCGTCGCCGAGGAGCCCCCGACGACCGCGGGACCGCCCCCTCGTGCCTGACTCTTCATGACCCCCGCCCGCACGCCGCTGGACCCTGCCCCTCCTGGTCGAACACGTTCACGGGGGATGCTTGCCCAGCACGCACACAGGCAGTCATCACACATGCCCGATGACCGGCGGTTCGGCCACGGCTGTACGGCGTACGGGCCGGCCACCGGTCCCCGCCGGACCCGGGTGGCCGGCTCCCCTCAGGACCCTGGGCGCCACGGACGCCCCGGGACGGCCAGGCAGATGCGCCCGGCACCGGACGTCGGCACACCGTCACACGCCGTGAAAGTGGCCGAAATCCACCCCTCCGCCTCCGGGTTCAGGGGCGCGGCACGTTGCGCAGGTTGGAGCGGGCCATCTGGACCATACGGCCGACGCCGCCGTCCAGCACCATCTTGGAGGCGGACAGGGCGAAACCGGTGACCATCTCCGCGCTGATCTTCGGCGGAATGGACAGGGCGTTGGGGTCGGTGACGATGTCCACCAGGGCCGGTCCCTTGTGCTTGAGGGCGTCCTTGAGCGCACCGGCCAGCTGTTTGGGCTTCTCCACCCGGATTCCGTAGACACCGCAGGCGCGGGCGACGGCCGCGAAGTCGGGATTGGTGTTGGCGGTGCCGTAGGAGGGCAGCCCGGAGACCAGCATCTCCAGCTCGACCATGCCGAGGGAGGAGTTGTTGAACAGCACGACCTTCACGGGCAGGTCGTACTGCACGAGCGTCAGGAAGTCGCCCATCAGCATGGAGAACCCGCCGTCGCCGGACATGGAGACCACCTGCCGGCGCCGGTCGGTGAACTGGGCGCCGATCGCCATGGGCAGCGCGTTCGCCATCGAGCCGTGCGAGAAGGATCCGATGATCCTGCGGCGGCCGTTCGGCGAGATGTACCGCGCGGCCCACACATTGCACATCCCGGTGTCGACCGTGAACACGGCGTCGTCGTCGGCGACTTCGTCGAGAACGGCGGCCACGTACTCGGGGTGGATCGGGATGTGCTTGTCGACCTTGCGGGTGTACGCCTTGACCACGCCCTCCAGCGCGTCGGCGTGTTTCTTCAGCATCCGGTCGAGGAAGCGCCGGTTGGTCTTCTCCTTCACCCGCGGGATCAGGCAGCGCAGCGTCTCGCGCACGTCGCCCCACACGGCGAGGTCCAGTCGGGAGCGGCGGCCGAGCACCTCGGGCCGTACGTCGATCTGGGCGATCCGTACGTCGTCGGGCAGGAAGGCGTTGTACGGGAAATCGGTGCCCAGCAGGATCAGCAGGTCGCACTCGTGGGTGGCCTCGTAGGCGGCGCCGTATCCGAGCAGTCCGCTCATGCCGACGTCGTACGGGTTGTCGTACTGGATGAACTCCTTGCCCCGTAGCGCGTGCCCCACCGGAGACTTGATCTTCCCGGCGAACTCCATGACCTCCGGGTGCGCGCCCGCCGTGCCGCTGCCGCAGAAAAGGGTTACCCGGTCCGCCGCGTCGATCATGTCCACGAGCGCGTCGAGCTCGGCGTCGCCGGGCCGGACCGTCGGCCGGGAGGTGACGAGGGCGCTCTGCGCGGCCTTCTCCGGGGCCGGTTCGGCGGCGATGTCACCGGGCAGCGCGACCACGCTGACACCGCTCTGCCCGACCGCGTGCTGGATGGCGCTCTGCAGCAGCCGGGGCATCTGCTTCGGGCTGGAGATCAGCTCGCTGTAGTGGCTGCACTCCTGGAACAGCCGGTCAGGATGGGTCTCCTGGAAGTAGCCGAGGCCGATCTCGCTCGACGGGATGTGGGAGGCGAGCGCGAGCACCGGGGCCATGGACCGGTGCGCGTCGTACAGGCCGTTGATCAGGTGCAGGTTGCCCGGGCCGCAGGAACCGGCGCAGGCCGCCAGCTTCCCGGTGATCTGCGCCTCGGCGCCGGCCGCGAAGGCGGCGGTCTCCTCGTGGCGTACGTGGATCCAGTCGATGGCGGCGTTGCGGCGGACGGCGTCCACCACCGGGTTGAGGCTGTCCCCGACCACGCCGTAGAGGCGGCGCACACCGGCGCGGACGAGGATGTCGACGAACTGCTCCGCTACGTTCTGTTTGGCCATGCACCCATGGATGCACAGGGGAAACGGTTACGCCTCCCACACGGCCGCCGCCGTACGGTCGTCGGCGTAGCCCTTCACCCGCACCTGGGCGTCGGCGAGGAAGGCGGCGAGCCCCGGCGGGGTGCGGCCGGACCAGCGGCGGGCCAGGTAGGCGCAGAGGGCGGCCTCGCCGCGCAGCGGATCGGCCAGGCCCGCGGTGCACATCACCAGGGCATCACCCGGGCGGGCTACCGAGGCGCGGAACCGGAACGGCTCGCGGGGCGGCTCGGGCGCCGGTTCGTACGGGCTCGGCGGGGTGGGGATGCCGAAGTCCATGGTGAGCCGGTCGCCCTCGGGGGTTTCGGCAAACGTTCTCGCGGGCGGGGAGCCGAAGCCGACGACGGAGCCGCCGGCGGTGTCGGCGGGTGACACCTTCGGCTCGATGTCCTGCCACGCGCCGTCCCGCAGCCGGAACAGGCCGCCGTCGCCGACGCCGAAGAACACGCGTGTACGGCACTCGGGGTCGGCGGGCACCAGCAGACAGCGCAGGCTCGCCGTGTACTCCTCCGGGTCGACGCCCTGTTCGGCTGCGTCAGCCCTGAGCTTGCCGAGGCTGCGGTCGGTCAACCGGTGCAGACCCGACTTCAGCTCACCGCGCCGGGCCGCCCGGATGTCCTCCACGAGCCGGTGATGACTGCGCCCCACGGCCTGCCCGATCCACCGGCACGCCTCGGCCGCCGCCAGATGCGCGCCCGGGGTGCCCCGCACCCCGGTCGCCATCGCGACCAGCACCAGCGCCTGCTCCCCCGTGCCGAACCGGGCGGTGAGCAGCGAGTCCCGGCGCGGCTCGCCCCGGTACCGCGCCGAGTCCCCGCGCAACGACACGGCCCGCAGCGTGCAGGCCCCGTACCGGGCACCGTCCAGCACGGTGTCCGCGACCAACTCCCCCAGCCCGTCCGGATCGGCGACCGGCAGCGCGGTGGGCTCGGGGTCGTAGGTGGGCGGTCCGGAGCCGACGTAGTCGACGGCGGAAGGGGGTGCAGGCGAGCCGACGTAGTCGACGGCGGAAGGGGATGCGGGCGCGGGAGAGGCCGAGGCGGGCTCGGGGTCGTGGGCGGGCGGTCC
>NZ_JBFAWG010000007.1:103754-286603 GCF_040680215.1 Streptomyces sp. NPDC052107
CCGGAGCCGACGTAGTCGACGGCGGAAGGGGATGCGGGCGCGGGAGAGGCCGAGGCGGGCTCGGGGTCGTGGGCGGGCGGTCCGGAGCCGACGTCATCGACGGCGGAAGGGGATGCGGGCGCGGGAGAGGCCGAGGCGGGCTCGGGGTCGTGGGCGGGCGGTCCGGAGCCGACGTCGTCGACGGCGGGGGGAGGCAGAGGTGCGGGCCAGACCGAATCTGGAAGCGAGGCGGCTGCCACAGGGGACTGTTCAGGGCGGTCGGACGCCGGTGCCGTCGGCAGGGAGGGGGCCGGGGGTGGCTGCCGGTCGGATGGTGCCGACGGTGTCGGGGCCGGTTCCGGGGGCCTGGGGGCCGGGGCGAACGTCGACGGGGTCGGGGGTGCGGCCGGCGGAGGCTCCCAGGGCGACCGCGGCCGGGGTGGCGCGCCGGTCGCCGCGCCGGGAGCGGGAGGCGGAGCGGAGGGAGTCGCCGGAGCCGGGGGGGCGGGCGGCGGGGTGACTGGTCGCGGGGTGACGGGGTCCTGGGCCGCGCGTTGCGTCGGCACCGCGGGCTCCCGGGACTCCGTTCCCCCCGCCCCTCCGGCACCTCGGTCCGCGCCCCCAGCGCCCGGGTCCGCGCCACCGTCGTCGTTCCGCCTGCCCCGCGCCGGATCTCGCAACGGCACCGGATCGCGCTGCGGCCCGGCCTCGCGGGGCGGTGTCGTGCCCGGCAGGTCCGTCACCGTGTGCTTCGCCGAGGCGAAGCGGTCGTCCAGGGAATCGGGCGCGGCCGCGGGTCCCGTGTCCTCAGTGGAGTCGTCGTACAGCTGTCCCCACCAGTCGTCCTCAGGACGGGCGGGCCTTCCCCCCTGCTGGCTCATGCCTCTGATTGTCCACCGCACGGGCCGTATGAAAACGGGGCATCAGGAAAATCCGGCGCACCCGGCCGCGTCGAACGGCGTGTCGGGTGAGGGAGTGAACAGCCGTACGAGAGAGGGCTGATGGTCGCCGGGCGGCCCCACCCCCCACGGGAGGACCGCCCGGCGACGTCCAGGTGACCCGGCCCCGGATCCCCTTCCCGTGGCTCGCACGCGTCCGGGCCCGGGCCACGGACCAGGGCGACCGGGCCGTGACGGGGCACCGGTCGGATGGCCGGATTGTGGCTTGGTTTCCTGGGACCCGGCCGTGAATCGAGAGAACTGCCCGAGTCCCGCGATGCTGCCACCTTGGCAGACCCGCCTCCGGTACGGCGATGATGTTTCGCGGCGGGTTTGCGCCGTGGCCGGTTTCCGCCAGGCCGGGCCCGTCGTGGTGGCTGGTTGGTGGCGGGTTCCGGGCCCTGGATTCCAGGCCGGTTCCAGGGGAGGGACGTGGGCCGATGCTGGCGGCGATAGGGCTGGACGACACGCACGAGGCGGCGTACCGGGCGCTGGTGTCCGTGGGCGCGGCCGACGTGACCGATCTGGCGCGGCGCCTGACGCTGTCCGAGCCGGACGCCGAGCGGGCGCTGCGCCGGCTGGAGCGGCAGGGGCTCGCCGCCCAGTCCCCGGCCCGGCCGGGCCGCTGGGTGGCGGCCCCGCCCGGGGTGGCGCTGGGCGCGCTGCTCACCCAGCAGCGGCACGAGCTGGAGCAGGCGGAGCTGGCGGCGGCGCTGCTCGCGGAGGAGTACCGGGCGGCGGCGGCCGAGCCCGCGGTGCACGACCTGGTGGAGGTGGTCACCGGTGCCTCGGCGGTGGCCCAGCGCTTTCTGCAGCTGCAGCTGGGGGCGGCCGAGGAGGTGTGCGCCCTGGTGACCGGCAATCCGGTGGTCGTGTCCGGCGTGGAGAACGAGGCGGAGGCGCAGGCGGCCGGGCGCGGGGTGCGCTACCGGGTGGTGGTGGAGCGCGCGGTGCTGGAGCCACCGCACGGGCTGACCGAGCTGACGGCGGCGCTCGGCCGGGAGGAGCAGGTGCGGGCGGTGGACCGGGTGCCGACGAAGCTGGTGATCGCCGACCGTGCGCTCGCGATGGTGCCGCTGACCTCGCGCACGGCGGAGCCGGCCGCGCTGGTGGTGCACGCCAGCGGGCTGCTGGAGCTGCTGGCCGGGCTGTTCGAGTCGGTGTGGCGGGAGGCGCTGCCGCTGCGGCTGGGGGCGTCGGGGGTGGTCGAGGAGCAGCCGGACGGCCCTGACGCCACCGATCTGGAGGTGCTGTCGTTGCTGCTGGCCGGGCTGACCGACGCGAGCGTGGCCAAGCAGCTCGACCTGGGCCTGCGGACCGTGCAGCGCCGGGTGCGGCGGCTGATGGAACTGGCCGGGGTGACGACCCGGCTGCAGCTGGGCTGGCACGCGTACGAGCGGGGCTGGGTCACGCGCTCGTAGGCTCCGGCCCGCCCGGCACCACCCGCCGTCACCCGCCGTCGCCTGCCCTCGCCCGCCTTCTCGGGCACTCTGGGCAGATGGGAGTGTGGGAACTCCTGCTGGTCGGTGTGGTCGTCGCGCTCGGCCTGTGCGGAGTGCTGGTGCCCGGGGTGCCGGGGTCGTGGCTGGTGTGGGCCGCGGTGCTGTGGTGGGCGCTGACGGATCCGCGGCCACTGACCTGGGCGGTCCTGACGGGGGCCAGCGCGGTGCTGCTGCTGTCGCTGGCGGTCCGCACGGCGCTGCCCCCGCGCCGGCTCCGCCAGAGCGGCGCCACACCGCGGATGGGGGTGTACGCGGGCGCCGGGGCGTTCCTCGGCTTCGTCCTGCTGCCGGTGCTGGGCGCGCTGCCGGGCTTTGTGGCCGGCATCTATCTCTACGAGCGGCTGCGCCTGGGCGGGCACGGCGAGGCGATGGCCGCCCTCCGCACGACGCTGCGCTCGGGCGGCTCCAGCGTGCTGACGGAACTGTTCGCCTGCCTGCTGATCGCGGGGGCGTGGCTGGGTGCGGTGCTGTGGGGTTGAGCGGTGACGCGGGAGCGGTCACGAGGGGGATTCGGCGAGCGCCCGCCGTACCGTCCCGGCCACCACGGTCATGCCGGTGTCGTTGAAGTGCAGGTGGTCGCCGGGATCGTAGGCGGGAAGGAGGCGGGTCGGGTCGGCCGTGTCGCGGAGGGCGGCGTCGGCGTCGGCGACCGCGTCGAAGGTGCCGCCGGTGCGGATGAAGGCGTTCACCCGCTGCCGTACCGCCTCGCGGGCGACCGTGTAGGCGGAGAAGCCCCGGTACGGGGTGAGGGTGACGCCGACGACCCGGACGCCCCGGACGTGGGCGCGGGCGACGAGTGCGCGGTAGGCGTCTGCGTAGGCCGTGACGTCGTCGGCCGTCGGTGTGCCCTTGATGTCGTTGATGCCCTCCAGGACCACCAGGACCCGTACCCCGGCCCGGTCCAGGGCGTCGGCGTCCAGGCGGGCGAGGGCGCGCGGTCCGGTGCCGTCGCGCAGCAGACGGTTTCCGGAGATTCCGGCGTTGAGGACGCCGAGCCGGTCCGCGTGCAGCTGTTCGGCGAGCCGGTCGGGCCAGCGGTGGTCGGTGTCGGGGGTGGAACCGTTTCCGTCGGTGAGGGAGTCGCCGAAGGCGACGATGCTGCCCGACGCGGCGCCGAGGACGTCGACGCCGGTGACGTAGTACCAGCTGCTGATGGTTCTGCTGTAGGCGGCGCCGTTCTCGTCGGCGGCCCGGCCCGCGCCGTCCCGGGCGACGTAGCTGGTCTGCAGGGCGGTCTGGTGGTAGGTGGCGGGCCCGCTGTCGTCGGGGGTGTACACGGTGACGAGGAGGTCGGCTGCGGCCGGGAGGGGCAGCGGCACCGGGTCGGTGACCGTGTCCTGGCCGGTCGGGACGGTGACCGTCCGGGCGCCGTGGAACGTGGCGGTGCGCAGGGTGCCGGGCACCGCGCTCGGGCCGGCCCCACGGCGCAGCGCGACGGTGACCGCGCCGAGCCGCAGGGGCGCGGTGCCGAAACGGTTGCCCAGCCGGATGCGGACGGCCGTGCCGCCGACGCTGAGGTGGACGACGTTGCGGATCGCGGCACCGGGCAGTGCGGAAGCGGTTCCCGACGGCGCGGTCTCCCAGCTGCCCGTCCAGGACGGCGGCGCCGGCTCCGCCACAGCCGGCGTGGTCGTGCCCGGCACCATCGCCAGCAGCAGCACCGCGAGGATCCGTCCGGCCCCGGCCATCTCCGCACCCGCCCTTCCCCGTTGCCCGTCCGAGCAGACCGTGCCACAGGGCCGGGCCGCACCACCGCACCCGCGACAGCGGTCCACCCGCTCGGCGCAACGGGGCGCGGGACGGCGGCCCTGGGACCGGTCGTCGAACTCCCCCCGCCTTCGGCCGGCACGCACCTGACGCCGCGGGGCCCGCCCTCCGGACGGACGACGGGCGTTCGACCACAGGACCTAGGACGCGGAGCCGATGTGCGGGGCGGCCCGGCGTGCTTGGCTGGCGTCATGACCGAATTCAGCGAGGCGGAGCGCACCTATCTGGCATCGCAGCGGCTGGGCCGCATGGCCACGGTCGACCCGCACGGCCAGCCGCAGGCGAACCCCGTGGGCTTCTTCGTCCAGGACGACGGCACGATCCTGGTCGGCGGCTACGCGATGGGTACGACGAAGAAGTGGCGCAATCTCCGGCACAACCCGAAGGTCGCCCTGGTCGTGGACGACATCGCGAGCATACGGCCCTGGCGGGTGCGCGGTGTCGACATCCGTGGCGAGGCAGAACTCCTCGTCGGTCCGCACGACTTGGGCCCGCACTTCAGCGAGGAGGTGATCCGCGTCCATCCCCGCAAGGTGCGCAGCTGGGGCCTGGAGGAGGAGCCTGGGACGGACGAGAGCTGAGCGAGCGCCGGCGGGCCGTGTCGGCCGGGCTCGGCATCAGCGTCCTGGCGGGCCGGTGCGACGCGGGGTCCGCCACCGCCGTCCTCGACTCCCACCGCCCTAACCGGTGAGCGCGCCCTCCAGGGTCAGCAGCCACACCTTGCGTTCGACTCCGCCCGCGTACCCCGTCATCGATCCGTCCGCGCCGATGACCCGGTGACACGGGCGCACGATCAGCAGGGGGTTGGCGCCGATCGCGCCACCGACGGCGCGAACCGCCGCGCGGGAGGCGCCGATCCGCGCGGCGATCTCCCCGTAGGTGACGGTGGCGCCGTACGGCACCGCGTCCAGCGCGGCCCACACCCGCTGCCGGAAGTCGGTGCCGTGCGGGCTCAACGGCAGCCGGAATTCCTTGAGTTCACCGGCGAAGTACGCGGCGAGCTGGTCCGCGGCGGCCCGGAACGGCCCGGCATCGTGCCGCCAGCCGTCCTGCACGCTCTGCCCGCCCTGCTGCCCGGGCACGGACAGCGAGGTGAGGGCCCCGTCCGCGTCGGCGGTGAGCAGCAACCGGCCCACCGGAGCGTCCAGTCGAGTCCAGTAAACGGTTGTCATCGGTCGTTCCACCCCCCTGCCACGCGCAGATGCTGGACGGCGTACGAGCGCCAGGGCCGCCAGCCGTCGGGCACCTCCGCCCCCGGCGGGGCGACGTCCGGATCGCCGAGCGCGCGGACGCGTACGGCGGCAGCTGTGGCCGGGTCCATCCCGGGCAGGGCACGCAGGGCCTCCTGCGCGTCGTCCCGGTCGGCGCCCGGGTCCAGCCGTACGGTGCCGTCGGCGAGGGCGGCGGCCAGCGCGCCCAGCGGCCCGTCCGGCTCGGCCTCGGCGAGGACGGCCGGCTCGGGGAAGAGATGGGTGAGGCTGCCGCAGGGCGCGTCGAGCACCTTGCCGTACCGCCGTACCAGCTCCCGAGCGCCTTCCTTCCCGACCAGAGCGCGTACGGCGGCCTCCGGCGGGTCCACGGCGCCGGGCGAGCGCAGCCCGGGCCGCGCGGAGACCAGCGGGCCCAGCCGGGAATCGGCGCCGAGCCGTTCGTCGACGGCGTACGGGTCGGCGTCGAGGTCGAACAGGCGGCGCAGCCGCTGCACCGCGGTGGTGAGGTCCCGGGGGTCGGTGAGGTGCAGCCGCGCGTCGAGCCAGCCGCCCGGATGGGTGCCGGTACCGGTCCTCGGCGCCCCGGTGCGCTCCTCGACGGCGACGATCCCGGTGCCGTACGGCAGCCGCAGGGTGCGCCGGTAGGTACGGCCGCCCGGCGCGCCGGAAACCTCCTCTACACCGGTTACCGCCTCCGCCGCGAGCTGGCCGAAGACGGCGGCGGCCTGGTAGGGGCCGCGGTAAGCGAGCCGTAGCGGTATCCCGGCGCCCGGAGCGGCCCGGCCCCGGCCCCGAGGGGCGGCGGCCCGCAGCTCGGTCGGCGTCGAGGCGTACACCTCCCGGACGGTGTCGTTGAACTGCCGCACGCTGGCGAACCCGGACGCGAACGCGATCTCGGTGACCGGCAGCTCGGTGGTCTGCAGCAGCACCCGCGCTGTGTGCGCCCGCTGGGCCCGGGCGAGCGCCACGGGCCCGGCGCCGAGTTCCGCGGTGAGCTGCCGCTGGACCTGCCGCGCGCTGTAGCCGAGCCGCGCGGCGAGCCCGGCGACGCCCTCGCGGTCCACGACGCCGTCGGCGATCAGCCGCATGGCCCTCCCGACGGCGTCCGCCCGCACGTTCCACTCCGCCGACCCCGGCACGGCGTCCGGCCGGCACCGCCGGCAGGCCCGGAACCCGGAGCCCTGCGCAGCGGCGGCCGTCGGGAAGAACCGCACGTTGTGCCGCTTCGGCGTCACCGCGGGGCAGCTGGGCCGGCAGTAGATCCCGGTGGTCTCGACGGCGAAGAAGAACACTCCGTCGAACCGCCCGTCCCGGCTCCGCACCGCCTCGTACCTGGTGTCTTCGTCCATCACATGTTCCAGTGTGGACCGGGGCGGGGGATGGGACTGGCGGAAATCGGACGTGGATCTGACGTTCGCTTTTGGGCTCGGGCCGGCAAGAACCAGCCCGTCCGGCTTTTGAGGACGAGGCCGTCAGGCCGAAGCGGGGGCACGGGGGCCGCAGCCCCCGGGCCCCCGCACCAGTACCGGGCACTACTGGAAACGCCCTCGCTTGGCCTCCATCGCCGCCCTCCCCTCGGCACCCTTCCTCCTCCAGTCCCGCCGAAGCTCCGCACGGACCCGCGCATCGGTCTTGGCCACGATCCACTGGTTCTCCCGCACCAGCTTCCGGTAGCTCTCCAGCCGTCGCCGAGGGAGCTCCCCGTCCTCCACGGCGGAGCGAACCGCGCAGTCCGGCTCAGTCTCGTGGGCGCAGTCGTGGAAACGGCACCGCTCGGCCAGTTCCTCGATCTCGGAGAACACCTGGCCGACCCCCGTCTCGGCGTCGTACAGGCCCACACCCCGCAGTCCGGGGGTGTCGATCAGCACCCCGCCCGACGGCAGGGCGAGCAGGTTGCGGGTGGTCGTGGTGTGCCGGCCCTTGCCGTCGACGTCCCGGGCTGCCCGTACGTCCATGACGTCCGCGCCGACGAGGGCGTTGGCCAGCGTGGACTTGCCCGCGCCGGACTGGCCGAGCAGCACGGACGTACCGGAGCCGACGAGCGCGACGAGGACGTCGAGCCCCTCGCCGTGCAGGGCGCTGACGGTGAGCACCGGCACACCGGGCGCGCTCGTCTCCACGTCCTGCACCAGGTGGGCCAGGGTGACCGGGTCCGGCACGAGGTCGGCCTTGGTGAGGACGACGACGGGCTGGGCGCCGGACTCCCAGGCCAGGGCGAGGAAGCGTTCGATCCGGCCGAGGTCGAGGTCGACGGCGAGGGACACGGCGACGACGGCGTGGTCGACGTTGGCGGCGAGGATCTGCCCGTCGGACCGCTTGGAGGAGGTGGAGCGCACGAAGGCGGTGCGGCGCGGCAGATACGCGCGGACGTATCGCGGGTCGCCGTCGGGGTCGACAGCGACCCAGTCCCCCGTGCACACGACCTTCATCGGGTCACGGGGCAC
The DNA here is from genome assembly GCF_040680215.1 of Streptomyces sp. NPDC052107. NCBI lineage: Bacteria > Bacillati > Actinomycetota > Actinomycetes > Kitasatosporales > Streptomycetaceae > Streptomyces > Streptomyces sp. NPDC052107. The sequence goes on from NZ_JBFAWG010000007.1 coordinate 111,596, forward strand.
GACGAACTCGGTGTCGGCACGGACGATCCCGTCGGCGGTGACGACGTCGCACTGGCCGCGGTCGACCCGGGCGACCCGGCCGGGCAGCAGTCCGTCGGCGGCGTGGGGCGCGAACGCGTCGGCCCAGGCCTCGTCCCAGCCGTAGGGAGCCAGCGCGGTGGAAACAGCAGAGGTGGAAGTCAAGGGAGACCCTTCACAAGGGTGGCCCCGGGCAGGCGCGTTCGGTGCGCGGTGGGTTCAGCCGGTGGCCACGGAGGTGGACTTGACGGATTCCTGGATGCGGGCAGCGCCCATCGCAATGACAGCCATCGGTCGACACCTCCTCGTCTCACTCGCGCATGCGCACACCACCTCGGCGTGCACGGAAACCGTAGCCCGCCGGAGGGGCGTCGCGTCAAACCATTTTCCGCGTGGCGCGCTTTCCGCGCCGCGTGTTTTCCGCGCCGCGTGTTTTCCGCGCCGCGTGTTTTCCGCGCCGCGTGTTTTCCGTACGGCGCGCTCAGTCGGCCGTGCAGGAGGCCCCGTTGAGCGTGAAACCGTACGGCGCCCGGTTTCTGCCCTGCCAGGTGCCGATGAACCCCACGGACAGCGTGCCGTGCGCGGCGACGGCCTTGTTGTAGTCGGCGGCGGTGGCGGTGACCCGGGCGCCGCTCTGGTGGACGGTGGCGTCCCACATCTGGCCGACCTGCTGGCCGTCGCGGAAGACCCAGGACAGGCTCCAGCCGTCGAGGGGCCGGGCGGTGGTGACGGTGACGGAGGCCTGGAAGCCGTCGGACCACTGGTCGACGAGGTCGTAGACGACGCGGCAGCCGGCCGAGGGGGCGCTGAAGCGGCCGGGGCCGGGGTGGTGCGCGGCCGAGGAGGTGCTGCCCTGGGGTTCGGGGTCGGGCTGCCTGAGGCCGGAGCCGGCCGTGGTCGGTGTCGCGGAGGGGGTGGCGGCGGGTGCCGTCGGCGAGCCGGACCGGGTGCTGGTGCTGGTCCGGGAGACGCTGGGGTCGGCGGCGACCGGCTGCCGGTCGTCGCGGGCGGCGGCGCTGTCCTCGCCGGAGCCGCCGAACGGCATCATCGACACGCCGAGCGCCAGCGCCGAGAGCAGCAGCACGGCGGCGGCGAGCAGGCCGCCGCGCAGGGCGCGGCTGCGACCGGTGCCCTCCTCCGGATCGCCGGCGGCGGGGTCGGCGCCGCCGGGGCGGCCCGCGCCGAGGCGGACCTCGGCGGCACGGCGGCGGCGTTCCAGGTAGGCGAGGCCGCCCCAGCCGATGACCCCGCCCGCCAGCGCGGCGGGCAGCCCGCCGCCGTGCAGGCGCAGACAGGCGGCGGCCTCGGCGCAGCGCACGCAGGTCGCGAGGTGCCGGGAGAGGTCGTCGGGGGTGTCGGCGGCCGGCGAGCGGGTGACCGCGTCCAGCAGGCGGGCGTAGGAGCGGCACTGCGCGTCCATCGGGGTGTCGAGGTGGGCGCGGTGGCAGCGGTCGCGGAACAGGGTGCGGACCTGGTCGAGTTCGTCGGCGACGGTGGCCGGGTCCAGGCCGAGCCGGCGGGCGACGGTGGGCAGGGGCAGCGCCTCCACCTCGGCCAGCCACAGCAGCGACGCGTCGGCCTCCTGCATGTCCCTGAGGCCGCGCAGCGCGACCGGGCGCTCCAGCGGCGGCCCCGAATAGCGAGCGGCCTTGGGGGAGTTGAGCCACAGCCGGAGGTCGGGGTCGAGCTTGTGGCCCTGCCCGTCGGCCTCCCAGGCGGCGGCGGTGTCGCGTACGGCGGTGAGCAGCGCCGGGATCGTGGGCAGCCGGGCGGTGCGGCGGCCCGCGCCGCGCACATGGGTGCTCGCGGCGGCGCGGACCTCACGCATGCCGAGCGTGAAGGCCTCGGTCGCCAGTTGATGAGCCGTCAGGGAACCGGAGGTGCACAGGTCCGCGTAGCTGAGCACTGCGTCCCAGCCCTCCGAGAACAGCGCTGACTCGGTGGCGTCCTTGGGGGTCGGCAGGTCGGGCATGGGACTCCTGCATCCACGAGCGAGGTCAACTCACCACAGAAGGAAGGGAGTTGCGGGGAACCTCGCGGCAGGGCACAGAGCCTTTCACGTCCTCGACACAACTGACAAGCGGCCTGTTCAGATCCGGTTACCGTTGGTGGCGGAGCGAATGCGTGACGCCACGAGCCCACAACTCCCACCTGAGTACGGATGCAGGCGCCGTTCCGCTCACCGTCCCGCCGGACCGGTGCGCGGAATCACACCTCGGCCGGCGCCTCCTCGGCGTCCACCGCCGACTCCTCCGCGGGCAGGCTGTCCATGAAGGAGCTGACGGAGAAGACCGCGCGGCCGGGTCCGGGCGGGCCGTAGCCGGGCGGGGAGGAGAGCCCGAAGTCCTCCATCGTCTGGCGATAGGCCTGGAGCAGCCGGATGTGGTACTCCAGCGGCGCGCCCTGCGGGTTGGCCTTGCCGAGCGGGGTGGTGGGCTCCGGGCACCAGGTGGTGAAGCGGGGCGTGATGCCGTGCGACATGAAGAAGCGCAGGCCCTCGGTGGTCGACGCGATCGCCTCGTCCACGGTCGCGAACCCGAACGGCTCGGCCATCTCCACGCCCGCCACGAAGTTGGGGATCACGTTGCGCGCGCCGAAGACCTCGGCGGAGTCCAGGATGCGCCTGTGCCACTCGTCGCGGCCGACGTAGCGCTCCTTGCCGGGGCAGTACAGCTCGAACAGCCGGCGGTCCCACACCTCGAAGTTGGGGTGGTAGATCTGCACGCCGTAGTCCTTGAACCGCTGCACGTCCGCCTTGGGCAGCGCCTGGGCGACGACCTTGCCGATCCAGCGGCCCGGGAAGCGCTCCTCGATGGCCTTGGCGTAGTGGCCGTAGAAGTCGGCCTCGTCCCGGCCGGCAACCGTTTTCGTAATCGCGCCGCCGGTCAGGGTGTAGGCGGTGGAGGCCTTCTGGGTGTCGTACCGGTCGATGATCTCCAGGGCCTCCAGCACCTCCTCGACGTCCTTCACGCCGGTGTACGGCCGCCCCGCCGCCTTGTGCTGGCGCCAGTTGTGGTTGATGTCGCAGTACTGGCACTCCTCCTTGGCACCGAAGTACTGGCAGACCCGGAAAACGGTGAGATAGATCAGGTAACCCCACTGGATGGTCGGGGCCACCTCCATCACGGACTTCCCGTTGGAGAGGGTGTGCCGGTAGTACTCCGGCATCGGCGGGACACCGACGTCCGCGATCCGCTTCCCGTCGAGGTAGAGCCCGAGCAGCCCCTCGTCGTCGGCGGCCACCCGGTACGGCGAGGCCGGGTTCACCCGTACGGAGACAACCGTACGCCGCAGGTCGTACGGCCCGCCGGTGAGGATGATCTCCTCCGGCGGGCGCCGCAGCGCGGCCTCGCCGAGCTCGGGCAGGGTGCCGTGGTCGAAGGAGAAGATGAAGTACGACTTCGGTTTGACCTCGCCGCTCTCGTTGTCGCTGAGGGCGGACGGGTCGAAGGCGACGCCGCCGCGGAGCAGATCCTCCTTGAAGACGGCTTCCCGTGGTACGTGCGGAAACCGCTCCATCAGATCCTCGACCAGCGCGGTACGACTGCCCATCCGTCTGTCTCCTCCCGGTTCAGGCGTACGTCTCACACCGTATGCCCCCGCCTGCGGCTCAGCCGTGCCGGGTCCCCGCACGGCGCGCGATGTGGTCCGGTACGGCGGTCCCGGCCGGCAGCGCCGGGTCGGGCTCCGGGGTGCCCCAGGCCGTGGTCAGCGGCAGGACCCCGGCCCACAGGCCGAGGGCCGCGTCGGGGCCGTCGCCGTCGTCCGGGGCGCCGGTGCGGATCTTGACGGAGGCCTCCTCCAGGGAGAGGGCGAGGAGGGTGGTGGCGGCCAGTTCCTTCCGGTTGGGGCGGCGGGCGTACGACCACTGGCCGGGCGCGGAGTGCTCGGTGAGCCGGCGCAGGCCCTCCAGCTTCTCCTCGGGGTCGGTGACCTTGCGAGCCGTGCCGTGGATCATGGCGCTGCGGTAGTTGACGCCGTGCTCGAAGACGGACCGGGCGAGCACGAGCCCGTCCACGTGGGTGACGGTCACGCACACCGGCGTGTCACCGGCGAGGCTGCGGCTGGCCACGGACCCGTGCAGATACAGCCACCGCTCGTCCCGCCCGTACACCGTGGGCACGACGAGCGGCCGCCCCTCGACCAGCACACCGAGATGACAGACGAAGGCGGCGTCGAGGATCGCCTCCAGCTCTGCCCGCTCCAGGCCGCCCTGCTCGCGCAGCCGGCGGTGACGGGTGCGGTCGGTGACGGGCAGGCGGGCGGGAAGCGGTTCCTGGGTCATGGATCGAAAAGGTATCGATATCGCAGTCTGCAGGCCAGCCAAATCCCGGATACGTTGATGAATACGGTTTCGGCGACGAAATCCGCAGATGGACTCCCCTCTGGGACACGGCGGATGAGAGGGTCGGCGTAGACGCACTCTCCGGGAGGGACGCAACTGTGGCAGGGACGGCCGAGACCGCCGGGACGGTCACCAACTGGGCGCGCACCGTCACCTACACCGCGCGCGAGTTGCACCGTCCGCGCACGCTCGACGGGCTCGCGGCGCTCGTGGCGCGCAGTGAGCGGGTGCGGGTGCTGGGCAGCGGGCACTCCTTCAACCGGATCGCCGACCCGGGACCGGACGGCGTGCTGCTGTCCACCGCCGGGCTGCCGCGGATGATCGACGTCGACACGGCGGCGCGCACGGTCCGGGTGGCGGGCGGGGTCCGCTACGCCGAACTGGCCCGCACGGTCCACGCGCACGGTCTCGCCCTGCCCAACATGGCCTCCCTGCCGCACATCTCGGTGGCCGGCTCGGTGGCGACGGGCACGCACGGCTCGGGCGTGGACAACGGCCCGCTGGCGTCGGCGGTCCGGGAGGTGGAGATGGTCGTCGCGGACGGCACGGCCGGGGCGATGGGCCGGGACGACCAGCGGTTCGACGGTGTCGTGGCCTCCCTCGGGGCACTCGGCGTCGTCACCGCGCTCACGCTCGATCTGGAGCCGGCGTACGAGGTGGAGCAGCGGGTCTACACCGAACTCCCAATGGAGGGGCTGGACTTCGATGCCGTGGCGGCTGCGGGGTACAGCGTGAGCCTGTTCACGGACTGGCGGAAGCCGGGCTTCAGGCAGGTGTGGGTCAAGCGGCGCACGGACCGGCCGGCGGTGGACTTCCCGTGGGCCGCGCCCGCCGCGGGCCCGCTGCACCCGGTGCCGGGCATGCCCGCGCAGAACTGCACCGAGCAGCTGGGCGTGCCCGGGCCGTGGCACGAGCGGCTGCCGCACTTCCGGGCGGAGTTCACGCCCAGCAGTGGGGAGGAGATCCAGTCGGAGTATCTGCTGCCGCGCTCGGCGGCCCTCGACGCGCTGTATGCGATCGACGGCATCCGGGAGACGGTCGCCGGGGTGCTGCAGACCTGTGAGGTGCGCACGGTCGCCGCCGACACGCAGTGGCTGAGCCCGGCCCACGGACGGGATTCGGTCGCGCTGCACTTCACCTGGGTGCGGGACGAGACGGCGGTGCTGCCGGTGGTGCGCCGGCTGGAGGAGGTGCTGGAGCCGTTCGACCCGCGCCCGCACTGGGGGAAGGTCTTCGAGATCCCCTCGTCCGTACTCCGCGGGCGGTACGAACGGTTCACCGATTTCCAGGCCCTGGTCCGCCACCTGGATCCTTCCGGCACGTTCACCAACGCCTTCCTGCGGGACCTCCTCGGCCTCCTGGACGACTGACGGCCGCTCGGACGAGGACTTTCTCCAGCCCCCTCTCCTTTCTCCAGCCCCTTTCCTAACCCCTTGTCGAAACCTCCTCCCAGCCCATAGCCTGGCGCCCGCGCCGGTGCCGATGCCGCCCCGGCCTGGTCCGGCTGGACGGGATGGGAGGGGCAGCCGCGTTGAAGCGCACATCACGTGACATCCGCACCGCGAACCGCTACGAGGTGCTGCGCCAGATCATCGCCGAGTCTCCCGCCTCCCGGCAGGAGCTGGCCGCCGCCACCGGACTGAGCCTGGCCACGGTCGCCACGCTTGTCGGCGAGCTGCTCGACCTCCGCATGATCACCGAAGTCGGGTTCGAGGACTCGGCCGGCGGCCGGCCCCGGGGCCTGGTGGCCGTCAACGCGTCGGGGGGCGCGTTGATCGGCGTCGACATCGCGGAGACGTACGTCCATGTCGAGCTGTTCGACCTGGCGTTGAACGTGCTGGCCCGCGCCGACGAGGACATGCGGCCCGGCGAGAGCCGCCCGGAGCAGGTGGTGGGGCATGTGGCCGCGGCCGTCGGCTCGGTGGTGGCACAGGCCGGGGTCGAGGCGGCCCGGGTGCTCGGCGTCGGGGTGAGCGTGCCGGGCCAGGTGGACCGGGACACCGGCCTCGCCGAGTACGCGCCCAACTGGGACTGGCACGAGGTGCCGTTGCTCGACCTGCTCGCCGAACACATCGCGTACCCCCTGTACTTGGACAATCCGCTGCGCGCCTGCGCGGTGGCCGAGCTGTGGTTCGGGGCCGCGCGGGGGCGCGGGGACGCGGTCGTGGTCAATCTGGGCACGGGGGTCGGCGCCGGGCTCGCCCTCGGCGGCGCGCTGCACCGGGGGGTGAGCAACAGCGCCGGCGAGTGGGGCCACACCACGCTCGTGCTGGACGGGCGGCTGTGCCACTGCGGCAATCACGGCTGTGTCGAGACGTACGTCGGCGCGCCCGGCATTATGCAGAACCTGCGCGAACTCAGCCCGCACTCCCCGCTGTTGCACCCCGAGGACCAGACCGCCACCATCGACGCCCTGGCCCGCGCGGTCGCCGCGAGCGATCCGGTCGCCCTCAAGGTGGTCCGGGACACCGCCCGTTATCTCGGCGCCGGCATCTCCGATCTGATCAACCTCCTCAACCCCGAAGTGGTCGTGCTCAGCAGCTGGGTTGCCGCCCGGCTGGGCGAGCCGCTGCTCGGCGAGGTCCGCCAGGCCGTGGCCCGGCACGCGCTGCGCCGGCCGCTGGCCGCCACCGAGATCGTCCTCTCCCCGATCCCCACCGACCCGGTGTCCCTGGGCGCGGCAACGTTCGCGCTGGAAGGGGCGCTGCAGTCCGTCGGGCAGAGGTCAGCACAACGCAGCAACGCAAGGAGCCGTACCGCACCGCCTTCATGACGACGGAAGGGATGCACGTGTCTCACCCCCGCAAGAGATTCCTGCTGCTGACAGCCTCCGCCGCACTGGCCGTCACCGGAGCCCTCCTCACCTCCCCGGCCGCGAGTGCCGACGCCGCCCCGGCCGCCGCCGAGGTCTCCCCCCACGCCGCCCAGACCATCGACAACATCGGCGCGTCCGGCGCCTGGTGGGTCAACGACCTCCAGCGCTTCGACCCGAAGGTCCAGGCCCGGGTCGCCCGACTCCTCTTCTCCCAGCAGGGGTTGGCGCTGAGCTCGTACCGCTACAACATCGGCGGCGGTGGTGTCGCGGTCACCACGCCGGCCCGCGCCGCCGAGGACTTCCTCGCCCCCGACGGCTCCTACGACTGGAGCAAGGACAAAGGTGGCCGGACCTTCCTGAAGTACGCCGCGCAGTACGGCGTGAAGGACCTGATCGGCTTCGTCAACAGCGCGCCGGCCCAGTGGACGACCAACGGCAAGAGCTGCGGCGGACAGCTGAAGGCCCAGAACGAGGGCGACTTCGCGAAGTACGTCGCCGACGTGACCGATCACTTCGCGCGGCAGGACGTGAAGCTGGACTACGTCAGCCCCTTCAACGAGCCGGACAACAGCTTCGCCGACTGCGGCCAGGAGGGCATGCCGGTGCCCGTCGGCCAGCGCGACGACATCGTGCGCGCGCTGGGCGCCGAGCAGCGGGCCCGGCACCAGAAGACGGGCCTCATCGCGGACGAGTCCAGCAAGACCACGCAGTTCACCAGCGAGGTCCCGCAGTGGATGGCGCAGCCCGGCACCGCGCAGTACGTGTCCAAGCTGGCCCATCACACGTACAACAACCCGGACGACGGCCAGCTCGGAAACGTTTACGAGACGGCGAAATCCGTCGGCAAGACGCCGTGGGCCACCGAGATCTGCTGCTTCGGCAAGGGCAGCACGGGCTGGAACCAGGAGTACGACCCCACCATCGACAACGCCCTGCTGATGTCGCGGATCATCCACAAGGACTTCGCGACCTCCCACGACTCGGCGTTCCAGTGGTGGGTGGCGCTCGCCAGCGGTTACGGCACCGATCCGAACACCAGGAACGACCAGGGCTGGAACGACGGCCTGATCTACTACGACCCCGGCTACGCGACGAACGGCAACCAGAGGCTGTACTTCACCAAGCGGTACTACGCGCTGGGCCAGTACAGCAGGTTCGTCCGGCCGGGCGCGGTCGCGCACAACGTGACCGGGGCTCCGGACGGCGTGGAGGTGTCGTCGTACGACCGGAACGGGCAGTGGGTGGTCGTGGTGAACAACCACAACACCACCGAGACCGCGCTGAACTTGCACTTCAACAGCAAGGCGCCGGTGCGGGCGACACAGGCGGTGCGGACCTCGGCGGACGAGAACTGGGCGAAGGTCGCCGAGCCGGCTGTCAGCGGCGGAACCGTTTCCACGACCCTGGCCGCCCGCTCCATCACGACCTACGTCCTCGACCAGCAGGACCAGGGCAGTACGGCGCTCACCGGCGCCCTGGCCGGCAAGCAGTCCGGCAAGTGCCTGACCGCCGACGCCTCGGGGGCCACGATCGCCTCCTGCACGGGCGCGCCGGGCCAGTCGTGGTCGTACGACGCCTTGGGCACCCTGAAGGACGCCAACGGCTACCTGACGGCGGGGAGTTCGGGCTTGACGGCGACCGCGGCCGCCACGGACGACGGCACTCAGCGGTGGCTGCTGAACGGCAACGGGCAGATCGTGAACGAGGCGTCGGGCCAGTGCCTGGACGTCAGCGGACAGGCGACCGCCGACGGCAGCAAGGTGATTCTGTACGGCTGCAACGGCGGCGCGAACGAGGCCTGGACCCGGCAGTAACCCCTGCTTCCGCTGACCGAGGGCCGCAGGCCACTCCCCTGACCCGGCGGCCCTCATCTCCCTTCCCCCTCCAGGTCGTTCGGAATTCCGAACTAGACACAACACTTCGAACAGAGCGGCGACGGTCAGTCCGGCGGCGGCCCGGAGTATCGAGGCTGCCGCCAAGCTCACCACCGGCAAGGTCAAGGGCGTGTACCTCGGCAACGACCTGCACGCCGTCGTCAACCCGCTGATCTGGTCCGCGGGCGCCGACACCCTCGACGACAAGAACCGGATCGCCTACCACACGCCCGCCGTCGCCGAGGGCCTGAAGAAGATGCGCAAGCTGTTCACCAGCGGCCATCTGCTCCTCGGCGCCCCCACCGACTACTGGGACCCCTCCTCGCTCAGCCAGGGCCTGTGTGCCATCCAGTTCTGCGGCATGTGGGCCATGCCGCAGTTCCAGAAGGCGCTCGGCGACGACCTCGGCGTCTTCCCCTTCCCGAAGACCGTCGACTCGGGCAAGCCCTCGGTCTACAACGGCGGCTGGTCGATGTTCGTCAACGCCAAGGGCGACAACGCCGACGCGGCCAAGGAGTACGTGAAGTGGCTGTGGATCGACCAGAAGAAGTACCAGGAGGACTGGGCGACGTCGTACGGCTTCCACATCCCGCCGCGCGCCTCGATCGCCGCGTCGGCCACCAAGCTCGAGTCCGGTCTGCCCGCGCAGGGTGTGAAGCTCTTCAACCAGTACGGGCACTTCGACAACATCGCCTGGACCCAGGCCATGATCAGCGCGTCGTGGGACGTCATGGCCGACTGCGTCCGCAAGGAAGGTGACCCGGAGGCGGCGCTCGACAAGTGCGACAAGGCCGTCAACCGCGAGCTCAAGAAGCTCTTCGGATAGGCCGGCGGACGGACCACGACATGTCGACGACCACCAAACCCGTCCTCGCGGGCCCCGCCCCGGCCAAGGCCGAACCGGCCCGGACCTGGCGGGGCCTGCGGGGCAGCCGCACGTTCAACTTCTGGCTCTTCCTCAGCCCCTTCCTCGTCGGGCTGATCGTCTTCATCTACGTGCCGATCGTCTGGAGCGTCTACCTCAGCTTCTTCGACGCGCGCTTCACCGTCACGCCGAGCAGGTTCATCGGCTTCGACAACTACACGTACATGCTGACGGACCCCAAGTTCGTCGACTCGCTCGGCACCTTCACGGTCTTCGCCGCGTTCATCGTGCCGACCACCTGGGCGGTGTCGCTGGGTCTCGCCCTGCTGGTGAACCGGCTCAGGTTCATGCGGGCGTTCTTCCGGTCGGTGTTCTTCCTGCCGACCGCGTGCAGTTATGTCGCGGCGTCGCTGATCTGGAAGATGTCCCTCTTCAGCGGCGTGCGCTTCGGCCTGATGAACACGGTCCTCGGCTGGTTCGGGATCGACAACATCGCCTGGCTGGCCAGCCCGGATCCACCCTGGTACTGGCTGGTCATCGTCTCGGCACGACTGTGGCTGCAGTCCGGTTTCTACATGATCCTCTTCCTGGCCGCGTTGCAGAACATCCCGGCCGAGCTGTACGAGGCCGCCGCCATCGACGGCGCCAAGCGGGGCTGGCAGACCTTCCGGCACATCACGCTGCCCCAGCTGCGCGCCACCTCGACCGCGGTGATCCTGCTGCTGCTCATCGCCGCCTACCAGGCCTTCGACGAGTTCTTCAACCTGCTCGACAAGACCACGTGGGGCCGGCCCCCGCTGGTCGAGCTGTACTACACCGCCCTGGGCCAGGAACAGGACTACGGCGCCGGCAGCGCGGGCGCCGTCATCCTGACCGCGCTCATCGTCGTCGTCACCCTGTTCCAGGGCAGGCTCATGGGCTTCGGAAGGGGGGACGAGTCCAAGTGACCGCCAAACGCGGGGGCGGGGTGATGGGCAACACCGGCCTCTACATCGCCACCGGTGTCGCCGCCGTCCTCTTCCTGGTCCCGTTCTACGTGCTGCTGCGCAACTCCCTGTCCACCGACGCCCGGATCACCGGAGAACACTGGGAGTTCCTTCCCACGCCCCCGCAGTGGGGCAACATCGGCGAGCTGTTCGACGACCCGGCGGTGCCGTTCGCCCGGTCGCTGCTGAACTCCGCGGTCGTCGCCGTCTCCATGACCGCCGGCATCCTGCTGGTGTGCTCGCTCGCGGGCTACGCCCTGGCCCGCATCCCGTACCGGCACGCCAACAAGATCTTCTACGTCGTGCTGGGCACCCTGATGGTCCCGACCTCGGTGACCTTCGTGCCCAGTTTCGTGCTGGTGTCGTCGCTCGGCTGGGTGGACACCTACCGGGGTCTGATCATTCCGGGGCTGTTCAGTGGTTTCACCTGCTTCCTGTTCCGGCAGTACTTCCTCGGGTTCCCCAAGGAGCTGGAGGAGGCGGCGCGCGTGGACGGGCTCGGCTACTGGGGCGCGTACTGGCGGGTCGTCGTCCCCAACTCGCTGAACTTCTTCGCGGCGATCGCGACGATCACGTTCATCAACGGCTGGAACGCCTTTCTGTGGCCGCTGGTCATCGGGCAGGACCCCAACTCGTGGACCGTCCAGGTCGCGCTCTCCTCGTACATCACCAACCAGACCGTCGTCTTCCACCAGATCTTCATGGCGGCCGCCATTTCCATCCTGCCGCTGCTGTTCGTGTTCCTCTTCCTCCAGCGCTGGCTGGTGCAGGGGATCGCGCAGACCGGCATCAAGGGCTGAGCTAGGAGACCGATGTCGTTGAGCACCCACACCGTCACCGATTACGTCGAGGACGTCTCGCCGGGCTCCGGGGCGCTGCCGCCCCGCGCCTGGTACACATCCTCCGACGCCAAGTCCCTTTCCCTGAACGGCAGCTGGCGTTTCCGGCTGTCGCCGACGGCCGACGCCGAGGACGACTCCTTCGCCGAGGAGGGATACGACGCCACCGGCTGGGCGGAGATCCCGGTCCCCGGCCACTGGGTCCTCCAGGGCCACGGCTCCCCGATCTACACCAACCACCTCTACCCATTCCCGGTCGACCCGCCACGGGTGCCGACCGAGAACCCGACCGGCGACCATCTGCGGGTCTTCGACCTGCCTCAGGACTGGCCGTCGGACGGGGGTGCCGTGCTGCGCTTCGACGGAGTGGAGTCCTGCGCCCGGGTGTGGCTGAACGGCACGGACCTCGGCGAGTTCAAGGGCTCCCGGCTGCCGCACGAGTTCGCCGTCGGCCATCTGCTGAAGACTGTCGACAATGTACTGGCGGTCCGCGTCCACCAGTGGTCGGCCGGCTCCTACCTGGAGGACCAGGACCAGTGGTGGCTGCCGGGCATCTTCCGTGACGTCACCCTGCTGCACCGCCCGGCGGGCGCCGCCCTCGACTTCTTCGTGCACGCCTCCTACGACCACCGCGCCGGCACCGGCACCCTGCGCGTCGACTCCGACGTGGACGGCCGGGTGACCGTGTCCGGGCTCGGCATCGACATCGCGACCGGCGAGAGCGTGACCGTGCCGGTCGAGCCGTGGTCGGCGGAGACGCCGAGGCTGTACGAGGGCACGCTCGCCACCCAGGGCGAGCGGGTGCCGCTGCGCATCGGTTTCCGTACCGTGGAGCTGGCGGACGGCCTGATCAAGGTCAACGGCAGGCCCGTGCTGTTCAAGGGCGTCAACCGGCACGAGTGGCATCCGGAGAAGGGCCGCGCGCTGGACCTCGCCACCATGCGCGAGGACGTGCAGCTGATGAAACGGCACAACGTCAACGCCGTCCGCACCTCCCACTACCCGCCGCACCCGGCCTTCCTCGACCTGTGCGACGAGTACGGGCTGTGGGTGATCGACGAGTGCGATCTGGAGACCCACGGCTTCACCGAGCAGGGCTGGCGGGACAACCCCGTCGACGATGACCGCTGGACCCCGGCCCTGCTGGACCGGGCGTCCCGCATGGTCGAACGGGACAAGAACCACCCGTCCGTCGTCGTCTGGTCGCTGGGCAACGAGGCCGGCACCGGCCGCGGCCTGACCGCGATGGCCGAGTGGATCCGCGGCCGGGACTCCTCCCGCCTGATCCACTACGAGGGCGACCACACCTGCCGTGACACGGACATGTACTCGCGGATGTACGCCGGCCACGCCGAGGTCGAGCGGATCGGCCAGGGCCTGGACGGCGGCAGCCTCAAGCGCCGCCGGCTGCCCTTCATCCTCTGCGAGTACGCGCACGCGATGGGCAACGGACCCGGCGGACTCGCCGACTACCAGCGGCTGTTCGAGTCGTACGACCGGCTGCAGGGCGCCTTCGTGTGGGAGTGGATCGACCACGGCATCGCCCATCCGGAGCTGGGCTACGCCTACGGCGGTGACTTCGGCGAGGAGCTGCACGACGGCAACTTCGTCTGCGACGGCCTGCTCTTCCCGGACCGGGAGCCCTCCCCCGGCCTGGTCGAGTTCAAGAAAGTGGTCGAACCGGTCGGCATCGCCGGCGACTTCGGCGACGGCACGGTCCGGGTCACCAACAAGCAGAACTTCGCCGGCCTGTCGGCGCTGGCATTCTCATGGTCGTACGAGGTCGACGGGGAGGCGGTGGAGTCAGGCACGCTATCGGTGCCGGCGCTGGCGCCCGGCGAGTCCGCCGACGTCAAGCTGCCCGCGCCACCGGCCGGGGCGCCGGCCGGCGAGGCCCTCTGGACGGTCCGGGCGGCGCTCGCGGCGGACACCGCCTGGGCGCCGAAGGGCCATGTCGTGGCCTGGGGCCAGGTCCCGGCATCCGAGCGCCGGGTGCCCGCGGTCGCGGCGACCGCCCGACCGGTGTCCGGCGACGGGGTGATCACCCTCGGCCCCGGCACCTTCGACGCCCGCACCGGCGCCCTCACGGCCGTCGGCGACGTGCCTGTCTCCGGGCTGCGCCTGGACGTGTGGCGGGCCACCACCGACAACGACGACGGTGCCCCCTGGCAGCCCGACCTGCGCTACGGGCTGCTGTGGCGGGGGCTCGGCCTGCACCGGATGCGGCACCGGCTGGACGCGGTGGAGACCGGCGAGCGCACCCTGACGGTCCGCACCCGGGTGGCTCCGGCCGCACGGGAGCTGGGGCTGTCGACCGTATACCGCTGGACCTCGGACGGAGACCGGCTGCAGTTGACCGTACGCACCGCCCCCGAGGGCGACTGGACCGTCCCTCTGCCCCGACTCGGCATCCGCTTCGGACTGTCCGCGGCCGACCGTGTGCAGTGGTACGGCGGCGGCCCAGGCGAGGCGTATCCGGACACCAGGACGGCGTCGGCGATCGGCCGTTGGCAGTCGACGGTGGACGGTATGCAGACGCCGTACGTCCGTCCCCAGGAGAACGGCGCCCGCATCGACGTCCGCTGGGCCGAGCTCGGCGGCCTGCGCATCGAGGGTGCCCCGGCGTTCTGGCTCACCGCCCGCCGCTGGACCACGGAACAGCTGGACGCCGCCGCGCACCGCACCGATCTCACCCCCGGCGACACAGTGTGGGTCAACCTGGACCACGGCCAGCACGGCATCGGCTCCCAGTCCTGCGGTCCGGCCCCGCTGCCCCAGTACCGCCTGCGGGCCGAACCGGCCGAGTTCTCCTTCGTGTTCTCCCCCGCCCCGGGCCCGGAGACCAGCTGACCGCCACGCTCCCGACACCCACCGCGGCCGGCCGGTTTCCACCCGGCCGGCCGCGCCGGCGTCGACCAGGTCCAACGCCCACGATCAAGATGCTCCGCCAGATCCCACTGGCGGAGCGGGTCGGGCCGTGCGGATCGGGGTGAGGAGGGCGGTGAGGGCGAGCAGGACGCAGGCGGTGCCCGCGGTCAGGGCGGCCGGTGTGGTGCCCCAGCGTTCGGCGGCCCAGGTGAGGAGGGCGGCGCCGACGGGGGCGGCGGAGTACTGCAGGGTCCAGTAGGCGGAGGTGACCCGGCCGAGCAGGTGCTCGGGGGTGACCTCCTGGCGCAGGGACATCGAGCAGGTGCCCGCGATGCCGACACCGGCCAGGAAGCCGGCGGCGAGGACGGCGACCGCGGGCACGGTACCGGCCCGGCCGAGGCCGGCACAGGCCAGCCCGCACAGCGCGGTTGCGCCGATCCAGGCGGTGCCGAAACCGAACCGGCCGCGGATCCTGGCGACGAGCAGGGACCCGGCGATGGTGCCGAGCGCACCGGCGGCCATGACGGTGCCGACCGTGCCGTCGTCGTGGCCGAGGTCGTGCTTGAGGTGGTAGATGACCAGGTCGTTCAGGCCCAGGGTGAGGAAGCTGAAGCCGAACAGCAGGGCTGTGAGCGAGCGCAGCAGGGGGTTGCGGTACAGGAAGGCGATTCCGGCGCGCAGGTCCTGCCGTACGGTACTGCGGCCGGGCGCCGGGGTGTCGTCGCCGGCCCGGGGGCGCAGTCGTACCCAGCGCATACAGACGGCGGAGGCGGCGAAGCTGGCCGCGTCGACGGCGACGGCGGCGGCCGGCCCGGTCCAGGCGGCGACCAGCCCCGCGCCCACCGGTCCGAGCACCCCGGCCGCCGCGGCGGTGGCGTTCAGCCGGCCGTTGGCCTCGGTGAGCCGGCCGGTGCCGACGAGGCCGCGGACGACCGTGACGTAGCCGACGGCGAAGAACATGCCGACGGCCTCGCAGACCGGCAGCACCGCGTACAGCAGCCAGATTCGCGGGCCGAAGGCCCACACGAGCGGGATCAGGCCGTACAGGACCATGCGGACGAGGTCACACGTGATGAGGAGCCGGCGTCGGTCGACGCGGTCCACCACGGTGCCCGCGAAGACGGCGGCGAGGACGGCGGCGGCCCCGCCGACCGCGGTGAGCAGCCCCATCCTCGCCACGGATCCAGTGGCCTCCAGGACCAGCAAGGGCAGCGCGATCAGGGCGAAGGAGTCGCCGAGGACGGAGAGGGTCTGGGCGGCCCAGAAGACCACGAAGTCCGGTCTGCGCCAGAGGGGTTGGGCCTCCTCGAGCTCGTCCGCGGCCCTGCGGCTGTGCCCCTTGCGTGTCTTGCGTCCCACCGCCCCCTCCCCGCGTCCGCCCACCCTACGCCGCAGCGCCTGGGCGGGCCGGTACCGGATCGGCCGTGTGCAGGGTGCGGATGGCCGGGATCGGCGACCGCAGCAGCCACAGCACGCACAGCGCTCCGCCGACGGCGGACACGGTGATCGTGCCCCGCAGTCCGACGAGGGTGGCGAGGCCGCCGCCGGCCAGCGCGCCCAGGGGCCGTACGCCGTAGTTGACGGTGGCGTGGGCGCCGGCGATCCGGCTGCGGAGGTCGTCCGAAGTCACCGCCGCGGTCAGGGAGTTGAGGTTGATGTCGAAGAGCATGACGCCGAGCGAGGACAGGAACTCGATGGCGGCCAGGGCCCCGGCACGGGCCCACAGCGGGCCGTCGGCGAGCCAGACGAGGGCGTAGGGCGCCGGGAAGAGGACGGCGCCCACGACCACGCTGCGGCCGACGCCGATCAGCCGTGAGACGGCGGGCGCGGCGACCGCGCCGAGGAGTCCGCCGACCGCCCCGATCCCGAAGACGACCCCGATCAGGCCGGGTGACAGCGTCAGTTCCCGCTCGGCGAACAGTACGAGCAGGCCGGTGCCGGTCAGGAAGGTGAAGAAGTTGACGGTGGCGGCGCAGCCGAGCGCGGCCCGCAGCACCGGGTGGCGCAGGAGGCGGGTGAGGCCCTCGCGGGCGCTGTGCAGCAGCCGGGGCGGGGCGGACCGGGTCGAGGGCAGTCCGGCGGCGGGCAACGGCCCGATGAGGAGGGCGCAGACGAGGAAGGACAGCGCGTCGGCGGCGACGGCGAGCGGTGCGCTCAGCACCTGGACCAGCCAGCCGCCGACCGCGGGGCCGGCGACGAAGGACACCGAACGGCTGGCGCTGAGTTTGCTGTTGGCGTCGATGTACGACGCCGGGGGCACGAGGTGCGCGAAATAGGACGGGTATGCGGTTCCGAACGCCACCGAGGCCAGGCCGGTCAGCACCGCCACCGCGTACAGCTGGGCCAGGGTGGGCGTGCCGAGCAGCGCGGCGGCCGGGACGGTGATCAGGAGGGCCGCGCGGACGAGGTCGGCGGCGACCATGACGGCCCGTTTCTCCTTCCGGCGGTCGACCCAGGAGCCCAGCAGGAACGCGAGGAGATTGGGCGTCCACACCAGCGCGGTCAGCCAGGACACCTGCACGGCGGAGGCGTGCAGGGTGGAGACCGCGAGCAAGGGTAACGCCAGTTCGGTGACGCGGTCGCCGAACTGGGAGACCGTCTGGCCGGCCCAGAAGCGACGGAAGGGGCGGTCCCGCCACAGGGTTCCGCTCACGTTTCCTGCTCCGGCTCCGCGCCGTCCGCCTCCGCTGTTTCCGCTGTTTCCGCTGTTTCGGGAAGCGCATACAGCAGCAGTCGTACCCCTCGGCTTCCCGCGGGCCGTTCGGCCGGGTCGCGGTTGATGTACCGGGCGAGGGCTTCCTCCAACGCATCGCGCAGGGCCGCCAGTTCGTCGGCCGACACCACGATGCGGGTGTCGGCCGTGCCGAGGGCGTGGATCCACTCCGGCTCCAGGGCGGGTGCGGTCTCGGTCAGCCAGCGCAGCGGGACTTCGGCGGCGCGCGCGAACATCTCGCCGGTGAGCGCCCGGGAGGCCGCCTGTCCGTCCTCGTCGGCCGGGTCGGTGGGGATGACGAAACGGAAGCCGCGGCCGACCGCCTCCCAACGCCGCTCGCGCCGGTCCGTCCCGCCCTCGGCGTCCCGGACCAGGCCGAAGCCCGCCAGATGACGCAGATGCCAGCTGGTGACGGACGGGGTGGCGCCGACGCGCGGGGAGAGCTGGGTCGCGGTGGCGGGGCCGTACCGCCGCAGCCGTTCGAGGATCGCGAGCCGCACCGGGTGGGCGAGGGCCCGCATGGCCTTGGGATCGGATATCTCCACATCGCCGAAGGGGTTGCCGGTCTCCATGGCGTGAGAGTGTTCTCTCAGAAGATGCGAGAGTCAACTCTCATGTAATCCATAAATGTTGAACAGTTTTCTCAACCATCCCCCGACGCCCGGCGGACCGCTTCAGCCCGGGACGGTTTCCTGGTATATCTAGTTTATAACCTAGAGAGCCTAGGTAACAGGGAGAGGCAGGATCCCATGGCCCGAGCGGGCCTCACCGTCGACCGTGTCGTCGCGGCCGCCGCCGAACTCGCCGACGAGGCGGGGTTCGAGAACGTCACCCTGTCCGCGCTGGCGCGCCGCTTCGGCGTGAAGGACGCGAGCATGTACTCGCACGTCCGGGGCCTCGCGGACCTGCGCACGCGGCTGGCGCTGTACGCGGGCGGCGAGCTGATCGACCGGATCGCGGTGGCCGTGGCGGGCCGCGCGGGCAAGGACGCGCTGGCCGCCTTCGCCGGCGCCTACCGTGCCTACGCCCTGGAGCACCCCGGCCGCTACGCGGCCACCCAGATCCGTATCGACCAGTCCCTGATCGCCGGCTCCCCGGCGATGCGCCGCACCGCCGAGATCACCTGCGGCATGCTGCGCGGCTACGGCCTTGAGGAACCCGACCTGACCGACGCCGTACGCCTGCTGCGCAGCACCTTCCACGGCTACTGCGCCCTGGAGTCCTCCGGCGGCTTCGGCGCGGACCGGGACGTACGGGCCTCCTGGGACAAGGCCGTCGACGCCCTTCACCTGGCCCTGACCCACTGGCCCCGGGAGACGAGGAACGATGACTGAACCGCTTCACTACGACGTCACGGGCAGCGGTCCCGTACTGCTGGTCCTGCCGGGCGGGGCCGGGCATCCGATGGGGCTCGGGCCGCTGACCGAGCGGCTGGCCGCGCAGTTCACCGTGGTGACGTACGACCCGCTGGGCCTCGCCCACGGCCGGCTCGGCCTGCCGGTACCCGAGCAGCGGGTGGCGGACTGGAGCGAGGGCGCGCGCCGGGTGCTGGAGACGGTGCTTCCGGAGGGCGGGTCCGGCTACGTCTTCGGGACCAGCTCCGGCGGCATCGCCGCCCTGGACCTGCTCGCCCGGCACCCCGGGCGGCTGGCGCACGTGGTCACGCACGAACCGCCGTGCGTGACGGTGCTGCCGGACGGGGAGGAGCGGCGGGCCGAGCTGATCGGACAGCTGGACGGCCCCGGACGCCCGCCCGCGGAAGGGGAAGCGGCCACACCGTACGGGGTCTTCCTGGCGCGCGTACTGCGCCCGTTCACGTCGTACCTGCCGTCCTTCACCGCTTCCCCGGGCGGTCTCACCCTCGCCGCCGGCACCGACTCGCGCGGCGGGTCGCTGTACCGGACGAGTGTGTCGCTCGCCGAGCGGCTGGACGGTGCGTTCGTCGAGTTCCCGGGCGGACACCTGGGCACGGTGGATCACCCGGTGGCGTTCGCGGACCTCCTCGCCGACACGCTGCGCTCCAGTGCGCGGACCTCGGCGTAGCCGGGGGTGGTTCCGTCCGGGGCGCGCCCGGCGGCGATGCCGACCGCCGCGTCCAGGGCCGCGCCGAGCGCCCGCCGGTAGAGCAGCGAGCCGAGGCTGATACGGCGGACGCCGAGGTCGGCGAGGTGGGACACGGTGGGGCCGGTGGGCGAGTAGAGGATGTTGAGCGGTGCGTCGAGGTGCCGGACGAGGGTGGCGATCCGCTCGGGGTCGGTGAGTCCCGGCACGAAGGCCCCGTCGGCTCCGGCCTGTTGGTAGGCGTCCAAGCGGCGCAGGGTGTCCGTCTCGTCGCCATCGCCCAGCCAGTAGGTGTCCGTACGGGCGTTGACGAACAGGCCGGGCACGGCCGCCTTCACCGCGGCGATCTTCGCGGCGTGCCGGTCCATGGGCCCCAGTCCGTCCTCAAGATTGATGCCGGCCGCTCCGACCGTCCACAACTCGCGGGCCAGCGCCGCCACTTCGTCCGGGTCGTCGGCGAACCCGTCCTCGGCGTCGACCGACAGCAGGTAGGGCTCCGAGCCCAGGGTGAGGGCGAGGCGCAGGGTGTGCTCGCGGGTCGCGCCCTGGCCGTCGGGCAGTCCCACGGCCGCAGCCACCGCGAGACTTGTCGTACCGATCGCGGGGAAGCCGTGCGCCGCGAGGGCGGCGGCCGAGGCATGGTCCCAGGCGTTGGGCAGGAGGAGCGGCTCGCCGGGGCGGTGATGAAGTCCGGCGAAGGTCACCATGGCGTCTGCGGTCATACGACCAGGCTGGGCCCGGATCACTTCGGCGCCGGCCGAACCATGCCGGCGTCGGGGTCCGGGGTGGAGCCCCCAGGCCCCGACACGGTGGTGCGCGCGGATCACCCGTGCCACCGCGGCGCCCCAGGACGGCACCCCACCTGGGCCTACGCGCCCGTCACCCCGTCCTACGCCACTCCTCTCACGGCCTTGCGAACCCGCCTGAAGCCTTGAGAACCGGTCCGTCCGCAGCCGTGAAGCCGAAGACACTTTCCGCACCGGACGCCCAGCGGACGCTCACCTCGTGCTCCTCCTCACCCACCCGCACGGACACCAGTTCCACGAGGGGCCGGGGGTCGGCCTCGCCGGTGAGCCGGGCGAGCGCCACGAACAGCGTGGCCTCGCCCGCCCCGGTCTGCCCCGTCAGCTCCTCCGACAGGCCCGACACCGGCAGGAGCTCGGCGCGCAGCCCGTCGGGGGCCGACCACGCCGTGATCCGCACCGGTGTTCCGGGCTCCGCCCCGGCCACGAGATGGGCGCGGACCTCCACCGCGCCCTCGGCGAGCACGAGGCTGGTGACGGTGATGCCGTCGCACACGGTGTGCCGGGAGGCGATCCACCCCTTGCCCGTGCCGAGCGGCTCGATCCCGGCGCGGCTCGGATCGCCGCCGACGATCACGCTGTTGTCGTACGACGCTCGGTCGGGCGTGGTCGCGGTCGAGTAGGCGAGCCGGGTGTAGTAGGGGTCGTAGCGGACGTCCTCGCTGCCGTGGTTGTGCAGCCGGACCAGTCCGTCCGAACGGGTGGACTGCAGCAGCCAGTTGGGCGCGTGGACGGGCCGCACCTCGTCGGCGCGGTCGACCGGGCCCGGTTCCTCGGTCGCCGTCCACACCTCGTGCTCCGCAGGCAGCAACAGGCCGAGAAACCCTTTACTGGCCCAGTACGGGGAGGCCGGGCCCGAGTAGTTCTGCACGAGCGACTCGTCGGGGCCGAGCCAGCCCAGGGGGAGCAGTCCGCGCTCGTCGACCGCGCCGCCGTCGAGGAAGTATCGGAGCGCACCGGATGCGAGGCGCCGCGTCTCCCCAGGGGTCAGGGGGGTCTGTCCGATCAGTGCGCCGAGCCAGAGCGGGGCGGTCGTCGCGAAGCGGTAGGTGAGGGAGCGGCCCTGGTGCAGGGGGGCGCCGTCGCCGCCGAACAGGCGGGCGTAGTCGGCGAGATGGCGTGACAGCCGTCGACCGTATACAGAAAGCAGTTCGCTGTCGTCCGCCAGCCATGCGTGCAGGACTGTATACAGGTGCATGGCCCAGCCGTTGTAGTAGTCGAACTTCCGGCCGTCGCCGTCGGTGTACCAGCCGTCTCCGAGGTACCAGCCCTCGATCCGCTCCAGACCGCGGTCGATCGCCTTGCGTGCCGCCTCCGGTCGGTGCCCGATCTCCGCCAGGAAGCCGCCGACGGTGACGGGGAACAACTCCCAGTTACACGGCCAGGGTTCGGCGGTGAGCGCGTCCGCCAGCCAGTCGGCGGTGCGCTGCCGTACGGAGTCGTCGAGCCGGTCCCACAGCAGTGGCCGGGTCAGCCGCAGGGCGAGCGCGATGGACGCGGCCTCGACGAGCGGCTGACCGCGGTCCTCGATGCGCGGCCACACCCCGCCGGGACCGGCGGCGAGGCCGTCGGCGTAGCGGCCGAGCGCGGTCTCCTCGCGGCGGAAGCCGGCCAGCAGCAGCGTACGGGCGTATCCCTCCAGGCCATCGGAGAGGTGGCCGGAATGGCTCACGTGGTCGCCGGGGAGGCGGTAGAGGGCACGGTCGGGGGTCACGTAGGGCTCGACGGCGGCCAGCAGGGCGTCGGCGGCGGCCTCCCAGTGGGCGCGGGTGTAGCCGGTGCACGGGCTCGACAGGCGGTCGTCGGCGGGCAGTTCGATCACGGCGGTGGCTCTTCCTGGCGGGGCCTGGGGCGCCCCGGTTCCGGTCGGGGCACCCCAGGGGCTCATCCCACCCGCACGGCGCCCTCGGGCACCAGATGCAGGGCGAGAAGCGCGTCGCGGACCAGGCCGGCGTAGACGGTGGCGCCGCTCTCGGAGGTGTGCGTGGTGTCGCGCTTCTCGTTGTAGAGGTAGATCGCCTTGGAGCCCTCCGGGCCGAGCGACTCCACCAGCGCCTTGGTCTTCGCCGTGAGGTCGATCAGCGGGACGTGTCCGGCGGCGGCGACGGACCGGACGACGGCCGGGAGGTCGACGCCGAGACCGTTCACCAGCAGGGCGGTGTTGTTGTCCAGGGTGCCGTCGGCATTGAACCAGCGGCGGACGACGGGCGTGACGAGCACCGGCTCGCCGCCCTTGTCCCGGATGCCCGCGACCAGGGTCTCCAGGTTGGCCCGGTAGGTGGCCTCGTCGGTGATCTTGTCGTTGTGGGCGAGCTGGACCAGCACGAGGTCGCCGGGGCGGACGAGCGGCCGGACGGTGGCCCTGAACTGGGGATTGGCCAGGTAGGTGACCGTACTCTCGCCGGAGTCGGCGTAGTTGGCGACGGACAGGCCCCTGGGCAGGTACCGGGGCAACTGCCGGCCCCGGCCGGAGTAGGGGTCGGCGGGCTGGTCGCAGACGGTGGAGTCGCCGATCAGGATGATCCGGCGGGCATGCCGGGACGGGGTGACCCGGATGCCGGCGAGGGCGGGGTCGGAGCCGCCGATCGTCAGGTCCAGGCCGGCAGTTCCGTCGGGGCCGGTCGGTTCGCCCTCGGGGGTGCGGACGTTCACGGTGAAGCTGCGGGTGGGGTGTTCGCCGGCCGGCACGGCGGTCTCCGGGAGCAGGGAGCGCCGGGTCTCCCCCGTGACGCCGGTGCTGGACGCCGTCTCGCCGCCGAGCCGGACTGTCACGTCGTACGTGCCCGGGGGGACGTCGAAGTGGCAGGCGGCCGCGGTGCGGTTCTCGATGCCGAGGGGACGGACGCCGTGGGCCAGGGCCGGGGTCGCGGTCAGCGTGGCACCCAGGGCGACCGGCGGCAGCGCGGCGGTTCCGACACGTCTCATGCGCGGCTCCTCCATCGATCCCATCGGCCGACCCGAGACCGTACCGGTTCGGGCAAGCGCTTTCTAGACCTAGACCCAAAATTCACTGGATTACTGAGTTCTCAACGACGCAAGGCCTTTCGCGAAGTGCATTCGACGGTCACTCTGCCAACGCCCGTAAACTTTCGGGGGCTCCGCGGCTTTGCCGCGCCTCGGAGCAGGGTTCCCGTGTTTCCGGGCGGGTTTCCGTTGATTCGGGGTTTTCACGGTTTTCGGTACATCGGGAAGCGGTGTGGCCATTCCGCTCGGGCCAGACGGACGTCCCCGTCGCGAGATACCGCTTTCCGCAGGTCGGGGCACAGGGCGGCGGGACGCTCACCACCCGGACACCGCGGTCCGTCGGCGTTCGGCTTCGACTAGCGTCGTGACATGACCAGCGACACCTCCCTCAGCCTCGCCGACGCCCTCGCCGCCGGGACGGTCGTGCTCGACGGCGGCATGTCCAACCAGCTGGAGTCGGCCGGGTACGACCTCAGCGACGAGCTGTGGTCGGCCCGGCTGCTCGCCGAGCGGCCGGAAGCGGTGACGCAGGCGCATCTCGCCTACTTCCGGGCGGGCGCGGACGTGGCCATCACCGCCGGCTACCAGGCCACCTTCGAGGGCTTCGCACGGCGCGGGATCGGCCATGACGACGCCGCCCGGCTGCTCACGCTGAGCGTGGACCTCGCGCGCGAGGCCGCCCGGCAGGCCGAGGACGAGGGCATCGACCGGCCGCTGTGGGTGGCGGCGTCGGTCGGGCCGTACGGCGCGATGCTCGCGGACGGCTCCGAGTACCGGGGCCGGTACGGGCTGAGCGTGGACGAGCTGGAGCGCTTTCACCGGCCGCGCATCGAGGTGCTGGCCGCCGCCGCGCCGGACGTCCTCGCGCTGGAGACGGTGCCGGACGCCGACGAGGGCGCCGCGCTGCTCAGGGTGGTGCGCGGGCTGGGGGTGCCGGCGTGGCTGTCGTATACGGTCGCCGGTCGGCGCACGCGGGCCGGGCAGCCGCTGGAGGAGGCCTTCACCCTGGCCGCCGACGTGGACGAGGTGATCGCGGTGGGCGTGAACTGCTGTGCGCCGGAGGACGTGTTGCCCGCGGTGGAGATCGCGGCGCGGGTCAGCGGCAAGCCGGTCGTGGTCTATCCGAACAGCGGCGAGGCCTGGGACGCCGAGGCGCGTGCCTGGACGGGGCGGACGAGGTTCACCGCCGGGCAGGTGAAGACCTGGCAGGACGCGGGTGCGCGGCTCGTCGGGGGGTGCTGTCGGGTGGGGCCGGAGGCGATCGCGTCGATCAGGCAGGCGTTGGGCACGGTCTGAGCGGCGCCCCGTCGTCGCCGAGGCCACCCGCAGGACGGCCGGACCGCCTCCGGTCGGGGCGGACCGGCGACGGCATGCCGACGACCATCCATCGTCGACTGACGACAGTCACCGGCGCCGCGCCCCCACCGACCGCCGCAAGCGCCGTACCGCCGCCGTCAGCTCCGCTCCCGGTGCACGGATGTCCGAGGCGGGGCCGGCTTCCCGGACGGTGGGTGCGGTCGACCAGAGGCCGATTTCCGCGTCCTGCGGACCGTATGCGGTATGCGGTGCGCCGTCGCCGAAGATCCGCACCGGATGCGACGCGTCCCAGGCCTGCCAGCCCGGATCCCCTGTCGTCGCGAAGCGTACCCAGGCCGCGTGCATCGCCTCGGCCAGTTCCTGCGGGGCGCCCTCACCCGCCAGTTTCTTCGCCTCGGGCAGATCACCGGAGTCGAAGACGAAACCGAGTTCCAGGGCGTGGCAGGCGCCGAGGCCGGGGAGGCGGGACGGCCAGGCGAACTCGTAGAGGTGGGAGGTGCCGGGGCGGGCGTCGGCGAGGCGGTGCAGCGGGAGGCGC
This sequence comes from Streptomyces sp. NPDC052107, assembly GCF_040680215.1. Lineage (NCBI taxonomy): Bacteria > Bacillati > Actinomycetota > Actinomycetes > Kitasatosporales > Streptomycetaceae > Streptomyces > Streptomyces sp. NPDC052107. The sequence goes on from NZ_JBFAWG010000007.1 coordinate 136,602, forward strand.
AGCAGGTGGTCGGTGACCATCTGGCCGACGATCTCGGCGGTGCCGGCGTCGGGGTGCAGGGCGCGGTAGCCGCGGGGCACCTCGTGCCCGGCGCGGCAGCGGGCCATGGCTCCGGCGAGGGCGACGGGACCGAGCCGGTCGACGTGCTCCACCAGCCCGCCGGGCACGAGCCAGAGCCGGTACTCGTCCCGGGTCCAGCCCATCAGCAGCTCGACGCCCTGGGCGGCGTCGCCGTCGATCAGGGCCTGGAGGGGGTCGCGGCGCACGAGGTCGCCGTCCACGACGATGCCGAACGCGGGTCCGCCCAGGACCGGGCTGCTGAGCCGGCCGACCTCGGCCTGGGTGCGCAGCAGCAGGTCGCGGTCGACGGCGGCGAAGGCTTCGGCGGTGGCGGGGATCTTCAGCCGGGTGGCCATGCGGCGCACCATCCGCCGTACCTTGTCCCGTTCGGACGCCTCCGGGGCGCCGCTCTGCAGCACCGCGCGCCGGATCAGGCCCTGGGACGCGGGTGCGGCGAGCAGGGCGCCGACGCTGATGGCGCCGGCCGACTGGCCGCACAGGGTGACCTGGTCCGGGTCGCCGCCGAAGGCGCCGATCGCGTCGTGCACCCAGCGCAGGGCGGCGAGCTGGTCGCGCAGGCCGGGATTGGGCGGTGCGTCGGGGAACAGGCCGTAGCCCTCGACGCCCAGCCGGTAGTTGACGGAGACACAGACGACGCCGTCCCGGGCGAAGGTGGCGCCGTTGTAGACGGGCACGGCGGAGGATCCCCTGGTCAGGGCGCCGCCGTGAAGCCAGACGAGGACCGGGAGGCGGGCGCCGGGGTCCGGTTGCGGCGTCCACACGTTGAGGTTGAGGCAGTCGTCGCCGGCAATCTCCGGGTCGGACAGGTACTGCCCGAACGCCTCGGAGTACGGCGGTTTCGGCGCGGTGGGGCCGAAGGCACCGGCGTCGCGCACCCCGTCCCAGGGCTCGGGCGGCACGGGCGGGCGGAACCGCCGGGGGCCGAAGGGCGGGGCGGCGTACGGGATGCCGCGGAAGACCGCGACGCCCTGCTCGTACCGGCCCCGTACGGCCCCGTACGGCGTTCTGACCACGGGGTTCGCCTGGTCTGCCGTCATCGCTCACCAGCCCTTCGCCGCGCGCTCGTGCACCGTGCACCATCAGAGCACCACAAGAGCGCCCCGTATTCCGGCTGCACGGGCGCGCGGGAGGGCCGTTCGGGCTACCCCGGGACGGTGGGTGCCGGGGCGGTCACTTTCAGGACGACGGTTACTTGGCGTACATCAGGGTGCCGAAGCCGAGCTGGTCGTAGCCGCCGATGGTGGAGCCGTAGTCACCACCGCCGCCCTCGGGGGCGACGAGGTCGTCGTACATGGCGGAGATGTACTTGTCGTCGAGGTACAGACGGCGGTTGTAGTGGAAGTGGAGCATCGCCCACACCGGGCGGATCTGCCCGCGCGAGCCGGAGCCGATCGCCGTCTGCGACTGCTGGGCGCAGTTCTGGCCGCTACCTCAGGTGTAGGTCGTGTAGGGGACGTCCTGGCCGGTGTTGTACTTCGCGACGTACTGGGCGGCCTTCATGAAACGACGATCGTCGTACGAGTACAGGTCGTCTCCCTGGTTCCAGGCCATCTCGCACGGGCGCCCATCTGGCCCATGCCCATGATGGTGTGCCCCTGGTCGCGGCCGGACTCCTGCCACTGGCCGAGGGCGTAGCCGTCCGCGTCGGTGTACAGCTACGGCACCGCGTGCGCGATGGAACCGTTTCCGGCACCGGACTTGAAGTAGGTGACGGCCTGGTCGTACTTGGCGGCGGCGTCGGTGAGGATCCCGATGGCCATGGTCGAGGCCAAGGTGCACAGGTCCCAGTTCGCCCAGTAGTTGGTGATGCAGGCGTCGTTGTGGTTGGTCAGGAGGCTGTTGTTGAGCGGGTAGAGAACGCTCACCATCATCTCCTGGAAGGCGGCGAGGTCGAACCCGTCGTAGTCCCGCATGAGTTCGGCCGCGTCGGCGAACTCCCAGCCGTAGATGCCGGTGGCGAGGAAGCGGTCGGCGTTCCCGGTGACCGTGGTGAGGGTGGACGACCAGGCGACCGCCAGACCTGACTACGGAACGGCGCTCGAATCGTTCCGCGTGCGATCCTGTCCCGTCCCGCCGACGGCTTGGTAACCGATTTCCACTGACAGGCCGCCAACGTGAGCACGTCTCCATGCCGGCCTCCCCCGCAGTGCGCATACCCACCAACACCCGCCCAGCCGACAGCCGATTGACCGCCCTTTCCCGGCAGACATACGATAGAAGGCGCTTTCTGAAACTGTTTCCATCCCGCACCACACTCCCTCCCCCATCCCTCCCAGGAGAGCCATGCCCCGCCCTCAACCGCCGCGGGCCGTGTTCGCTATGGATCCGGTACACCTGCCGCAGCTGTTCCCCCCGCCGCTCATGGCCCGGCTGAGGCGGACGTCCGACATCGACGGCGAGCTCGTCGTACGGGACTTCGCCGATCCGGCGGCGGCCGAAGCCCTGGCCCAGGCCGAAGTACTGATCACCGGCTGGGGCTGCCCGCATCTGGATGCCGGAGTCCTGGCCACGGTCCCGAAGCTGCGTGCCGTCCTGCACGCCGCGGGCTCGGTCCGTTCCCTGGTCGGCGAGGCACTGTGGAAACACGGCATCACCGTGTCCAGCGCGGTCACCGGCAACGCCCTGCCGGTGGCCGAGTACACGCTCGCGATGATCCTGCTCGCCGGGAAGGACGCCTTCGCCCACCGCGAGCGCTACCGCCGCACCCACGCCGGCCCGCCCCTCGCCGAGACCGCGGGCACCGGCAACCTGGGCCGCCGCGTCGGGGTCGTCGGTGCCTCCCGCGTGGGCCGCCGGCTCATGGAGCTGCTGCGGCCGTTCGACCTCACGGTCCTGCTGCACGACCCCTACGTGAGCCCGGCCGAGGCCGCCGCCCTCGGGGCTGAACTGCTGTCACTGGAGGACCTGTTGCGGCGCAGCGACATCGTCAGCCTGCACGCTCCCGACATCCCCGAGACCCACCACATGCTCGACCGGGCCCGGCTCGCCCTCATCCGGGACGGCGGTGTGCTGATCAACACCGCGCGCGGTGCACTGGTCGACCACGAAGCGCTCACCGAGGAGCTGGTCTCGGGACGGCTGCGCGCGGTCCTCGACGTCACCGAGCCCGAGCCGCTGCCCACCGATTCCCCGCTGTACCGGCTGACCAACGTCTTCCTCACCCCGCACATCGCGGGATCATTGGGCAACGAACTGGAGCGGCTGGGCACGATCGTCGTGGAGGAGGTGGAGCGGCTGGCGGCAGGCCTGCCGCCCCTGCACGAGGTGCTGCACGCGGATCTGGCCCGGGTCGCCTGATGCCCGCGAGCGTGATGTGCGGAGCCGGTTCGGGCGCGGACGGTGACGGCACCCGGCGCGGCATCGTTCCCCGGGCATGAACCTCACCACGCGCACCGCAGCGGCCCTCGCCGTGGCCGCAGTCGCCCTGGTCACCGCCTACGGCACGGCCCACGCCGCCTGCCACACGCTCGCTCCGGGCCCGCACCGGGCCACCGTGACCGCACCCGGCGACGAGCACGACCCGAAGGATGACGTGGAACTCGACGAGAACGGCCGCCCCGACCTCGGCGAGGACTGAGGCACGAAGCACGGTAGGGCACTGGGGCACGAAGCACGGCGAGGACCGAGGCACGGAGCACGGCGGCGGCCGGGCACCTCGTGCGGGAGGTCCCCGGCCGCCGCCGTATGCGGGGGCGCGCCGGTGAGCGCGGTCAGTCCGCGACCCCGTGTCGGTGCGCGGCGCCCACGAGGGCCTCGACCACGTCCACGGCGCTGCCGTCGTGGTCGCTGCCGGCCGTGCCGCTGCCCGTCTGCACATTCGCCGCGCGGTCGACCTCCAGCCAGGAGTCGGCGTGGGAGTTGTCGACCACGGTGATCAGACTGCCGGACGCAACCGCCGGTGCCGCACCGGCCCCCAGCACGGCGACGGCGACCGCCGCCGCCCTCCCGAGCCGGGGTACGGCGCCGGTCACACGCCCACGCCCTCGGGGGTGAGCCGCTCGGGGGCGATGTTGCGCTCCAGCAGGCTGGTGGAGGCCTTCACGCCGATCCCGCTCGCGGGATCAACCTCGGGCAGCCGGCCGTCGGCCGCCTTCAGGCCGGCGAGCGCGGAGTCCATCGCCTCGTGTGCCGCGAACAGGCACGGGGTGCTGTAGATCGCGACGTCGACGCCGAGGTCGGACAGCTCACCGAGGGACAGGCGGGGCGACTTGCCGCCGGCGATCTGGTTGAACAGCAGCGGTTTGTCTCCGACGACCTCGCGGATGCGTTTGATCCACTCGACGCTGCGCACCCCGTCGACCAGCACCACATCGGCGTCGGTCGCGCCCAGCCGCTCGGCGCGGTGCAGGATGTCGTGCTCGTCGGTGGCGTCCGTACGGGCGACGACGACCAGGTCCTTGCGGGTCTCCAGGACCTTGTGCAGCTTCTCCAGGTACTCCTCCAGCGGCAGCACCTGCTTGCCGTCGGCGTGGCCGCAGCGGCGGGGCCGCTTCTGGTCCTCCAGGATCACTCCGGACGCACCGATGCGCTCCAGCCCCTCGACGACGTGGCAGGCGACCTCGGGGGCGACATACCCGTCGTCGATGTCGACCAGCAGGTGATGGTGCGGGAACGCGCCCCGCAGCCGCTGAACGAAGGCCACCATGTCGGGCCAGGCGATGAAACCGATGTCCGGCAGCCCGTAGTACGAGGCCGCGAAGCCGAAGCCCGAAACGAACATCCCGTCGTAGTGCTTGGCCGCGATCGACGCCGAGTACATGTCGTACACGCCGATCAGCGGTGTGGTCCCGGGCCCGGCGATGCGCTCGCGCAGCTTCTTACCGTAAGTCAAGGTCCGGCTCCTCCTGTGGGTGGGTGACGCGAGGCCGGATGGCCGACGCGTCTCGACGCCCTTTACCAAGACAAGAGCATGTCTAGATACCCACGTGACTCTCTATGTGCGCGAGCTTTGCTCACCCCAATGGTGGAACCGGTTCACCACAGAAACGTCACGATGGAAGCCGTCCCGCCCAGCGGAGCCCGCCGTCCAGGTGGGCCAGAAAGGTCGGATCGCGGTAGGCCTCGGCGGCGTGACCGAGTGCCGTGTAGAAAACGCGACCACCGCCCGCCCCGTCCTCACGGCACCAGGCCAGCGGATGGTCCGCGCCCATCCCGCCACCCTCGTACGACGTCTCGTCGGCGCTCAGCAGCACCCGCGCCCGGCCCCGGGGGCTGGCGTCGAAGTCGTACCACTCGTCGGTGAAGTCCCAGACGGCCGGCAGCCGTCGGGTCGCGGGGTGACCGGGATCCTCGACCACGGCCCGGCCCGGCTGGAAGGCGGGGTGCCGTACGAAGCGGGCGCCCAGGAGTTCCCCGTAGTACGGCCAGCCGTACTCGGTACAGGCCGCCGCGTGCACCCCGGCGAAACCGCCGCCCGAGTCCACATACCGCACGAGCCGCTCCCGCCCGGCCGGGGTCAGCACCTCGCCGCTGGTGGAGAGGAAGGCGACGACCGCGTACCCGTCCAGCGGCTTCTCGAGGTCCGCGGGATCCTCGGTGTGCTCGACGGCGAATTCCCCGAGCGCGCGCACGGCGGCGACGGCGTCGGGTATGGAGTCGTGGCGGTAGTCCGTGGTGCGGGTGTAGAGCAGCAGTCGCGCGGCCATACGACGACCCTAGGCCGCGGCGCCCCGCGTCCGCTTCAACCCCCTTGAAGCGCAGGCCCGCTGACCGTAGCCTCGCCGGGCATGAGCGCCGTACCCCCGTTCCTGGACCATCTCGTCCTCGCCACGCCCGACCTGGCGGCGACCGTCGCCGAGTTCGCGCGGCGGACCGGGGTGACGCCCGTGCCCGGTGGGGTGCATCTCGGCCTCGGCACGCGCAACCATCTGGTGGGGCTGGGCGGTCGGAGCTATCTGGAGATCCTCGGCCCCGACCCCGAGCAGCCCGAACCCGCCGCGCCGCGGCCGTTCGGGGTCGACCGGCTGACCGGGCCGCGCACGCTGACCTGGGCGATCAGCCCGCCCGACCTGGACGCGGCGATCGCGGCGGCCCGCGAGCGGGGCTACGATCCCGGGCCCGTGCACCCGATGAGCCGCCGCACTCCGGACGGCACCGTACTGCGGTGGCGACTGACCGACAGCGGCCATGCGCATCCCTCCGGCCTGGTGCCGTTCCTGATCGACTGGGGCGAGTCCCGCCACCCTGCGGCCTCGGGACTCCCGGTCACCCCGCTACTGGAGGTGTCCGGGGCGGTGCCGGACCCGGAGGGACTGCGCGGCCCGCTCGCGGCCCTGAACACCGGCCTGACACTCACCACGGGACCGGCCACGCTGTCCTTCACCGTGGACACACCCAACGGGCCCGTGACCTTCGGCTGAGGCGGGAACGCGGGGCGGGGGGAGGGGAGGGGAAGACAGGGCGGGGGCACGCGGGGAGCGGGAACGCGTCATGACGGGGTCTGTGCGCCATGAGTGGCCGATTTCTTCAAGACCGGCCGGCGACCGCCCGCCTACGGTGACGCCATGACTCCACGATTCGCCGTGATCGGCGTGGTGGCATCCGACATGGCCGCCGCGCTCGCCTTCTACCGTCGCCTCGGACTCGTCTTTCCCGAAGGGTCCGAAGAGCAGCCGCACGTCGAGGCCGAGCTGCCCGGCGGGCTGGTCTTCGCGCTGGACACCGAGGAGACCGTCCGTTCCTTCCATCCCGGCTGGCAGCCGCCCGGGGGCGGCGGCCGTGTCGGGCTTGCCTTCCGGTGCGACTCGCCCGCCGAGGTCGACGCCCTGTACGAGGACTTGGTGGCCGCCGGGTACCAAGGGGAGCTGAAGCCGTGGGACGCGTTCTGGGGGCAGCGGTACGCCACCGTGCACGACCCCGACGGCAACGGCGTCGACCTGTTCGCCCCGCTAGCCGCCGCCGAGTAGCTGCCCGAGCGGCATACCCGTCAACTCCCGGACCTCGCGGGCTAAATGGGGCTGGTCCGCGTACCCGGCGCGGACGGCCGTCTCGGCGTACGGCGTCCCGGAGCGCGCCAGCGCCAGCGCCCGTTGCAGACGCAGGATGCGGGCCAGGGTCTTCGGTCCGTAGCCGAACGCGCCCAGGCAGCGGCGGTGCAACGTCCTTGTGCCGATGCCGAGTTCGGCGGCCGTGGCCGACACCGGGCGGCCCTCGTCCAGGCGCCGCACCAGCCGGTGCAGCAGCGGGTCGGGGGCCGTGGTCCGCGCTGCCCGGTCCAGGGCGATGTCCTCCAGTGCCGTCGCCGGGTCGGGTGCCGCCTCGACACGCTCGCGCAGCCGCCGGACCCGGGCGGCGGGCCACAGGTCGGCCAAGTCGACCCGCAGGTCGCGCAGTTCGTGCGCGGGGACGCCGAGCAGGGCGGGCGCGGTGCCGGGGAAGAAGCGGACGCCGGCCCAGGAGCGGGGCGGACCCTCGGGGACGTACGGGCGGGTGTCGGGGCCCGCGACCAGCAGTCGGTCCTCGCTCCACAGCAGGTCCATGCAGCCGTCGGGCAGTACCGGCCCGCCCCCGGTCCCCTCCGGGGTGTTCGTCCACACGACCGCGCCGGTCAGCCGGGACGCCCGCTCCGTGTACACGGGTGCAAGCCTACGTCGCCGACGGCGCCCGACGTCTGCTCCCGATCAGGTCGGACGCCGTGCCCGGGGGCGCGACGACTCCCGAGACGCCAGAGACGCCAAAGACGCCGGGGTGCGTATGCCCCCGTTCCGCGCCGGCTGCCGTTCCCCGGCGGGATCGGCGGTGCCGCCGGCGAAGTCGGGGGCGCCGAGGAGCGGGACGCCGTGGCGGGTGCGGAGGCGGCGGGCGTAGGCGGCGGTGGCCGCGGCGGTCAGGGCCGGCAGGAGCAGCGAGAGGACGCACGGCGCGCTGTGCCTCCATCTGATTGCCTTGCGGCACCGGGCCTGCCCGCCCCGCTTACGGAAGACGCTGGGTGCGAGGCGGTGCCGGGCGGATCGGAGCACGGGTGGAGGGCCGGGTGGAAAGCAGGTGGACGGCAGCCCCACTCACCGGGTGGAGAGGACTGGGTGGAGTCCCTTGCCTGGGGATGTGCGGGCCCTCAGGAGCGGACCCCGCCACGACCAGCCCGGTGGTCCTGCGGGCTCACGCCGTACGCGCGCTTGAAGGCGGTGGATAGGGCGAAGGCGCTGCCGTAGCCGACCTGGCGGGCGATGGTGTCGAGGGTGAGGTCCGTGTCGCGCAGGCGGTCGGCGGCGAGGGCGAGCCGCCAGCCGGTCAGGCAGGACATCGGGGGTTCGCCGACGAGGTCGGTGAAGCGGCGGGCGAGGGCCGCGCGGGAGACGCCGGCCTTGGCGGCGAGGGCAGCCACCGTCCACGGGTGTGCCGGGTCGTCCTGCAGCAGGCGCAGCGCGCGGCCGACGACCGGGTCGGCCCCCGCCCGGTACCAGGCGGGGGCCGCCGCCTCCGGGCGGGAGAACCAGGCCCGCAGGGCGCTGATGAGCAGCAGGTCCAGCAGGCGGTCGAGGACGACCTCCTGGCCGGGTTCGTCGCGGACGATCTCCTCCGCCAGCAGGGGCGTGCGCGGGCAGGCCCACACGTCGGCGGGGAGCGTCAGCAGGGGCGGCAGGGCGTCGAGCAGGCGTCCGCTGATCTCGCCGCGCATCAGGTAGGTGCCGATCAGCATGATCGTGCCGGCGTCGGGGCGGTCGCCCCAGGTGCGCACGCCGAGGTCCATGGAGCCGTTCAGCGAGGTGCCGCCGGGGTAGCGGCACTCGCCGCAGGGCAGGATGAGCGCCTGCGGGGCGGTGTCCGGCTCGTCGCCACAGGTGTACGGGTCCGGGCCGCGCGTGATCGCCAGGTCCCCGGGGCCGAGGCGCACCGGCACCCCGTCGCCGTCCGGGGTGATCCAGGCCGAACCGCGCGCCATGAGCATCACGGTCAGCGGAGCCTCGTCCTCCACTCGCACGACCCACGGCGGGTCGAAGCACGCCCGGATCAGGAAGGCGCCGCGCGCGCGTCCTGCGAGTGCACCTATAGCACACAGAACACCCAGAACACTCGGAACCCACAGAACTCGCAGATGACGCAGAACACGCAGACGACGAGGACGCCTACAGCGGAGACCACGGACAGCGGGCACCGGACGGCGGACCCGGCGATGTCGACCCTCGTGGTGACCGGTGCGTCCGGCCGTACCGGAAGCCGGGTCGCGGCGGCGGCGCGGGCGGCGGGCCCGACGGTCCGCGCCGCCTCCCGCTCCGGGGGGTTCGACCGGTGTTTCGACGGCAGGACCGGTCGACCTGGAAGCCGCTGCTGCGCGGCGCCGACACGGCCTACCTGGTGCACCCGTCGGACGTGGGCGCGCCGGACGCGCCCGAGGCGGTCGGCCGGCTCGCCCGTGCGGCGGTGGGACTCGGGGTGCGGCGGCTGGTGCTGCTGTCGGCCCGGGGCGAGGAGCAGGCCCTGCCGACGGAGCGGGCGCTCGCGGAGTCGGGGGCGCAGTGGACGGTCGTACGGGCCGCGTGGTTCGCGCAGAACTTCAGCGAGGGGCCGCTGCCGGAGGAGCTGCGTGTGGACGGGGAGCTGGTGTTTCCCGGCGGGGCGGTGCGGGAGCCGTTCGTCGGTGTACGGGACATCGCGGACGTGGTGGTGGCGGCGCTCACCGGCGGCGACAGGTGGGTGCGGCGGACGCTGGAGGTGTCCGGGCCGCGGCTGCTGACCTTCGGCGAGGCGGTCGCCGAGGTCGCGGCGGCGACGGGGCGGGAGTTGGCGTACCGGGCGTGTCGGCGCGGGACTACGGCGAGCGGCCGGCCCGGTTCGGGGTGCCGGCCGAGGAGGCGGAGTGCCTGGTCGGGCTGTTCGCATCCCTGCTCGACGGGCGGAACGCGCACGTCTCGGACGGCGTACGGCAGGTGCTGGGCCGGGCGCCGCGTGACTTCGGGGACTTCGCCCGGGAGGCGGCGGCAGCCGGGGCGTGGAAGGCCTGACCCCGGTGAGCGGGACCTCGGAAGGCCGGTCTCCCCCACGGCCCCCACGGCCTCAGGTCACTTCTCGTGCCGCGCCGGCCCTTCGTCCCCATTGGCCCCGTTCACCCCGTTGGCAGCCCCATCGCCCCCGTCAGCCTCGTGCGAAGGCCGGCCATTCGCCTTGTGCGCGTGGTGGGGGTGCTTGGCGTGGGTGCGCAGGCGGGCCGTGACGTCCTCCGGGGGCAGGAAGCGGGACCAGCGCTCGGGGAACTCGGAGGGCATGTCGGGGTCGTCGGGGTCGGATTCGCGGGCCACCGCCGCCCGGGCGACGTACTCGGCGACCTGGGCCTCGCGGATCCGCTCGTTCGCGGCGCGGGCGGCGGCCGTGGCGGCGGCGGGCCAGACCCGGTCGATGGCGGCGTTCACGGCCGCGCCGACGAGGACGGCGAAGGCCGCCACGCCGATCCACAGCAGGACGGCGACGGAGGCGGCGAGCGAGCCGTAGATGGTGGCGCCCTCGATGGTGTGCACGACGTAGATGCGGAGCAGGAAGCTGCCGAGGACCCACATGGCCAGGGCGACGAGAGCGCCGGGGACGTCCTCGATCCACGGGGAGCGGACCGGCACGGACACGTGGTACAGGGTCGTCAGGAAGGCGATGGAAAGGACGATGACGACCGGCCAGTACAGGACCTGCACCACCGTCTCCGACCAGGGCACCACCCGCACCACCGCGTCGGGGCCCGCCACCATCAGCGGCAGGGCCACCGAGCCGATCAGCAACGCCACGATGAACAGCAGGAACGACATCACCCGGGTCTTGACGATGCCCCGGACGCCGTCGAGGCCGTACATGACGGTGATGGTGTCGATGAACACGTTCACCGCGCGGGAGCCGGACCACAGGGCGAAGAGGAAGCCGATGGAGATGATGTCGGGGCGGCCCTTCATCACGTCGTGCAGGATCGGTTCGGTGATCTCCTTCACACCCTTGTCGGACAGGACCGTCCGCGAGGCCTCGAGGATGTTGGTCTCGAGGCTGCTGATGGTGTGTGCGCCGGTCCAGGTGTCGACGTAGGCGAGCAGCCCGATGAGGCAGAGCAGCAGCGGCGGCACCGACAGCAGCGTGAAGAACGCCGCCTCGGCCGCCAGGCCCAGGATGCGGTACTCCATGCAGGAGTTGACGGTGTCCTTGAGCAGCAGCCAGGCCGTCCTGCGCTTGGAGACGTTCCGGTAGAGGGCTCTGGCCCGGTGGAGGCGGCCGGCGGGCCGCTCGGGGGGTTCACTTGCTGGCTGCACGACCCAAAGGTATCCGCAGCACCGGGCCGCCCTCACCTTCCGGGCCGGGCGAGCGCATCCGGCGCGCCCGGTGGGGCCGCTGTGCCACTCTGGAGACCATCACCGTCGCTGTCCCGGTAGGTTCGCAATCATGGCAGGCACCTCCACCCACACCGTGACGAACCAGCCGCCTCCCCTGGTCGGCTATGACGTCTTCACCGCCGACCGGGCCCTCGTGGGGGCCGTCGAGCGGCACACCGGTCCGGACGTGCTCGACGAGGTGCGGTCGGAGCTGTCCGCGCTGGGCCACGCCGCGGGCTCGGCACAGGTGCAGGAGTGGGGGGTGCAGGCGAACGAGCACCCGCCCCGGCTGCGCACCCACGACCGCTACGGCCACCGGATCGACGAGGTCGACTTCCACCCGGCCTGGCACCGGCTGCTCGGCAAGGGGGTCTCGGCGGGTCTGACCGGCGCCTGGACCCGGCCGTCCGGGCACGTCCGCCGGGCCGCCGCCTTCCTGGTCTGGACGCAGGTCGAGGCGGGCAACTGCTGCCCGCTGTCGATGACGCACGCGGCGGTGCCGGCGCTGCGGACCGACCCCGTGCTCGCCGCCGAGTGGGAGCCGCGGCTGACGTCCACGGTCTACGACCGGGAGCTGCGGCCCGCCGTGCGCAAGCCCGGCGTGCTCTTCGGCATGGGCATGACCGAGAAGCAGGGCGGCAGCGACGTCCGCGCGAACACCACCGAGGCCCGGCCGCTCGCGGAAGCGGGCGCGTACGAGCTGACCGGGCACAAGTGGTTCTGCTCGGCTCCCATGTCGGACGCCTTCCTGGTGCTGGCGCAGGCCCCGGACGGCCTCACCTGCTTCCTGGTGCCGCGCGTCCTGCCGGACGGCACCCGCAACGTCTTCCTCATCCAGCGGCTGAAGGACAAGCTGGGCAACCGGTCCAACGCCTCGGCCGAGGTGGAGTTCGCCGGCACCTGGGCGCGCCGGGTCGGCGAGGAGGGGCGCGGGGTGCGGACGATCATCGAGATGGTCGCGGCGACCCGGCTGGACTGCGCGCTCGGCTCGGCGGGCCTGATGCGGCAGGCGGTGGTGCAGGCGATCCACCACTGCACCCACCGCGAGGCGTTCGGCGGGAAGCTGATCGACAAGCCGCTGATGCGGAACGTCCTCGCCGACCTCGCCCTGGAGTCGGAGGCGGCGACCGCGCTCACGCTCAGGCTGGCGGCCGCCTACGACGACGGCGGTGACCAGGAGCGCGCCTTTCTGCGGCTGGCGGTACCGGCCGCCAAGTACTGGATCACCAAGCGCTGTGCGCCCCTTGCTGTCGAGGCCGCGGAGTGCCTGGGCGGAAACGGTTACGTCGAGGAGTCGGGCCTGCCCCGGCTGGTACGGGAGTCACCGCTGAACTCGATCTGGGAGGGCGCCGGAAACGTCCAGGCGCTGGACGCACTGCGGGCGCTGCAACGGGAGCCGGGCGCCCTCGACGCCTGCCTGACCGAGATCGGCCGCTCACACGGCGCCGATCACCGTCTCGACCGCGCCGTGAAGGACCTCTTCACCGAACTCGCCGACCTGGACGCCGTCGAGGGCCGGGCCCGGCGGGTCGTGGAACGCCTCGCACTGGTGCTCCAGGGTTCACTCCTGGTCCGGCACGCCCCACCAGAGGTGGCGGACGCTTTCTGCGCCTCCCGCCTGGGCGGAGACCACGGAGCATCCTTCGGCACCCTGCCAACGGTCTCGGACTGGGCGTCGATCGTCGAACGGGCCCGCCCGGCACTCTGAAACACACGGCCCGCACCCGTCAACGCACCGCCACCACGCACCCTCTGCCGCGAAACCGGCCGAACCCCCGGTGGGAGTGGTGCTGCGCCGACACGGCACCACCCCCACCCCATGGGCCCGTTGAAGCCCGCGGACGCGAGATACCGCGTCGGGGTCAAGTCTCGGCCACCCTCCGACGGTCCACCAGGGTTGCAGGGGGTTGCAACTTGTGGGGGCACGTGCGCGGAGTGTGTGCCTCCGGCCTGCCCGGAGCGGCAGTATGAGAGGTACAGCCGGACCGGAAACCGCCGCCAGGACGGCTTGACAAGTATGCTCGAGCCCTAATCCGGGAGGCCCCCGTGGTGAACCCGCCGATGAACGTGGCGCGTCTGGCCGCCGTGGACGCGGCACAGGCGGCACGGCTGCTGAGCGAGGTACGTGACGCCACCCTTGCCGGTCAGCGCGCGAGAATCGCGCCCCGGCCGGTGATCGAGCAGTCCTGGGGACGGATGCTGCGCAGCGGTGTCGATCCCGACCACGACTTCAGGTCCGGGCTGCTGCCATCCGACGAAGTGCTGCGCCGCCGCGAGGAGTCACCGCTCCGGCATGTGCTGCCGGTGCTGCGGCAGGGTCTGCTTTCGGTCGCCGACGTGGCCCAGCACATCATGGTCGTCGCGGACGCCGACGGTCGGGTGCTGTGGCGGGAGGGGGCCTCACCGGTGCTGCGCAAGGCGGACGGCCTCGGCTTCGAACTCGGCGCGGACTGGCGGGAAGACGTCGTCGGCACCAACGGGGTGGGCACCCCGGCGGTCGTACGACGGCCCGTACAGGTCTTCGCCGCCGAGCACTTCGTCCGCTCGCACACCTCCTGGACCTGTACCGGCGCGCCGATCACCGATCCCAGGGACGGCCGGCTGATCGGTGTGGTGGACGTCAGCGGCCCACTGGAGACCATGCATCCGGCGACCCTCGCCTGGGTGGACTCGGTGGCCAAGCTGGCCGAGGCGCGGCTGCGGGAGCTGCACCGGGACTCGCTGGAGCGGCTGCGGTCGGTGGCGGCGCCGGTGCTGGCCCGGCTGGACGGTCAGGCGCTGGTGGTGGACCGGGACGGCTGGTCGGCGGCGGTGTCCGGGATGCCGTACGTACGGCGTGTCGCGCTGCCCAAGTCGCTGGCGCCGGGCAGTCGGTGGCTGCCGTCACTGGGGTTGTGCGCGGTGGAGCCGCTGGCCGGGGGCTGGCTGCTGCGGGCGGCCGAGGAACCGGTCGGCACGGCTCCGCGGATCGTGCTGGATCTGGCCAGGCCGGGACGCAGTACGCTGACGGTGTCCGGTGCGGCGGGGTCCTGGTCGCACGAACTCAGTCCCCGGCATGCCGAGTTGCTGTATCTGATCGCCGCGCACCGGGCCGGACGTGGGGCGGCGGCCCTGGCCGAGGATCTGTTCGGGGACTCTTCACGCACGGTGACGGTACGGGCGGAGATATCCAGGATCCGGAGGTACTGCGGGGAACTTCTGCAGCATCGGCCGTATCGTTTCCGCGAGAACGCGGAGTTCGAGGTGCTCCTCCCCGCTGACCCCCGTGACCTGCTGCCTTACTCGACGGCGCCGGCGATCACGCGGAGACGGACGGCCGGGCCGTCCGGCGGTCCCGCGGACCGGTGAGTGTGTCTTCCGCATATTTGCGGGGTCTTCGCCCTGCGCGGGCCGTTGCTGCCGTAGCATCCCTTGAGGGCCTTCCCAGCCGCTTCTCGCGTCAACATATGGATCATCAGGCGCAGTTGGCCCGTCACCGGGCGGCGCGCCCCGGCGGCGAAGGAGCCCTGGAGAAGGGGACGAGATGAAGCATCGCGGCAGACACCGCCGACGCAGGCGGGGCGCTGCACTGCGCGCGGTCCTGACCGGGGCCGCGCTGGCGCTCACCGCGGCCGCCACCCTGATCAGCGCGTCCCAGGCGGACGTCACCGACAGCCCCGGCGCGCTCAAGCCGCTCTCCTCCCCCGCGGACACCGGCCGGCTGCGGCTCCAGGAGCAGTTGGTCCCCGCCCGCGCGCTGGACCGGCTCTCCGCCGCGATGGGCCGACCGGTCGGCGTGGACGCCGTGCTGGCGAGCGCCGACCTCGTGATGCGCGCGTCCGCCGACTGCTCCTCCGCCGACCGCGCCTCCCTGCCCGTCACTCCGACCGCCACGCGCGCCTACTGCTGGGATGCGACCGACTCCGCCGGCACCGCCTGGCGGCCGGCGTCGGTGACCACCTCCGGGGACGCCGACGACGACGGAGTCTGGGGCACCCACCGGGTCGTGCTCGCCGGCTGGACCCACAGCACCTCCACCGGGCGTGCCGCCGAGCGGGGGCTGGCCAGGGTCGCGTTCGTGAACGCCGACGGCCCCGCCCGCCTCGCCTACCGCTGGGTGCTGCTGGTGGTGCCGGTCGACGGCGGCCGTGACTACAGGGGGCTGACCTCCGGGATCTCCGGGATGGTCTGGTACCAGGACAAGCTGCTGGTCACCGCCAGGACCGGCAGCGCCGACGCGCTGTACGTCTACGACCTCGACCGGATCCAGCGCGCGGACGTCGACGGGCCCGCGATCGGCCGGGTGCCCGGCGGCTGGTCGGCCGACGGCTACCGCTATGTGATGCCCGCGATCGGCTCGTACCGCTTCACCGGGGGCCGCTGCGGCCGCTCCGGACCGCCCTGTCCCGGCGCGCTCGCCCTGGACCGGGGCACCGTGCCGGACAGTCTGGTCGCCGCGGAGTGGACCGCACCGGACGGCGAGCGGAGCGCCCGGCTGTGGCGGTATGCGTTCAGCACGTCTCCGGCACGCGGGGGTCTGCTCGCCACGGACGCGGCGGGGAGAGTGGCGCCGTCGGAGGAGTACCGGACCCGCGCTGCCGGGATCCGGGGCGTGCTGTCGTACCAGCCGCCGGGCGCGGAGGACACGTCCTGGTATGTGGGACGCCTGCCCGGCTCACAGGACGGACACGGCGGGCTGTGGCGGCAGGACGTCGGCGGGGCGAAGGCGGCACACTGCGGCGCTGACGGCTCCCACCGCTGCTGGGCCGAGGCGGCGGGCTCCCTGTCCTACTGGCAGGAGACGGGAGAGGTGTGGTCGCTGTCGGACCGGATGCTGTTCGCCCTGCCTTTGGCGGAGCTGGACAGGTCCATGGGGTGACCCCCGCCGCCTCTGCAGGGTGACCCGGTCGATCGACAGACCGGGCGGCGGGATGATTCCCTGGCCCGCATGAGCAGCGTCCCTGTCACCACCTGGTCCCTGGAGCAGACTTCGCCGGCCGACCTCCTGCCCGCCGCCGCGCCGGAGGGCGATGTCCGGGTCGTCCGTGCCGAGCTTCCCTCCCCCGAGTTCAGCCGCTTCCTGTACGCCTCGGTCGGCGGCGACATCCGCTGGACCGACCGGCTGGGCTGGACCTACGCCCGGTGGCAGGAGCATCTGGAGCGGCCCGGGGTGGAGACCTGGGTGGCCTACGACCGGGGCACCCCGGCCGGCTATGTGGAGCTGGAGCCGCAGGACGAGGGCGTGGTCGAGATCGTCTACTTCGGGCTGATCCCCGCCTTCCGCGGCCGGCGCATCGGCGGCCATCTGCTGTCGTACGGCACGGCGCGCGCCTGGGACCTGGCCGAGCGGTGGCCCGAGCGGACGCCGACGAAGCGGGTGTGGCTGCACACGTGCAGCAAGGACGGCGAGTTCGCCATGGACAACTACCAGCGGCGCGGCTTCACCCTGTTCGACACCGAGGTCGAGCTGGAGCCGGATGTGCCGACGCCGGGGCCCTGGCCCGGCGCACACCCGGCCTGATACCCCGCCCGACCTGCCGGGACAAGCCTTCCCACAGGTCATGTGAGCGACGACACCCTTGTCTCATATTCCGGGACAAGGGTGTCCGCATGGTGGATAAAGCTGGACTGTGTCCAGATCGCCGTGACACGCTTCCGTCATGTCTGGAACTGGAATTGCCTTGGTGAGTCGGCGGCACGTCGACCTCGGCCGCATGTCCAGCGCCATCTGTCCGGCGAGCTGACCGCCCCAGCACCGCCGCGAACCCCTTCCTGATTCTTCCCTGCGCAAGGACGCGCGCGCCTGTCCGCGTGCGCGCATCCGTGCAGTTCAGAGACGATTCCCACCGGTCCCGAAGGACGTAGAACCATGGCCGCCACTCCGCCGAACCCCGCCGCCTCCGCGCCCCGCCGCAAGGTGAGCCGTCACCGTGGTGAGGGTCAGTGGGCGGTGGGCCACTTCACCCCGCTCAACGGCAACGAGCAGGTCAAGAAGGACGACGACGGTCTCAACGTGCGGACACGCATTGAGACGATCTACTCCAAGCGCGGTTTCGACTCGATCGACCCCAGCGACCTGCGCGGCCGGATGCGCTGGTGGGGGCTGTACACCCAGCGCAAGCCCGGGATCGACGGCGGCAAGACCGCGGTGCTGGAGCCGGAGGAGCTGGACGACCGCTACTTCATGCTGCGGGTGCGCATCGACGGCGGCGCGCTCACCACCCAGCAGCTGCGCGTCATCGGCGAGATCTCCCAGGAGTTCGCGCGCGGCACCGCGGACATCACCGACCGGCAGAACGTGCAGTACCACTGGATCCGGATCGAGGACGTGCCCGAGATCTGGGACCGGTTGGAGGGCGTCGGCCTGTCCACCGTCACCGCCTGCGGTGACACCCCGCGTGTGATGATCGGCTCCCCGGTGGCGGGCATCGCCGAGGACGAGATCATCGACGGCACGCCGGCGCTGGAGGAGATGAAGCGCCGCGTCCTGAACAACAAGGCGTACTCGAACCTCCCCCGCAAGTTCAAGACGGCCATCTCGGGTTCGCCACTGCTGGACGTCGTGCACGAGATCAACGACGTGGCGTTCGTCGGCGTGCGGCACCCCGAGCACGGTCCGGGCTTCGACGTGTGGGTGGGCGGCGGTCTGTCCACCAACCCCAAGCTGGGCGTGCGGCTGGGCGCCTGGGTGCCGATCGACGAGGTCCCGGACGTCTACGAGGGCGTCATCTCCATCTTCCGTGACTACGGCTACCGCCGGCTGCGCACCCGCGCCCGGCTGAAGTTCCTCGTCGCCGACTGGGGCGCGGAGAAGTTCCGTCAGGTGTTGGAGGACGAGTACCTGGGGGGGCGCAAGCTGATCGACGGGCCCGCCCCCGAGCAGCCCGTGCAGCAGTGGCGCGACCACATCGGTGTGCACCGGCAGAAGGACGGCCGTTACTACGTCGGTTTCGCCCCGCGTGTCGGCCGTGTCGACGGCGCGACGCTGACGAAGATCGCCGACCTCGCGGAGGCGCACGGCTCGGGCCGGGTGCGCACCACCGTCGAGCAGAAGATGATCGTCCTCGATGTCGAGCAGGACAAGGTCGACTCGCTGGTCGAGGGCCTGGAGGCACTGGACCTCACCGCCCGGCCGTCCTCCTTCCGGCGCGGCACCATGGCCTGCACCGGCATCGAGTTCTGCAAGCTCGCCATCGTCGAGACCAAGCAGCGCGGCTCGTCGCTGATCGACGAACTGGAGCGCCGCCTGCCGGACTTCGACGAGCCGATCACCATCAACCTCAACGGCTGCCCGAACGCCTGCGCCCGTATCCAGGTCGCGGACATCGGCCTCAAGGGCCAGCTGGTCCTCGACGACAAGGGCGAGCAGGTCGAGGGCTACCAGGTGCACCTCGGCGGCGCGCTCGGCCTGGAGCCGGGCTTCGGCCGCAAGGTGCGCGGACTGAAGGTCACCGCGGAGGAGCTGCCCGACTACATCGAGCGGGTCCTGAAGCGGTTCCAGGCCGAACGCGAGGACGGCGAGCGGTTCGCCACCTGGGCCGCGCGCGCCGGCGAGGAGGCACTGTCATGAGCGAACGTGCCGCACCTTTCTACTGCCCCTACTGCGGCGACGAGGACCTGCGTCCGCACGAGCAGAGTCACGGCGCCTGGGAATGCGGGGCGTGCAACCGCGCCTTCCAGCTGAAGTTCCTCGGACTGCTCACCCGGGGTCTGCAGCGAGCCGACCACGGAGGGGACGACGGGATATGACGACGGCTCAGCACGACCGTACGACGGAGGAGTTGAAGGAGCTCGCCGAGCAGGCGGGCCGCGACCTGGAGGACGCCTCCGCCCTGGAGATCCTCCGGTGGTCGGTGGACACCTTCGGCACGAAGTTCTGCGTCACCTCGTCCATGGAGGACGCCGTCGTCGCCCATCTCGCCTCGCGCGTCATGAAGGGCGTGGACGTCGTCTTCCTCGACACCGGCTACCACTTCCCGGAGACCATCGGCACCCGCGACGCCGTCGAGGCCGTGATGGACGTCAACGTCATCACCCTCACGCCGAAGCAGACGGTCGCCGAGCAGGACGCGGAGTACGGCCCGAGGCTGCACGACCGCGACCCCGACCTGTGCTGCGCGCTGCGCAAGGTCAAGCCGCTCGAAGAGGGGCTGATGGGCTACCAGGCGTGGGCGACCGGCCTGCGCCGCGACGAGTCCCCGACCCGGGCGAACACCCCGGTCGTCGGCTGGGACGAGAAGCGGCAGAAGGTCAAGATCTCCCCGATCGCCCGCTGGACGCAGGACGACGTGGACGCCTACGTCACCGAACACGGCGTGCTCACCAACCCGTTGCTGATGGACGGCTACGCCTCCATCGGGTGCGCCCCCTGCACCCGCCGGGTCCTGGAGGGCGAGGACGCGCGGGCCGGCCGCTGGGCGGGCCGCTCCAAGACCGAGTGCGGGCTGCACGGATGACGACGAACACAGCCGCTCACACGGCAGCCACAGCTCCCGCTGCCACTGCTGTGACGGAAGCGAACAACGCGACCCAGGAGAACCACGTGACCACCGGAGCCACCGTCTGGCTCACGGGTCTGCCGAGCGCCGGCAAGACCACCATCGCGTACGAGCTGGCCGGTCGGCTGCGTGCCGAGGGCCACCGCGTCGAGGTGCTCGACGGCGACGAGATCCGCGAGTTCATCTCGGCGGGCCTCGGCTTTTCCCGCGAGGACCGGCACACCAACGTGCAGCGCATCGGTTTCGTCGCCGAACTGCTCGCGCGTAACGGTGTCAAGGCTCTGGTGCCGGTGATCGCTCCGTACGCGGACAGCCGGGACGCGGTGCGGGGGCGGCACGCGGCGAACGGGACGTCGTACCTGGAGATCCATGTGGCGACCCCCGTCGAGGTGTGCAGCGTGCGCGATGTGAAGGGGCTGTACGCCAAGCAGGCCGCGGGCGCGCTGACCGGGCTGACCGGCGTCGACGACCCGTACGAGGAGCCCGAGACGCCCGATCTGCGGATCGAGTCGCAGCACCAGACCGTGCAGGAGTCCGCGGCGAGCGTGTACGCCCTGCTGAGCGAGAGGGGACTGGCATGACGACCGTGGCCAAGGTCGAGGACGGTACGGACAGCCCGTACGCCCTGTCGCACCTGGACGCGCTGGAGTCCGAGGGGGTGCACATCTTCCGCGAGGTGGCGGGCGAGTTCGAGAACCCGGTGATTCTCTTCTCCGGCGGCAAGGACTCGATCGTCATGCTGCACCTGGCGCTCAAGGCGTTCGCCCCGGCGGCCGTGCCGTTCTCGCTGCTGCACGTGGACACCGGGCACAACTTCCCCGAGGTTCTGGAGTACCGCGACCGTACGGTGGCCCAGCACGGGCTGCGGCTCCATGTGGCCTCCGTCCAGGACTACATCGACCGCGGTGTGCTGAAGGAACGTCCCGACGGCACCCGCAACCCGCTGCAGACGCTTCCGCTGACGGAGAAGATCCAGAGCGAGAAGTTCGACGCCGTGTTCGGCGGCGGGCGCCGGGACGAGGAGAAGGCCCGCGCCAAGGAGCGGGTGTTCTCGCTGCGGGACGAGTTCTCCCAGTGGGACCCGCGCCGCCAGCGCCCCGAGCTGTGGAACCTGTACAACGGCCGGCACGCGCCCGGTGAGCACGTGCGGGTGTTCCCGCTGTCGAACTGGACCGAGCTGGATGTCTGGCAGTACATCGACCGTGAGGGCATCGAGCTGCCGCAGATCTACTTCGCGCACGAGCGCGAGGTGTTCAAGCGCAGCGGCATGTGGCTGACCGCGGGCGAGTGGGGCGGCCCGAAGGACGGCGAGACCGTCGAGAAGCGCCAGGTCCGCTACCGGACCGTCGGTGACATGTCCTGCACCGGCGCCGTCGACTCCGACGCCACCACGCTGGACGCCGTGATCGCCGAGATCGCCGCCTCCCGGCTCACCGAGCGGGGCGCGACCCGCGCCGACGACAAGCTGTCCGAGGCCGCGATGGAAGACCGCAAGCGCGAGGGGTACTTCTAAGCATGAGCACGACCACGACCGAGGCGCTCTCGGCCACCACGCTGCTGCGGTTCGCCACCGCCGGCTCCGTCGACGACGGCAAGTCCACACTCGTCGGACGGCTGCTGCACGACTCCAAGTCGGTCCTCACCGACCAGCTGGAGGCCGTGGCGCGGGCCTCCGCGAGCCGTGGCCAGGACGGCCCGGACCTCGCGCTGCTCACCGACGGCCTGCGCGCCGAGCGGGAGCAGGGCATCACCATCGACGTGGCCTACCGCTACTTCGCCACCCCGCGGCGCCGGTTCATCCTGGCCGACACCCCGGGCCATGTGCAGTACACCCGCAACATGGTCACCGGCGCCTCCACCGCCGAGCTGACCGTGATCCTCGTCGACGCCCGCAACGGCGTGGTCGAGCAGACCCGCCGGCACGCGGCGATCGCGGCCCTGCTGCGGGTCCCGCACGTCGTCCTCGCGGTCAACAAGATGGACCTCGTCGGGTACGAGGAGTCCGTGTTCGCCGCGATCGCCGAGGAGTTCACGGCGTACGCGACCGACCTGGGCGTGCCCGAGGTCACCGCGATCCCGATCTCGGCGCTCGCCGGTGACAACGTGGTGGACCCGTCCGCCAACATGGACTGGTACGGCGGCCCGACCGTCCTGGAACACCTCGAAACCGTTCCCGTGAGCCACGACCTGGCGCACTGCCACGCCCGGCTGCCCGTGCAGTACGTGATCCGGCCGCAGACCGCCGAGCACCCGGACTACCGGGGTTACGCGGGCCAGATCGCGGCCGGGACCTTCCGGGTCGGCGAGGAGGTCACCGTCCTGCCGTCCGGGCGGACGACCCGGATCTCCGGCATCGACCTGCTGGGCGAGCCGGTGGACGTGGCGTGGACGACGCAGTCGGTGACGGTCCTGCTCCAGGACGACATCGACGTCTCGCGCGGCGACCTGATCGTGCCCACGAAGGACGCGCCGGCCACCACCCAGGACGTGGAGGCGACCGTCTGCCACGTGGCCGACGCCCCGCTGACCGTCGGCCACCGCGTGCTGCTCAAGCACGGCACCCGCACGGTCAAGGCGATCGTGAAGGACATCCCGTCCCGGCTCACGCTCGACGACCTGTCCCTGCACCCGCACCCGGGACAGCTCGTCGCCAACGACATCGGCCGGGTGAAGATCCGTACCGCCGAGCCGCTGCCGGTCGACTCCTACGCCGACTCGCGGCGCACGGGCTCCTTCATCCTGATCGACCCGAGCGACGGCACCACGCTGACCGCGGGCATGGTCGGTGAGTCGTTCGCCTCCCCCGAGCCGGTCAAGGACGAGTCCGAAGACGACGGCTGGGACTTCTGAGCATGAAGACGACCGACGTCTACGCGACGTTCGCCAAGGAGGGCGGCCGTATCGGCAGCGGCTCCCTCGGCAGCGGACAGGGCGGGGTGGCGCGATGTGTGCGCTGACGTACGCGCACCGCATGCGCGCCCTCACCCCCCACCCGACGTCCCGGAAGCGACGAAGACCCTTTGCCGATCTCCCGGCCACGACCTGAGAGACCGTGACGCCGGGCCAACGAGAGGAATCCCTCCCGTGCCTGCCATCCTCCCCCATTCTCGACTTCGCTCGAACGGGGGCGCCCCCATGAAGCTTTTCCGAGGCGGCATAGCCGCGCTCGCCGCTCTTCCCCTGCTCACGCTCGCCGCCTGCGGTTACGGCTCCGAGTCCAAGAACGACGAGACCACGAAGGTCGCCGCCGGCGCCAAGAAGATCGACGGACTCGACTCCGTCAAGATCGGCTACTTCGGCAACCTGACCCACGCGACCGCACTGGTCGGCCGGGAACAGGGCCTGTTCCAGAAGGAGTTGGGCGCCACCAAGGCGGACTACGCCACCTTCAACGCCGGTCCCTCCGAGATCGAGGCGCTCAACTCCGGCTCCATCGACATCGGCTGGATCGGCCCCTCCCCCGCGATCAACGGCTACACCAAGTCGAACGGCAAGAGCCTGAAGATCATCGGTGGTTCGGCGTCCGGCGGGGTGAAGCTGGTCGTGAACCCGGAGAAGATCTCGTCCCTGAAGGACGTCAAGGGCAAGAAGATCGCCACCCCCCAGCTGGGCAACACACAGGACGTGGCGTTCCTCAACTGGGCGGCCGAGCAGGGCTGGAAGGTCGACCCGCAGAGCGGCAAGGGTGACGTCACGGTCGTCCGCAGCGACAACAAGGTGACCCCGGACGCGTTCAAGGCCGGGTCGGTCGACGGCGCCTGGGTGCCGGAGCCGACCGCGTCCAAGCTGGTCGCCGAGGGCGGCAAGGTGCTGCTGGACGAGTCGACGCTGTGGCCGGACAAGAAGTTCGTGATCACGAACATCATCGTGCGGCAGGCCTTCCTGAAGGAGCACCCGAAGGCGGTCGAGGCGGTGCTGAAGGCCTCGGTCGAGGCCAACAAGTGGATCAACGCCAACCCCGGCCAGGCGAAGGCGGCGGCGAACAAGCAGCTGGCGGTCGACTCCGGCAAGGCGCTGCCGGCGAACGTCCTGGACCCGGCGTGGAAGTCCATCCAGTTCACCGACGACCCGCTGGCCTCCACCCTCGACACCGAGGCGGCGCACGCGGTCAAGGCCGGCCTGCTGGACAAGCCGGACCTGAAGGGCATCTACGACCTGACGATCCTCAACAAGGTCCTCAAGGCCTCAGGTGACAGCCCGGTCGACGCCGCCGGTCTCGGCACCAGCTGACGCCCGTTCCCGATGAGTTCCCAGGAGGTGACGACCATGGCCACGACTCTCGCCAAGGCCGCCGAGTCGGTCGAGTACGCCGCACGCCTCGAGCATGTCTCGAAGTCCTTCGCGACACCCGGCGGGCAGCAGCTCGTCCTGGACGACATCAGCCTCGGTGTCGCGCCCGGCGAGTTCGTCACCCTCCTGGGGGCCTCGGGCTGCGGCAAGTCCACCCTGCTGAACCTGGTGGCGGGCCTGGACCGGCCCACCGCCGGGTCCATCACCACGGACGGCCGCCCGGCCCTGATGTTCCAGGAGCACGCCCTGTTCCCGTGGCTGACCGCGGGCAAGAACATCGAACTCGCCCTGAAGCTCAGGGGGGTACCCAAGGCCGAGCGGCGCGACAAGGCCGAGGAGCTGCTCGAACTCGTCCGGCTGAAGGGCGCGTACGGCAAGCGTGTGCACGAGCTGTCGGGCGGTATGCGGCAGCGGGTGGCGATGGCCCGCGCGCTGGCGCAGGAGAGCAGTCTGCTGCTGATGGACGAGCCGTTCGCGGCGCTGGACGCCATCACGCGGGACGTGCTGCACGACGAGCTGACCCGTATCTGGTCGGAGACCGGGCTGTCCGTGCTGTTCGTGACGCACAACGTGCGCGAGGCGGTGCGGCTCGCGCAGCGTGTCGTACTGCTGTCCTCCCGTCCGGGCCGGGTGGCCCGGGAGTGGGAGGTCGACATTCCGCAGCCGCGCCGCATCGAGGACGCGCCCGTGGCGGAACTGTCCCTGGAGATCACCGAAGTACTGCGTGGGGAGATCCGCCGCCATGGCCAGCACTGAGACGACGACCTCGCGCGAGAGTGGGAGCGTGGAGGCGGGCCTCGACGCGCTGGAGACCGCGCAGCCGGGCCGTACGCCGTTCCGCAAGACCTTCGTCGACAAGATCGTCCCGCCGATCACCGCGATCATCGTGGTCCTGGTGGTCTGGCAGGGCCTGATCACCCTGAAGATCGTCGACGATCCGACCAAGCTGCCGTCCCCGTCGGCCGTCTGGCAGGCGGTCCGGAAGGACTGGCTGGAGGGCAACCTCCTCGGCTACATCTGGACCAGCATCTCGCGCGGTCTGCTCGGCTTCTGCTTCGCGCTGCTGATCGGCACCCCGCTGGGTCTGCTGGTGGCGCGGGTGAGGTTCGTGCGCGCGGCCATCGGCCCGATCCTGTCCGGTCTGCAGTCGCTGCCGTCGGTGGCGTGGGTGCCGCCCGCGGTGATCTGGCTGGGCCTGAACAACTCGATGATGTACGCGGTGATCCTGCTCGGCGCCGTGCCGTCCATCGCCAACGGTCTGGTGTCCGGCGTGGACCAGGTGCCGCCGCTGTTCCTGCGGGCGGGCCGCACGATGGGCGCCACCGGCCTGAAGGGCACCTGGCACGTCACGCTGCCGGCCGCACTGCCCGGGTATGTGGCGGGCATGAAGCAGGGCTGGGCCTTCTCCTGGCGCTCCCTGATGGCCGCGGAGATCATCGCCAACTTCCCCGACCTGGGCACGGGCCTGGGCCAGCTGCTGGAGAACGCGCGCACCGCCGGCGACATGGCCATGGTGTTCGAGGCCATCCTGCTCATCCTGTTCGTCGGCATCGCCATCGACCTGCTGATCTTCAGCCCGCTGGAGCGGTGGGTGCTGCGCAGCCGCGGTCTGCTGGTGAAGGGCTGAGGCACACGATGCACCGTCCGGTTCTCCTCGTCATCGCCCACGGCAGCCGCGACCCACGGCACGCGGCGACCGTGCACGCCCTGGTGGAGCGGGTACGGTCGCTGCGGCCGGAGCTGCGCGTGGAGACCGGTTTCCTGGACTTCAACGTGCCCTCCGTGCAGGGCGTGCTGGAGTCCCTCGCGGCGGAGGAGGTGCGGGACGTCGTCGCCCTGCCGCTGCTGCTGACCCGTGCCTTCCACGCCAAGGCCGACATCCCCGCCGTGCTGCGGGAGGCACCGGCCCGGCTGCGGATCCGGCAGACGGACGTGCTGGGTCCGTCGCCGCTGCTGCTGTCGACGCTGGAACGACGGCTGTACGAGGCGGGGTTGAGCCCCGCCGACAAGTCCTCGACCGGGGTCGTGCTGGCCTCGGCGGGGTCCACCGACCCGGAGGCGATCGCGGTGATCGCAGAAATCGCGCGGGAGTGGCGGCACACCGGTTGGTGCGCCGTGCGGCCTGCGTTCGCCTCCGCTGGTTCTCCCGCGGGGTTCCCCCGCACCGAGGACGCCGTGGCCGAGCTGCGCGCCCTCGGGTGCGAGCGGGTCGCCGTCGCGCCGTACGTCCTGGCCCCCGGCTTTCTGCCGGACCGCATCACGCGGGGCGCGGCCGGGGCGGACGTGCTGGCGGACGTGCTGGGCCCCGCGCCGGAGGTGGCGCGGGTACTGCTGGAGCGCTACGACACGGCACGCCGGCCGGCGCTGACGGCCCTGGGCGCCTGACCGTTCCCCCGCCTTCCCGGCGTTCCCGGGGTCACAGGCCGAGCGCGTGCAGGAGGTGCTGGGTGAAGGTGAGGCTGGCGGTGCCCGCGCCGGCCGTGATGGCGACGTTCTCCAGTGCGGTGCGGATCCGGCCCCGGTTGGGCGGCAGGCCGTCCTCCGCGGACAGGGCCAGCTCCGCCTGGACGACCTCCCCGTTCCCGGCGATCCCCGGGTACTCGGCCCGCAGTGCCTCGGTGAGCCGGTCCGCGACGTCCATGAGGGTTTCGAGGTCCGGTGCGCCGTTCCTGGGGTCGATACGGGCGAAGTCGATGGGCCCGTTCCCGAAGTTGT
This sequence comes from Streptomyces sp. NPDC052107, assembly GCF_040680215.1. Taxonomy (NCBI): domain Bacteria; kingdom Bacillati; phylum Actinomycetota; class Actinomycetes; order Kitasatosporales; family Streptomycetaceae; genus Streptomyces; species Streptomyces sp. NPDC052107. The sequence continues at coordinate 163,444 of NZ_JBFAWG010000007.1, forward strand.
AGGTACTCATGTCCTGTCCTCGCTTGTGATCCGAAGGAGCCTTCGGGGTTGGGGGGTGGCTACGGCTTCGGCGCGGGCGACCAGGCTCTGGTTGCCGAAGGTGCTGGTGCGGCTGACGTTACCGACGTTCCGTGCCGGCGCCCGGCGGCCGCGGGCCGCCCTGCACCAGGCCGGGAGCGGTGACGCGCGAATACGGTGTCGAGTAGGCCGAAAATCGCCACCCATCCGGGTGACCGGTGCCCGTTGACCGGGCCCGGAGGGGTACTTGGGGCGAGAGGGGTACGACCGTTTCCGGGTGCCCCGGCGCATACGGCCGGTCCCCGGCGACCCGGTCGACGCGGTGGGCGAAGACGCCGTCGGGGTACCCCGGGGCGCCCGGTCGCCAGGACGCTCCGTTCCCGCGGTGCCCCGCCGGCGCCGGAGACGGCCCGCCGGCGCGGCACCGCGGCAGTGCCCGTGATGCCCCGCCCGTCACGCTCATCGGTGCCCCTCGTCCCTTCTGGCCGTCTGCGCGCATCACCCTAGGGACAACGGGATGAGTTTGTCGCGAGGTTCGGCGAGGGCTGGCCTCGTGGGGCGGGCACGTGGTAGAGGGCCGCCGGGGTCCGGCGCTCCCCTGTGACGTCGGACCGCGGCGGCTCTTCGTTCTGCGTCCGTCACGGCCCGCATGTCACACGAGCGGCCGACTCGACGCGAGCGAGCGACGTTTATCGGCCAGCCCGTTTCCCGGTCAGTCGAAGCGGAGGGCGCCGGTGCGGGTGCGCTTGAGTTCGAACAGGTCCGGGTGGCGGGCCAGCACCCGGAAGCTGTCGAAGAGTTCGGCCGCCTCCTCGCCGCGCGGAACGGCGCGCAGCACGGGACCGAACCACACCGTGCCGTCGATGTGCAGGGTCGGCGTGCCCACATAGGCACCCGTCTCCGGCTCGACGCCGGCCTCGTGACTGCGGCGCACCGCGTCGTCGTACGACGGATCGTGGGCGGCGGCCGACAGGTCGGCGGGCAGCCCGAGTTCGGCCAGGGACTCGGCGATCACCCGGTCGAAGTCCTCCGTCCGGCCTTCGTGGATCCGGGTGCCGAACGCGGTGTACAGGTCGCGCAGCACCTTGTCGCCGTGCCGTTCGGCGGCGGCCACGGCGACCCGCACCGGGCCGATCGAGCGGTCCACCAAGTCCCGGTACCAGTCCGGGAGTTCGTTGCCGACGTTGTGAAGGTACAGGCTCATCGCCCGGAACCGGAGGTCGAGCGGGCGCAGGCGCTCGACCTCCAGCAGCCAGCGGGAGGTGATCCAGGCGAAGGGGCAGGCCGGGTCGAAGAAGAAGTCGACCCGGGTCGGGGCGGGCTCGGTGGCGGTGTCGCGGTACGTCATGGCAGCGACGCTAGTGCCGCATTGGTCCAGTGTCCCGGCCCAATCCGCTCTCGATTCACTGATCCAATCCTTCGATGGCGCCACCGGCCCCGGTCTGCCCCGGGTCCACCACCGAGATCTCCGTCCCGCGCAGGCGTTCCGGTTCCGCCACGACGCCGATCCGGGTGATCCGGCCGTCCGTGCCGAAGGCGAAGGCCAGGACCAGGCGCGGGCGCCCCCGCTCCGCCATGACCAGGCCGAACTCGCCGTCCAGCAGGGCCAGTCCGGTGATCCGGGCGCGCGCCATGGCGGCCATGGCGCCCCGGGCGACGGGCTCGGCGCCCCGCACGGTGATCGGTTCGGGCGTGGGTACGACCAGCGCGTCGGCGTGCAGCACCACGTCCGGGGCGAGCAGCGCGACCAGGGCCGTGAAGTCGCCGCCACGGGTGGCGGCCAGGAACGCCTCGACGGCCCGGCGCCGGCGTACGGCGTCGGCGGCGGGCGCGGGCGGCCGGCCCTGGACGCGGCGGCGGGCCCGGCTGGCGAGCTGCCGGGTGGCGGCCGGCGTCTTCTCGATCAGCGGGGCGATCTCCTCGAAGGGCACGGCGAACATGTCGTGCAGCACGAAGGCGACCCGCTCGGCCGGCCCGAGGGTGTCGAGGACGACCAGCAGCGCGACCCCGACCTGGTCGGCCAGCAGTGCCTCCCGGGCCGGGTCGCCGGCCTCGGCGGAGACCGCCGGGGTGCCGTGGGCGTTGTCGTAGGCCTCGAGGAACTCCTCGCGCCGGTTGCGGCGGGCCCGCAGCAGGTTGAGGCAGACCCGGGTCACCACGGTGGTCAGCCAGCCGGTGAGGTTGTGAATCCCGTCGAGGTCGGCGTCCCGGGTCCGCAGCCAGGCCTCCTGCAGCGCGTCCTCGGCCTCGGCGGCCGAGCCGAGCAGCCGGTAGGCCACGGCCGTGAGATGCGGCCGGTCCGCCTCGAACCGCTCCGCGAGCCGCTGCCCGGCGTCCTGCGTGACGTCGTCCGCCCGGGTCCCGTCCGTGAACTCGTCCACCGCTCCCCCGCCCCTTCGTGCGTACGGTCCACGCCCTGCGAAACGCCGACCACGTCCTACGAAACGCCGAACCGGCCGGAAGATCAACTGCCGTTCGGTGCAAGGGAGTCGACCGGCTCCGACCCCTCGGCCGCGTCGGCCGTCCGCACCAGTTCCGCGACCGGCAGCGACCCGGCGGCCAGGCGCTCCCGTGCGAACCGGTTGGCGAGCCGCTGGAGCAGTTCGTTCAGCGGGGCCGGTACGCCGTGCAGCCGGCCGAGGAGCACGATCTCCCCGTTGAGGTAGTCGGCCTCGATGGTGCCGGTGCCCCGGACGAGGGACTGCCAGGAGGAACCGCCGCCGCGCGGAGCCCCGTCAAGCGGCACCAGGGTGACCTTGTCACCGCGGGCCGCGCGCTGCTCCCCGGCGCTCGCCCAGACGATGCCGGCCGCGTCCAGCACGGCCTCGCCCTCGGCCCGCACGCGCGCGTACAGCGCCTCGGCGACCTCGCCCGTGACGGGCCCGCTCACCGCTTCCAGGGCGTTGCCGAGGTTGCCGAGCAGCTTGGCGTACTGCCAGCGGGCCACGTCGGGCACGACCGGCGCCTCGAAGTGCGCGTCCGCCAGGTCGGCGGCGATCCTGTGGGCGGTGTCGTCGGTGCCGTGCGGCAGCCGGCCGAGGTGCAGGATGCCGGTGAGCGGACGGCCTGCGGCGGAGACGACGCCGGGCTCCACGAAGGTCGAGGGCAGCCAGACGCAGACGCCGTACACGTGCCGGAAGCGGCGCAGCGCGAGCCGGCCGCTCTCGACTCCGTTCTGCAGCAGGACGAGCGGCAGCCGCTCGGCCGCCGTGCCCCCACCGGCCACGGGCACGTCGGCCCAGGCCTCAAGGGCGGCCACGGTGTCCTGTGTCTTCACGGCGAGGACGAGGACGTCGTCGGCGCGCAGTTCGCCGAGCGGGCCGGGCCCGTCGACGGCGGGCAGCCGGTGTGTCGACTCCCCTTCCGGCGCCCGCAGTCGCAGCCCGTGTTCCGCCAGTGCCGCCAGATGCTTGCCGCGTGCCACGAGGACGACCTCACGCCCGGCCTGGGCCAGCCGCCCGCCGACGGTCCCGCCGACCGCTCCGGCTCCGATGATGATGTAGCGCATGGGCAGAGCGTCGCACACGCGTACGTGGCACTGCCCGTCAGCCTCCGAGAAGCCCCGCGTGCTTGACCTTGCCCCTGGGGCAAGGTCGAGCGTGCGGAGCATGGACGACTTCTACCTGCGGCAGACGCCGTACAGCGATCCGGGCGACCTGGACGCCACCGCCCTGCCCCGCGATCCGCGCCGGCTCACCGGGCTGGTGCGCGGGCTGATCCTGCACCGGCTGGAGGGCGAGCGCTTCGGATGCGCCATCCCCGAGGAACGGCTGCACCACGACGCCGAGTCCCGGTACGTCACGGAGATCCTGCGCATCCTGCGCGAGCGCGGGTCCGGCCCGCTCACCGAGGAACGGCCGTACGAGCAGCGGTTCGTGGGCACCTGCCGCGACTACGCGCTGCTGCTGTGCTCCCTGCTGCGCGCCACCGGGACCCCGGCCCGCGTCCGGGGCGGGTACGCCGCCTACTTCGTCGCCGGCTTCCACGACGACCACTGGGTGACCGAGTACCAACTCCCGGGCGGCGGCTGGCGGTTGGCCGACCCCCAGGTCCACGACGACCGCTACGGCGTGCCGTTCGACCCGCTGGACGTGCCCCGGGACCAGTTCGTCGTGGCCGGGCGGGCGTGGCGGGCCTACCGGGCCGGGGAGGCGGACCCTGACACCTTCGGCGTCTGGGACGTACCGGAGCTGCGGGGTCTGCGGATGGTGGCCCACAGCGTGGTGCTCGACCTGGCCTGTGTGGCCGGCACCGAGACGCTCCCCTGGGACGGCTGGGGGCCATGGGACGCGGAGCACCCCCTCACCCCGGACGAACTCGCGCTGCTGGACACGGTGGCCGCCGCCGGCACCGTCGAGGAGCAGCGCCGTCTGCACGCGGACCCGAGGCTCGCCGTACCCCGTGAGATCGTCGCGCACACGACCTTCCTCGGGCGGCGGTCCGTCACGCTCCCGGAACGGTCAGCTCGACCAGTTTGACCACCGTGTTCCAGTTCCGGCTGGTGGCGATCAGGCCCTTGGTGCGGGGGCGGCGGGACAGCACCTCGGCGAGCTTGGAACGGCCGAGGCCCTCGGGGGCGTACAGGTACAGGCAGCGGTCGCCGAGGCGGAACTCCTCGGGGAGGTGGGCGGCCGGGTCGATGTCCGCGAAGCGGTCCGGGGTGACCGGTGCGGAGAAGTACGTGATGTGCAGCTGCCTGGGCTCCAGGTCGGCGGCCGGGAACGGGCAGGCCTCGGCGACCGCCTTCAGATAGGCGTGGTCGCGCACGATCACGTCGACCGGGAAGCCGAACCGCTCCTCGATCGCCCGGCTCAGCTCCGCCGCGAGCGACTCCTCGTCGCCGCGGCCGGTGGTGAACACGGCCTGGCCGCTCTGCAGATGGGTCCGTACGCCGGTGTGGCCGAGGCCGGTCAGCAGCGTACGGAGGTCGGCCATCGGCAGCTTCTTGCTGCCGCCGACGTTGATTCCGCGCAACAGCGCCGCGTAGGTCGTCACCCGGCCAGCCTAGAACGGCCGTCGTGCCCCGTGGGGGTGGGCACGACGGCCGGGCCCGCGCGGGGCGGGGCTGCGCGAAACTCTCGCCGATCGGCGGGTGGCGGATCAACCTCTGCACGCAGCTGTGACTTGTTCAACAAGGTTTCGTAATCACAAACCGCCGCGCCGGCGGCAGAACGGACAACCCATGTCCGACGGCCTGCGCAACAGGCTGCCGGAACCCCGAGAAACGCCCCCGAGAAGCCCGGATAGATGTAAGGGGCCACTGTCCTCCCCAGTACTGACCGGCAAGTCGCCGAGTTCACCGGGCAGCACGACGAGACGCGTTTACCCGGCTCATACGGTCGTAGCGGAGCAAGCGCAGACGTGGCGACAGGGGGTCGCCGCCGCACACGAGGGGGTAGGACCCGCGATGGGGAACAGGGACGTGCCGGTGCGGGGGCTGGCCGCCCGCGCCGGCGGCTGGAGCGCCCGGCACCGCTGGGCGGCCGTGGGCATATGGGTGCTGTTCGTCGTGCTGGCCATGGGGCTGGGCTCGGCGGCGGGCCGGGTCGACGTCGACGAGAACAACCAGCTCAAGGGCGAGACGCACACCGCCGCCCAGATCATCGACGACGCGGGGATCAAGGAGCCGGCCGGCGAGACCGTGCTGATCCAGTCCAAGGACGCCGAAGTCACGGCGACCGGCGCCGAGTTCCGGGCCGCCGTCGCCGACGTGGTGAAGGCCGTCCAGGGCACCGGGAAGGTCACGGCCGTGACCTCGCCGTACGACACGCACACCGTCTCCCGGGACGGCCGCAGCGCACTGGTGCAGTTCGACATCCGCGGGGACGCCAAGACGGCCGTCGACCGGGTGGAGCCGGTGCTGAACGCGGTCGCCGGAGTGCAGAAGGCGCACGGCTCGCTGCGGATCGAGGAGATCGGCGGCGCCAGCATGCAGAAGCAGTACAAGGACGCCTTCGGGGACGACTTCAAGCAGGCCGAGTACTCGGCGGTGCCGGTGGCCCTTGGCATCCTGCTGATCGCCTTCGGGGCGCTGGTGGCCGCGCTGCTGCCGGTGGCCCTCGCGATCACCGCGATCATGGCGACGATGGGTCTGATGGGCCTCGTCAGCCATCTGCAGCCGATGAGCGACACCGCCAACTCCGTGATGCTGCTGGTCGGTATGGCCGTCGGCGTCGACTACTGCCTGTTCTATCTGCGCCGTGAGCGCGAGGAGCGGGAGGCCGGGCGGGACCCGGGCACCGCTCTGCGGATCGCCGCCGCCACCAGCGGCCGGGCGGTCATCGTCTCCGGCGTCACGGTGTGCGTCGCGATGGCGGGCATGCTCTTCACCGGGCTCGCCGAGTTCGAGGCGATGGGTCTGGCCTCGCTGATGGTGGTCGCGGTCGCCATGGTCGGCTCGGTGACGGTCCTGCCGGCGCTGCTGTCGCTGCTCGGCGAGCGGGTGGAGAAGGGCAAGATCCCGTTCCTGAGCCGCCGGAACCGAAGCCGGGAGCGGACCGCCGGCGAGGGCAGCCGGGTCTGGACCACCGTCCTGCGCGCGGTGCTGGCCAGGCCGCTGGTCTCCGTCGTCGTGGCGGCCGGTGCGCTGCTGGCGGTGGCCGCGCCCGCGCTCGGTATGAACACCCAGCAGCTCACCCTGGACCAGGAGTTCGGGAAGTCGCTGCCGATCGTGCAGACGTACAACCGCGTCAACGACGCCTTTCCCGGCGGCAGTGAGCCGGCCCAGGTCGTCGTCAAGGCCAAGGACATCAACGCCCCCGATGTACGGCAGGCGCTGGCCGACTTCAAGCGGCAGGCGATCTCCTCGGGCGCCTCGCGCGGCCCGGTCGACATCCGGGTGCACGACGCGCAGAACGTCGCGCTGGTCTCCGTGCCGCTGGTCGGCGGCTCCGACATGGACCGGGCGGTGAAGAGCCTGGGCAAGCTGCGCGACGAGGTGCGGCCCGCCACGCTCGGCAAGCTGGACGGCGTGCAGGCGCCGATCACCGGACAGGTGGCCGGCAACCACGACTTCAACGACCAGTTGCTCGGTTCCGTCGTCCCGGTCTTCGCCTTCGTGATCGTCTTCGCCTTCCTGCTGATGCTGCTGTCGTTCCGCTCGTTGACCGTGGCCATCACGTCGATCGTGCTCAACCTGCTGTCGGTGGGCGCCGCGTACGGGATCCTCGTCGCGGTCTTCCAGCACGGCTGGGGTGCCTCGCTGGTGGGCGCGGAGGGGGTCGGCGCGATCGTGACCTGGCTGCCGCTGTTCCTGTTCGTGATCCTGTTCGGGCTGTCGATGGACTACCACGTGTTCGTGGTGTCCCGAATCCGCGAGGCCCGCACGAACGGCCGTACGACGAAGGAGGCGATCCGGCACGGCGTGGTCACCACGGCCGGCGTCGTCACCAGCGCCGCCGTCATCATGGTCGCCGTGTTCGCGATCTTCGGCACGCTGTCGATGCAGTCCATGAAGCAGATGGGCGTGGGCCTCGCCGCCGCGGTCCTCATCGACGCGACGGTCATCCGCGGTGTGCTGTTGCCGGCCGTGATGGCCCTGCTCGGCGAGCGCAACTGGTACCTGCCGAAGTGGCTCCACTGGCTGCCGGACCTGACGCACGACGAGACGCCGGCTGTGGTCGCCTCCCGGCCGGTGCGGGAGGAGGGGGAGCGGCTGCCCGTCTGATTCCGGGGTCCGGAGGGGTGCCCACCCGGCGGGGCGGTCGAGACCGTGCGCGAGTGCGGGGCGTGGGGAGCTGGTCGCGCGGCTCCCCACGCCCCTTTCGGGGCGCTGCAGTGCGGTGGGCTCCGGCCCGCCGGCGCGGGCAGGCGACCCAGCCCCCGCCCGGCCCGGCCCAGCGGGCCGGTGAAACGCGGGGCCAGGTGACCTACTCCCCCACGCGTGCCCGCAGTTCGGCCTCGATGAGGTCGGCCGCCCGAAGCGTGCCCCCCTCCTCCGCCATCGCCGCCTGGATGTCCTTCAGGCGCCGCGCCACCTCCGGGTCGTCCACCAGGGTGAGCGCGGTCTCGCGGAGGCGGTCGGCGGTGGCCTCCTCGGTGTCCAACCGGCGGGCGACACCGAGGGACTGGAGCATGTCGGCGTTGCCGAACTGGTCGACGGCCTGCGGTACGGCGATCATCGGCGTGGCGGTGGCCAGCCCCTCCTGGCTGCCACCCGCCCCCGCGTGCGTGACGAACAGGTCGGCCTGCCGGAGGATCGCCAACTGCGGTACCCGGCTGTGCACTTCGACGCCCTCCGGTACCTCGCCCAGCTCGGCGGGGTCCACATGGCGGCCGACCTGCAGGACCAGGTGCCAGCCGGGCAGGTCTGCGAAGGCGCGGACGCACTCGCGGTAGAACGCGGGCTGCTTGGTGAAGGCCGAGCCCAGCGACACCAGCACGACCTTCCCGGCGCCGGCGGGCCGCTGCCAGTCGCCCTGGTCGGCACGGTCGCCCTGGCAGGCGCCGACGAAGGTGTGGACGCGTTCGTCGACCCGGTCGGCGTGCGGCTGCAGCGCCTTCGGTATGAGGACGAGCGAGCGGGCCGGGCGGCCGGCGAAGGAATCCGGGTCCTGGGTGATCCCGTTCTCCGCCAGCCACGCCGCGAACCGGGCGTAGTACGCCTGCCCGCGCGGGGTCTTCCTCGGCTCCGCCCACATCGGCTCGGCCACCTCCTCCTCGTAGCCCTCCCAGGCGACGAGGTTCGGGGAGAGGGAGATCGCCGGGACGCCCCAGCGGTGGGCGAGGACGCGGGCCGGGTAGGAGGCGATGTCGTGCAGCACGAGGTCGGGTTCGTCACCCGCGTAGGCCTCGACGAGCCGCGGGAGCGCCTGGATCGCGTCCGCGAGGAACGGCTCCACGTTGTCCAGCAGCGTGGTCCCCCAGGCCTCCGGGTCGGCGTCGGGTCCGGGCAGCGTGGAGGTGTACGGCACGGGCCGGGCACCGGTGGCGGCCACCTTCTCGGCGAACACCGGCGGGATGGCGTACGTCACCCGGTGGCCCCGGGCCACGAGTTCACGGATCACCTCCAGACTGGGGTTCACATGGCCGTGCGCGGCGATGGAGAACATGGCGACATGGGCGGGCGTGGTCATGGGGTCGAGGGTAAACGAGACGAGACGTCTCGTTCAAAGTGATTACCCGCCTGGCTCGGCAAGGGCCCCGCGATCAGGTCGCGGTCGGCCGACCTGTGCGAATGCGAGACTGGCCGGAGCGACCCGACCGGAACCGGCACGTGTCCGGCACCCGCACGGCGGCGGCCGGGTCCGCTCAGGGCACGGGACGACGGCGCTGCACGGAGGCACGATGGACGAGGCACGGGCACGGGACGTACTGGCCACGGCGGGAGTGCTGCCGGGTCCGACCCGGGACGCGGCTCTCCTCGCCCTCGGCGAGAACGCGGTGTTCGCCGCCGGTGATCTGGCGGTGAAGGTGGGCCGCGACGCCGAGCTGCTCGAGCGGGCCCGGCGCGAGCTGGACATCGCCGGCTGGCTGGCCGAGGCGGGCGTGCCGGCGGTACGGGCGGCGGAGCCGAAGCCGCGGCTGGTGGACGGGCACCCGGTGACGGTGTGGCACCGGCTGCCGGATCCGGTGCGGCCCGCCGAGCCGCGCGATCTGGCGGAGCTGCTGCGGATCGTGCACGCACTGCCCTCTCCTCCTTTCGCCCTGCCGCCCCGCGAGCTGCTGGGCGGTGTGGAGCGGTGGCTGCGGCTCGCGGGTGACGCGATCGATCCGGCGGACGCGGCGTATCTCCGCGAGCGCCGGGACGGGTTCGCGGCGGCCGCGGCCGCGCTGACGCCCCATCTGCCGCCGGGCCCGATCCACGGCGACGCGCTGCCCCGCAATGTGTACGTCGGCCCGGACGGCCCGGTCCTGGTCGACCTGGAGACCTTCTCCGCGGACCTGCGCGAGCACGACCTGGTGGTCATGGCCCTCTCCCGCGACCGGTACGGGCTGCCGGCCGAGGCGTACGACTCCTTTGTCGAGGCGTACGGGTGGGATGTGCGGGAGTGGGAGGGATGCGGTGTGCTGCGCGGGGCTCGGGAGACGGCCAGCTGTGCGTGGGTGGCCCAGCATGCGCCGAGCAATCCGAAGGCATCGGCTGAGTTTCGGCGGCGGGTGGAGTCGCTGCGGGACGGGGATGAGACGGTGCGCTGGTACCCGTTCTGACGCTGTTTCGCGCCTCTGAGGGGCATGGGGCTGTGTCGACAGCGGCACCGCCGCGTGGGCGCGACCAGCCACTCACTCACCCGCAGCCGAAAACGGCTCCCGGACTAAGCGGGCTGGCTCTGCGTCAGCTCCCGCAGCGGCCACACCCCGTCCACCACGGCCCCCGCATCCCCCTTGCGCCGCAGGAACGCCTGGAAGTCCGCCGCCCACTGCGCGTACCACTCGATCTGCCGTTGGTGGAGTTCGGCCGGGCTCAGGGATGCGATCTTCGGGTGGCGGTCGGCTATCGCGGAGGCGAGTCGCGCGGCGGCGAGGGCGTCGGCCGGGGCCGTGTGGGCCGCGTCGAGGGCTATGCCGTACTCGGCACAGACCGCTTCCAGGTTCCGTTTGCCGCGGCGGTAGCGGTCGACCCAGCGGTCGATGGTGTAGGGGTCGATGACCGGGGCCGGGGCGGCGCCGCCCAGGCGGTCGGCGAGGGACGGCAGGGCGTGGCGGCGCAGCTCGGCGGAGAGCAGGGTGAGGTCGAAGGCGGCGTTGTAGGCGACGACCGGGACGCCCGCCTTCCAGTAGGAGACCAGGACGTCGGCGATGGAGTCGGCCACTCGGTCGGCCGGGTGGCCCTCGGCCGTCGCCCTCTCGTTGCTGATGCCGTGCACCGCCACCGCGTCCGCCGGGATCTCCACGCCCGGATCGGCCAGCCACTCCTTGCGTCCCATGGGCTCACCGGCCCTGACCTCGATCACCGCGCCGGTGACGATGCGCGCCTCGCGCGGATCGGTCCCGGTCGTCTCCAGGTCGAAGCCGATCAGCAGCTCCCGGTGCCAGCCCATGGGCGGCCCCCCTTCTTGGTGGTGCTTTCCCCCAGTGGCCTCCACCATCGCACGCGGCACTGACAATCAGAGGATCGCGTTCCGCTTGCCGTCACGGACAGTTCAGGACACCGGGCGCGAATCCGCCCAGGCCAGCTCGAATTCCTCGCGGTATGTGGAAAAGAGGCCCGATTCGCCGACGTCGTCCGACTTGACCAGCTTGCTGCCGTTGCGCAACACCAGCACCGGCGACTCCATCCCGCGCGCCCCGCGCAGATAGGACTGCACCACGGCGATGCCGTCGGCGCCGTCGCCGTCCACCAGGTAGGCGGTGAAGCGCGGTGTCTCGTCGTAGACCTGGATCTCGAAGGCGCCCGGGTCGCGCAGCCGGGAGCGGACCCGGCGCATGTGCAGGATGTTCATCTCGACGGAGCGGCTCAGTTCGCCCCGTTTCATCCCGAGTTCGCGCTCGCGGCGCTTGACCGAGCTGGAGGCCGGGTTGAGGAAGAGCAGCCGTACCCGGCAGCCGGTCTCGGCGAGCCGGACCAGACGGCGGCCGGAGAAGTTCTGCACGAGCAGGTTGAGGCCGATACCGATGGCGTCGAGGCGGCGGGCGCCGCCGAAGAGGTCCTCGGCGGGGAACTGGCGCATCAGCCGCACCCGGTCGGGGTGGACCGCGACGACGTCCGCGTACCGGTCGCCGACCAGGTCCTCGACCGCGTCCGCCGGCAGCCGGCGCGCCGAGGGGACGTCACCGCCCGCGCCGAGCATCTCCAGCAGCCGGGCGGAGGCCCGCTCGGCCTGGCTCAGGACCGCCTCGGACAGCGCCCGGTTGCGGGAGACGACGTTGCGGGTCACCTCCAGCTCGTCCAGGGCGAGTTCGAGGTCGCGGCGCTCGTCGAAGTACGGCTCGAAGCACGGCCAGTGCTGCACCATCAGCTCGCGCAGCTGGGGAAGGGTGAGGAAGCTGAGCACGTTGTCGTCGGCCGGGTCGAGCAAGTAGCCCTTGCGGCGGCTGACTTCACGGACGGCGACCGCGCGCTGCACCCACTCCTGCCCGGCCGGCCCGGCCGCGGCGACCACCCACTCGTCCCCGTGGACGGGTTCGTAGACGGGGCGCAGTACGGCGGCCACGACCGCGCGCAGCCGCTGTTCGACGAGGTTCAGCCAGATGTAGGCCCGGCCGGCCCGCTGGGCACGGGTGCGCACCTCGCGCCAGGCGTCGGCGTCCCAGTCCAGCTCCGGCCCGATGGCCCCCGGGTCCATCGGGCGGGCCAGGGACACCGCGCCGGGCGGGACGTCTGTGGAGCTCCCCTCGTGACCTTCGTCACCAGGGGGCAGCTCCAGGCCTCCCGAGCCCACCCGTGCACCGCCTTCCGATCCCCCGGGCCTTTCCCGTCTCAACGATCAAGGAAGGGTACTCCGCGAGGGGTGGGCGGTGCAGCCGGATGGACAGGTCGGTTTCTCAACTGTTTTCCTCAACTACGCGGTGCCCAATGGCCGTTCTGCCATTCCAGGTCACGCGGAGTGAGCGGATTCATAGCGGTGACGTCCCGGGGGACGATGGCGAAGCCCTGCCAGTGCACCGGCATGGGCTGCTGGTCCTCGTCCCGCGCGATGTGGTGAAAACCGACGTTCATCCAGATCACCGGGTGCGTCAGGGTCTGTCCGCCCACCCACTGGTCGACGGACGCGGGGTGCCCGTGGCCGCACTTCGGGTTGTCGCTGGCGAACAGTTCGCACGGGTCGTACTCGGTGACGTAGAGGTCGTGCTTGGTGAAGCTCCGGCCGAGGTATTTGGTGGTGGGCCCGGGGACGATCTCGTACGAACGTGCGTGCCCGTCCTTGTTCCTGCCGGTCGCGCTGACCACCCGCCACCAGCGGTAGTCCTTCAGGTCGCCCGCCATTTCCCTGGTGACCGTGGTGCGGGTGGTCTTCGTGGTCGGGCCCTGCTGCCGGCCGGTGCGCGGGCTGACGGCCGAGTCGTACTGCTCGGCCTTCGTCCTGGAGGAGCCGTCGAGGCCGAAGTCCAGCCGCCAGAACACGTTGTGGCTGTGGCTGGTGGCATAGGCCTTGGCGCCCTTGCCGATGGGCCAGCCGCGTCCGTCACCGGAGTCGTAGTCGTCCCAGGAGAGGCTGCCGGTCGCGCCGACGTTCATGGCGATCGTGCCGTCGTCCTGGAAGCGCCACTCGGTGATGTACTCGTACCAGCCGACCTGGTTGACGGTGTAGACGAGGAAGTCCTTGCCCTGCGCCTGGTAGACCTTGCCCGTGCCGAGGTCGTCGTGCATGCGGTAGGCATGGCCGCGGGCACGGGTGGTCGTGCACAGGCCCTGGACGTCCGGGTGCTCCGGGTCCACGGCGTCCGGCACCTTGACGGTCCTGATGGTGCCGCCGGGGCACTCGGCGGGCGAGAGGTTCATCAGGAACTGGGCGTAGTCCTCGCCCGTCAGGTCGCTGTACTCGTGCTGTCCGTCGTCGTAGGGGACGTGGATCTGGGCGAGTCTCGCGCTGTTGAGGACCCTGATCTGTTTCGGTTCGCCCTTGGGCTGGTAGCTGATCTTCTCCAGGACGAGACCGGCCTTGCTGTCGTAGTGCCAGCACATGCGCCAGGTCGTGCCGGTGGAGAGCTTCTGTTCGATGCGGTAGGCGGCACTGCAGTCGGCTGCGGGCGCGGCGGTGGCGGCCGCTTCCGGGCGGGCGGCGGCCGGTCCGGCGGCGGTCGTCGCGCCGGCGGCCAGCGCGGCCACGGTCAGGCCGGCGGCCGCTGCCCTGCGGGCACGGCGGATTCCGTACTCGGGCATGACGAAATGGCTCCCTTTCAGGAGGTACGGGTCTGCGGGAACGTTCGGTCAGCCGCGGTCGAGGGCGGCGGCCTTGCGGGCACTCAGATCGATCACCAGGGACCGGGTGTCGATCCAGGGCCCGTTCCTGACCTTGGTGAACAGCCGGACGCACCGGTGCACGCCGCACTGGTCGAGGATTGCCGGCTGGGCGCCGGGAGCGGCCCGGTAGATGCCGCCGCTCAGCAGCAGCTGGTCCGGGGAGGTGAGCTCCTTGCCGGTGGCGTCCTTGTAGTCCGCCTTCAGGCCCGCGCCGAGGGGGGAGGCGATCAGGAGCCGGGCGGCCTCGGCGTTCTCGTCCCGGCTCGGCGGCGGCTGGACGCCGCGCTGGGTGCCGGTCCGCTCGACCTTGCCGGTGTCCAGGTCGACGGTCTTGGTGACGAGGGTGTCGTTCTTGTAGTCGTAGAAGGCGATGTCGGCCCGTCGCGGCGCGGCCGGGGCGTCCGCCTCGCCGGGCTCGGGTTCGGCGAGGTCGACGCTCAGCCGCTGCGGTCCGCGGCCGCCGTCCACGTTCTCGCCCGTGGTCAGCAGCTGCCGGTTCAGGGCGATCTTCTCGGCCCGCCGGATCTCGTCGTCGGTCAGCGGATCCCGGCCGGTGCCCTTGCCGCCCTCGGCGGGCGCCTGTTCGACGACACCGGGCCGGACCGCGTCCGGGCCCTCGCCGGCCCGCGTACCGCCGCCGCGCGCTCCCGCCGAGGTGTCCGCCCCCGCCGTGCCCGGCAGGGTGATCGCGACCATCGCGGCGGTCCCCACCGTCGCGAGGGCCACTCCTGCCACTAACTTGCCCAGATGGCGGTGCACTGTCTCACGCACATTGTCCCCCTGCTCCCCATGGTCGTCCGGGAGTACGTGTTGCCCCACTGGTTCGGCACACGGCGGGTACGAGAGCCGCCGTGCGCGCTGGTCGGTGGGTAAGAGGGACGCAAGACACGGGAGGTTCCGTCAATTCGATGCGACTCGGGGGCCAACGCGGCCCCGGGGCGGCGGCACACCTGGGAGAGTCGTAGCCATGCAGGTCTGGCCTGGAGAGGCGTATCCGCTCGGCGCCACCTATGACGGCGCCGGAACCAACTTCGCGGTTTTCACGGAGGCCGCGGACCGAGTAGAGCTGTGTCTGCTGCACGACGACGGCTCGGAGACGGCGGTGGAACTCCGCGAGAGCGACGCTTTCGTGCGGCACGCGTACGTGCCGGGCGTGATGCCGGGACAGCGGTACGGGTTCCGGGTGCACGGCCCGTACGACCCCGGGCGCGGGCTGCGCTGCAACTCCGCGAAGCTGTTGCTCGACCCGTACGCCAAGGCGGTCAGCGGCACGGTCCGGTGGGGCGAGGAGGTGTACGGCTACCACTTCGACGCTCCGGACAGCCGCAACGACCTGGACTCGGCCCCGCACACCATGGCCTCGGTGGTGATCAACCCGTACTTCGACTGGGGCGACGACCGGCCGCCGCGCACCGAGTACCACCACACCGTGATCTACGAGGCCCACGTCAAGGGCCTGACCATGCGTCACCCGGAGCTGCCGGAGGAGCTGCGCGGCACCTACGCGGCGCTCGCGCATCCGGCACTGATCGAACACCTGACCAAGCTCGGGGTGACGGCCCTGGAGCTGATGCCCGTCCACCAGTTCGTGCACGACCACCGGCTCGTCGACATGGGCCTGAGCAACTACTGGGGCTACAACACCATCGGCTTCTTCGCCCCGCACAACGCGTACGCCTCCTGGGGCGACCGGGGCCAGCAGGTGCTGGAGTTCAAGTCGGCGGTCCGGGCGCTGCACGAGGCCGGGATCGAGGTCATCCTGGACGTCGTCTACAACCACACCGCCGAGGGCAACCATCTGGGCCCGACGCTGTCCTTCAAGGGCATCGACAACCGGCAGTACTACCGCCTCACCGACGACCCCCGCTACTACATGGACACCACGGGCACCGGGAACTCGCTGCTCATGCGGTCCCCGCACGTGCTCCAGCTGATCATGGACTCGCTGCGGTACTGGGTCACCGAGATGCATGTCGACGGGTTCCGTTTCGACCTCGCGGCGACTCTGGCCCGGCAGTTCCACGAGGTGGACCGGCTGTCGTCGTTCTTCGACCTGGTGCAGCAGGATCCGGTGGTCTCCCAGGTGAAGCTGATCGCCGAGCCCTGGGACGTGGGCGAGGGCGGCTACCAGGTGGGCAACTTCCCGCCGCTGTGGACCGAGTGGAACGGCAAGTACCGGGACACGGTACGGGACCTGTGGCGGGGCGAGCCGCGGGCGCTCGCGGAGTTCGCCTCCCGGCTGACCGGCTCCTCGGACCTCTACCAGGACGACGGCCGCCGCCCGCTGGCCTCGATCAACTTCGTGACCTGCCACGACGGCTTCACGCTGCACGACCTCGTCTCGTACAACGACAAGCACAACGCGGCCAACGGCGAGGACAACCGGGACGGCGAGAGCCACAACCGGTCCTGGAACTGCGGCGCGGAGGGCGAGACCGACGACCCGGACGTGCTCGCGCTGCGCACCCGTCAGATGCGGAACTTCATCGCCACGCTGATGCTGTCCCAGGGTGTGCCGATGATCAGCCACGGCGACGAGTTCGCCCGCACCCAGAGCGGCAACAACAACGCGTACTGCCAGGACAGCGAGCTGTCGTGGGTGCACTGGCCGGAGTCCGCGGAGGGCGACCTGCTGGAGTTCACCCGCGCGATGGTGTGGCTGCGCCGTGACCACCCGGCCTTCCGCCGGCGCCGTTTCTTCCACGGCCGTCCGGTGGAGGGCACCCACGACGATCTGTCCGACATCGCCTGGTTCACTCCGGAGGGCGCCGAGATGACCCAGCGGGACTGGGACTCGGCGCGGGCCTCCGCGCTGACGGTGTTCCTGAACGGCAACGCGATCTCCGAGCCCGGCCCGCGCGGGGAGCGCATCACCGACGACTCGTTCCTGCTGATGTTCAACGCCTCCCCGGGACCGCTGGACTTCCTGGTGCCCGTCGACCACGGCCGGCAGTGGCAGGTGGTCGTCGACACGGCCCGTCCGGAGGGGGTGCCACCGGGATCCGGCCCGAAGATCGAGGCGGGCGACCGCCTCACCCTGCCCGACCGAAGCCTGACGGTGCTGCAGCGGCCTACGTAGCCGGGGCGGGAGCTTGTGGCGGCCTCGTGGGCGTGGCTCTGGTGGGTGGGGGGTGGCGGGCCGGGGCGTGGGGTGCACGGCGAAGGCGGTGCCGCGGACGGCCGGCGGTGCCGTCGCTGCGGCCGTCGCGTAGGCCGGATGGGTCTCCTGTTGTCCCCTTCGCTCGAAGCCGGGCACGCGTGCGTGCGTCCGTGCCGGGACCGATGACACGAAAGGCGGCGGGCTGGGTACGTAGGTTTCCATGACTTCTGCGCGCCCCGGACCGGAGGTGCCCACGGCAACCTACCGGCTGCAGCTCCAGCCCGCGTTCCCGTTCGCCGCCGCCGCCGCGGCCGTACCGTACCTGGCGTCGCTCGGCGTCTCGCATCTGCACCTGTCCCCCGTCCTGGAGGCCGTGCCCGGCTCCCTGCACGGCTACGACGTGGTCGACCACGCGCGCGTACGCGAGGAACTGGGCGGCGAGGAGGGCCTGCGGTCGCTGGCGCGGACCGCGCGGGAGCACGGTCTGGGCCTGGTGGCCGACATCGTGCCGAACCACATGGCGATGGCACCCCGGTACAACCACGCCCTGTGGGAGGTGCTGCGCGAGGGGCCCGACTCGCCGTACGCCCGCTGGTTCGACATCGACTGGGAGGCGCAGGACGGGCGCGTGCTGCTGCCGGTGCTGGGCGGTCCGGTCGGTTCGCAGCTGGAGCATCTCGTGGTCGACGGCGACGTGCTGCGCTACCACGAGCACGCCTTCCCGCTCCGCGAGGGCACCCACGACCTGCCGCTGCCGGAGCTGCTGGGCGCCCAGTGGTACCGCCCGGTGTGGTGGCGGCTGGCCCGCACCGAGCTGAACTACCGGCGGTTCTTCAGCATCTCGGAGCTGATCGGGCTGCGCGTGGAGGATCCGGAGGTGTTCGACGCCACCCACGCCAAGATCCTCCAGCTGCTGCGCGAGGCCGTGATCGACGGGCTGCGCCTCGACCACCCCGACGGGCTCGCCGACCCCGACGGCTACCTCGCGCGGCTGCACGAGGCGACCGGCGGGCGCTGGACGGTGGTGGAGAAGATCCTCGGCGACGGCGAACATCTGCCGGCGTCCTGGCCCGTCGCGGGCACCACCGGCTACGACGCCCTCCGTCAGGTGGACGGCCTGTTCACCGACCAGACGGGGGCGTACGAACTGCTGGGCCGCTACCGGGCGTTCGCGGCGCCGCAGACGGACCGGGGCGGCAACTGGGACGCGACGGCACGGCGGGCCGCCTACAAGGTGCTCACGCACGAGCTGGCCGCCGAGACCGACCGGCTCACCCGGGTGGCCACCCGGGTGTGCGCGTCCTCGCCGGACCTCGGCCTGCGCGACCGGGCTCCCTGGGCGCTGCGCACGGCCGTGGAGGAGCTGCTGGTGCGGATGCGGGTGTACCGGCCGTACGCCTCCGGTGACGCGGCCGCCGTCGTCACCGAGGAGGCCGCCGAGGAGGCCCGGCTCGCCTTCGTGGTGCCCGAGGAGGCGGAGGCCGTCGGCATCGTGCGCCGGCTGCTGGTGGAGCCGCCCGCCGGCCCGGCGGCGCCGGACCACGCGGACCGGGTGGAGTTCCGCACCCGGTTCGCGCAGACCGCGTCGGCGCTGCGCGCCAAGTCGGTGGAGGACACGGCGTTCTACCGCTACGTGCCGCTGCTGTCGGCGACCGAGGTGGGCGGCGATCCGGGCCGGCCGGGGGTGTCCCCGGAGGACTTCCACGCGTACTGCGCGCGTGTGCAGCGCGACTGGCCGGTCACCGGCACGGTGGTCACCACGCACGACACCAAGCGCAGCGCCGACGTACGCGCGGCGCTGGCCGTGCTCACCGAGTGCCCCGACCGGTGGGCGGAGTTGCTGGCCGAGGTGAACCGGCCCGAGGAGGGCGTGGGCGTGCCGGACGGGCAGCTGGCCTGGGCGGCCTGGCAGACGGTGTTCGGGCTGGGGCCGGCGGAGGAGGAGCGGGTACAGCGGGCGCTGCTGAAGCATGTGCGCGAGGCGGGCATGTACACCAGCTGGACGGAGCAGGAGCCGCCGTACGAGGAGGCGGTGGCCGCGTTCGTCACCGCAGGGCCGTGCGGGCCGCCCGGTGAGCGTGTGGCGGCCTTCCGCAAGTCACTGGAGCCGTACATCCGGGCCAACGTCCTCGGCACCGCCCTGGTCCATCTGACGATGCCGGGAGTGCCGGACGTGTACCAGGGCACGGAGGGCGAGTGCCGGTCGCTGGTGGACCCGGACAACCGGCGTCCGGTGTCCTTCCCGCCCGAGGTGCCCGGCGAGAAGGACACGCTGACGGCGGCGGCGCTCCGGCTGCGCGCCCGCCGTCCCGGCGCCTTCGGCGCGGCCGCGTCGTACGGTCCGCTGACCGCCGAGGGCCCGGCGGCCGGGCACTGTGTGGCGTTCGCGCGCTCCGGTGAGGTGGTGGCGGCGGTGACCCGGCTGTCGCTGCGGCTCGCGGAGGCGGGCGGCTGGCGGGAGACCCGGCTGACGCTGCCGCCCGGGCGGTGGGCGGACGTGCTCGCCCCGGAGCGGGAGTTCACCGGCGACGCGCGCGTGGCGGACCTTTTCGACCGGCTGCCGGTGGTGTTGCTGGAGCGGGTCGGGGAGGGGTGAGGACCGGGACGGGCCGGGCGCGTCCAGGGGGCTCAGCCGGCGGCGGGCATGTCGAGTGGCTCGCCTTCCTCGTGTCCCTCGTGCGGCCGGGCCGGTACGGCGGGCGGCGCGGGCAGGGTTCCCGGGGCGGGCCAGGTGGTGCGCAGGAGGTCCGTGAAGGCCTCGGCGGCGCCGATGGGCGGCACCCGCGCGTAGACGGCCAGAGGGCGCTTCCAGGCCGGGTCGGGAGTGAGGATCACGCAGTCCTCGCCCACCGCCCCGCGCACGACGTCGGCCGACGCGGCGCACACTGGTGGCCGTCGGGCGGGCGCCGGTCGCCGAGGGCCTGGGCCTGGCGGCGGCCGGCCTGACGACGGACGAGCGGGGGTTCGTCGCACCGGCGGACTGGAACCGTCTGGAGACGGCCGTGCCGGGCATCCATGTCGTCGGGGACCTGCTGCCGCCGCCCTCGCTGGGCCTCGCCCACCCCTCGTTCGCGGAGGGCCTGCTGGTCGCCGAGACACTGGCCGGGCTGCCGTCGGCGCCGGTGGACTACGCGGCCGTGCCCCGGGTGACGTACTCCGCGCCGCAGACCGCCTCGGTGGGACTGGGCGAGACGGAGGCACGCGCGTGTGGGCGGGATGTCGAGGTGAACACGATGCCGCTGACCGCCGTGGCCAAGGGCATGGTGCACGGCCAGGGCGGCATGGTAAAGGTCGTCGCCGAGGCCGGAGGCGGGCAGGTGCTCGGCGTGCACCTGGTCGGCCCGAACGTGTCGGAGATGATCGCCGAGAGCCAGCTGATCGTCGGCTGGGACGCCGAGCCCTCGGACGTGGCCCGGCACGTGCACGCGCACCCGACGCTGTCGGAGGCGGTGGGCGAGGTGTTCCTGACGCTCGCGGGACGCGGCCTGCACCAGCACTGAACGCGCGGCACGCACCGCCCGCGCCGCGCCCCCGCGATTGAGTCCGGGCGCCCCGGTCACCTCCCCCGCCGGATGCTTGACAGTTCACCCGTCCCGTGCGGCACTTGGAGGGCTAAGCCGGGCAGAACAAGTCGGGGGTGAGTCTTCTGCCGGAGCTGCGCTATCCCAGCGTTCCCGAACTGGTCGCCTCCGCACAGGCGTTGGCCGCTCAGGAACCGGGTCTGTGCTCGCTCAGGCAGGTGGGCGTCTCACGCGCGGGAAGACCCCTGCACCTGCTGTCGGTGGGGCACGCCCGGCGGGCGGTGCTGGTGGTCGCCGGCGCCCACGCCAACGAGCCGACCGGGGGCTCCACCCTGCGGGTGCTCGCCCAACGAGTGCTGGCCGAGCGGGAGTTGCGGCCAGACACGTCCTGGCACTTCCTGCTGTGCGCGGATCCGGACGGCGCGAGCCTGCACGTGACGCCGGCGCCGCGCAGCCTGCTCGACTACCACCTCGGCTTCTACCGGCCGACGGGCGCGGAGCAGCCGGAGTGGTCGCCGTCCGTGCTGCCGCCGGACCGGCTGCCGCCCGAGACCCGGGCGCTGACCGGGGTGATCGACGAGCTGCGGCCCTACCTCCAGGTGACCCTGCACGGCACCGATCTGGGCGGCAGCTGGGTGCAGTTGACCCGGGACGTGCCCGGGCTGGCCGAGCCGTTCGCCAAGTCCGCCGCACAGCTGCACATCCCGGTGGAGACGGGCGCCTCGGACGCCGCCGGCTGGCCGGCCTCAGGCCCCGGCGTGCATGTCATGCCCGGCCCGGAGACCGGCGCGGCCTACCCGAGCATGCCGGACGACGCGCGCCACAGCACCTG
Organism: Streptomyces sp. NPDC052107; assembly: GCF_040680215.1. Lineage (NCBI taxonomy): Bacteria > Bacillati > Actinomycetota > Actinomycetes > Kitasatosporales > Streptomycetaceae > Streptomyces > Streptomyces sp. NPDC052107. The sequence continues at coordinate 184,758 of NZ_JBFAWG010000007.1, forward strand.
GTACCACGCGCACCGGTACGGCGGTCTGACGGCCGTGGTGGAGGTGCCGATGTGGGCCAGCGACCTGGTGGACGATCCGGCGCCGCACCCGGCACCGGCTGCGGCGATGCAGCGCCTGGCGCGGCGGCTGCTGCGGGACGCGCTGGAGGTGGAGCGCGTGCTCACCGACGCACTGCCCCGCCTCGACGGCGTGGACGGTCCGCTGCTGCGGGCGGCTCGCTGGGCGCTGGAGCTGATACCGGGCCTGGCCGAGGACTGGACCCACACCCCGCCGGCCGGTTCGACGATGGCGTACGTCGGCAGTGTGGACGCGTTCGGGCGACGGCTGCCGCTGCGCGCGGCCGCGATGCTGCTGCGGGTGTTGCGGGAGACGGACGACCGGGCGGCGCCGCGGCTGGAACAGCTCGTCACCGACTGGTGCGATGCCTTCGCGGCGCGCTTCCGGGCCCGCTGGGTGCCGATGGAGCATCAGGTGGAGCACCAGTCCCGGACGGTGCTGGTGGCGGCGCAGCAGGCCCGGGAGCGGGAGGTGTGAGCCACGCCGGCGCACGTCCGCCCCGGCCTTCCTGTCCACACCGGCCCACGCACGCCTTCCCCACCGCCCTGTCCACGCCGGCTCACCACGCACCACCCCGTCCACGCCTGCGGCCGCCCGGCCGGCTGTCAGTCCTCCAGGGCGAACACCGCGCCGGTCCGCGCGTTCATGACGCACGTGTTGGTGTAGGTCTCCTGGAAGTCGACCGGCCGGCCGTTCCACCGGCCGGCCGCGTGGGCGGTCACCGGGGCGTAGATCATCGGGCAGAAGACGTCCTTGGGCGGGATGCGGCCGATGTCGCCGTCGGCGGCGGCCAGTTCGGCGCAGGCCTCGGCCGCGTGCGGGTGGCCCAGGGGCGGATCGCACAGCAGCAGGGTGCCCCGGGCATAGCTCGAGCTCGCCTCGCCCTTGGTGACGGTGAGGTAGAGCCAGTTGCCGGGGAAGTGGTCGCGGGACGCCGCGTGGGCCGGGACCGCGGCGAGGAGCCCGGCGGCCGCCAGCAGGGCGCCACCGGCCGCTGTCGCTCTGGTGAGGTACGTCATGCCCCCTTCCATCGGCACGCCGGCCCGCGTTCCTCAGCCCGTTTCACCCGATCGGGACGGCACGCGCGCGCCGGGAGCACCCGTTCGAACGGGACCGGCCGGCGATCTCAGCTCGCGGCGAGCCGGAACGCCACCCTGCCGAAGGCGACCTGGTCGCCCTCGCTGACGACGACCGAGCCGGTCACCCGGCGGCCGTTGACGGTGGTGCCGTTGGTGGAGCCGAGGTCCCTGAGGACCCACATGCCGCCCTGGCGGCGGAGCTCGGCGTGCACGCGGGAGACGGTCTCGTGGTTCAGGCGCAGCCCGTTGGCCGGGTCGCGGCCGATGCGCAGCGGATGGGTGTGCGCCGGGTGCGGCAGCAGCAGCTTGGGCAGCCGCTCGGCCTGCCAGGCCCGGCGCAGCCGTACGGTGAACCCGGAGACCGCCTCGACGGTGCCGAGGACCGCGCGGGAGAAGCGGTTCTCCCGGGGCAGGTCGGCGACGAGGGCGGCCAGTTCGTCGGCGCGGCGGGCGGCCAGCGCCAGCTCCATGCGGCGCACGAACGTGTCGTGCGAGAGCCGGCCCATGGCGACGCCGTCACGCAGCACCTGCAGCGCCTTGTCGCGCTCCGCGTCGGAGAGCCGCGCGGGGTACGTGGAGAACTCGAAGGACGACGTCACGCTGGTGATTGTCGGGCAGTGAACCCCGGGTGTCCAGAAAACGGGGAATCGACGCCGATCTGCGGGTACTTCCACGACACCCACCGGGAAAGGACGGATTCGAAAGCGGATTGATCGTCCCGGCGGGCACGATGGGGGCGCGGGACATCACGGTGAGCAGGCGAGACATCACAGGCGCAATCCATCACAGACGAAGGGGAACCGTCCGTGCAGTTCGAGGTGTGGGCACCGCAGGCAGACCGAGTGACGCTCCATTGCGAGGGCGGCACGCGCGCGTTGGCGCGCGATCCGGAGCGCGCGGGCTGGTGGACGGGGGAGGTGGAGGCCGGGGACGGCGCCCGGTACGGCTTCGCGCTGGACGACGGCCCCGTGCGGCCCGACCCGCGCTCGCGCCGCCAGCCGGACGGACCCGACGGGCTGAGCGCGGTCGTGCACCACGGGCGCCACGCCTGGCGCACCGGGTGGGCGGGTCGGGGGCTGCCCGGTGCCGTGCTCTACGAGATGCACGTGGGCACCTACACCCGGGAGGGCACCCTGGACGCGGCGGCGGCCCGGCTGGAGCACCTGGTGGAACTGGGTGTCACCCATGTGGAGTTGCTGCCGGTGTGTCCGTTCCCGGGGCGGCACGGCTGGGGCTACGAGGGGGTGTCGCCGTGGGCGGTGCACGAGCCGTACGGCGGCCCGGAGGCCCTGAAACGGTTCGTGGACCGGGCGCACGAACTCGGCCTGGGTGTCGTCATGGACGTCGTGCACAACCACTTGGGCCCGTCCGGGAACTATCTGCCGCTCTTCGGGCCGTACTTCACCGATGCCCACCACACGCCGTGGGGCTCGGCGGTGAACCTGGACGGGCCCGGCTCGGACGAGGTGCGCGCGTTTTTCGTCGGCAGCGCGCTCGCGTGGCTGCGGGACTACCGGATCGACGGGCTGCGGCTGGACGCGGTGCACACGCTGTACGACACGCGCGCGTGCCACTTCCTGGAGGAGCTGTCGACGGCCGTGGACGCTCTCGCCGAGGAGCTGGGCCGGCCGCTGTTCCTGATCGCCGAGTCGGACCTGAACGACCCACGGCTCATCACCGCGCGCGCGGAGCACGGCCTCGGGCTGCACGCGCAGTGGAACGACGACTTCCACCACGCCCTGCACACCGCGCTGACCGGTGAGTCGCAGGGCTACTACGCGGACTTCGCGCGCGCCCCGTTCGCCGCGCTCGCCAAGACGCTCACCGGCGGCTACTTCCACGACGGCACGTACTCCAGCTTCCGCGGGCGGCACCACGGCCGGCCGCTGGACCGCGCGCGGGTGGCCGGGCACCGGCTGCTCGGCTACGGCCAGACCCACGACCAGGTCGGCAACCGCGCCCAGGGCGACCGGCTCGCCGCCCGCCTCTCCCCCGGGCTGCTGGCCTGCGCGGCGACACTGACGCTGACCTCGCCGTTCACGCCGATGCTGTTCATGGGCGAGGAGTGGGCGGCGGGCACGCCCTGGCAGTTCTTCACCGACCACACCGATCCGGAGCTGGCCGAGGCGGTAAGGCGCGGCCGGCGGCGGGAGTTCGCGGCGCACGGCTGGGCCGAGGAGGACGTACCGGACCCGCAGGATCCGGCGACCCGCGAGCGGTCCTGCCTGGACTGGTCGGAACCGGAACGCGAACCCCACGCGCGCGTGCTCGCGTGGTACCGCCGGCTGATCGCCCTCCGGCACGAGCAGCCGGACCTCACCGACCCCGACCTGGCCGACACGAAGACGGCGTACGACGAGCAGGCCCGCTGGCTGGCCTTCCGGCGCGGTGACGTACGGGTGGCGGTGAACCTCGGCAAGGAACCGGCGGCGATCCCGCTGGGCCCCCGCCCCGCGACGGTCCTGGCGGCCTGGGAGCCGGTGGAGCTTCCGGGACCGGACGGGCTGCTCCAGGTGCCCGGGGAGTCGTGCGTGGTGCTGGCGCAGCCCTGAGCGGGGCTGCGCCCGATCCGCGGCTACCGCCGCGTGGACGCCCCCGGCATGCCCCCGCGGTGGGCCGGAGTCGGTGCGCTACGGCTCCGGCCCGTCCTCCTTGAAGTCCGACAACCGCTCCAGCAGGATCGGCTCCCAGGCGCGCCGCAGCTGGGTCCGGAGCAGCGCCGGGGAACCGCCCGCGCGGCCTCCCAGGTGGTCGGTGAGGTGGATGACGGTGTCGCAGCGGGCGAGCCACAGGCCGCGCAGGCAGGGGCGGGCACCGTAGCCGGCGAGGGTGGCGGCGCGGACGGCCGCCGGGGAGCCGACGGCGACGGCCAGGCCGGCGATGTCCTCGGCGGGGTCGCCCAGAGACGCCCGGGTCCAGTCCAGGATGCCGCGCACCCGGCCGTCTGCGCTGACCACCACGTGCTCGCCGGTCAGGCCGTGGTGGGTGAGGACGGCGGTGCCGGGCTGCGCGGCGAGCTGCGCCGCGCCGGGCGGGGTCAGCTGGTGCAGCCGGGCGGCGTCGAACTCGTCGGCGGCGGCGAGCCGTTCGGCCGCGTGCACGGCCATGCGGCGCAGCGCCTCCAGGGAGCGCGGGGCGGTGCGCGGCACGCCGAGCGCCTCGGCCTGCCGTGCGGGCACCGCGCGCAGCCCGGTGAGCAGCGCGGCGAGGTCGGCCTCGCCGACGGCGGACACGTCGTGCTCGTCGGCGGTGCCGCCGGGCACCTTGATGTCCAGGGTGTAGGCGAGGCCGGGCGCCCAGTCGCCGTGCGCGACGCTGGTGGGGACGGCGACGGGCACCTGCGGCCGGACCAGGTCGCGCAGGCGCAGCTCCCGGCGGCGCAGTACCGAGGCCTCGCGGTCGGGGGCGAGGCGCAGCACGTGGCGGGTGCCGACCCACCATGTGTACGCGCGGCCCTCCGTCACGGGTCGCACATCGGGGCCCGCGGTGTCGGCGCCGCCCTCCTTGAGCAGCGAACGGACCAGTCTGCGGACGGTGTCCGCGGTGGGTGTCGATGCCTGGGTCATGGGTCGCGCGTCGCCGTTCCTGGATGTCGTCGAGGGTGTGTCCCCTGGGTCGCCTCAGCGGTCTCTCAGTCCACTATGACCATGTCGCGCGTGGTGTTGTTGAGGCGGCGGCCACCGTCCTCGGTCACCGTGACGATGTCCTCGATGCGCACCCCGAACCGGCCGGGCAGGTAGATGCCGGGCTCGACGGAGAAGCACATCCCGGGCACGAGGGGCTGTTCCTCGCCCTCGATCATGTACGGCGGCTCGTGCGTGGTGACGCCGATGCCGTGCCCGGTGCGGTGGATGAAGTACTCGCCGTACCCGGCGTCGGTGATCACCGCGCGGGCGGCACGGTCCACGTCCTGGCAGGCCGCCCCGGGCCGTACCGCCTGGTAGCCCGCCTCCTGGGCCTCGCGCACGATGTCGTGCACCCGGCGCTCCTCCTCGGTGGGTTCACCCACATGGACCGTACGGGTGGTGTCGGAGCCGTAGCCGTCCTTCAGGCCGCCGAAGTCCAGGACGACCATGTCGCCGCGACGGATGACGCGGTCGCCGACCTCGTGGTGCGGGTTCGCGCCGTTGGGGCCGGAGCCGACGATGGTGAAGTCGACCTGGGAGTGGCCGAAGCGGCGCAGCAGGCCGGCGAGGTCCTGGCCGACGTCGGACTCGCGGCGGCCGGCGAAGGGGACTTTGCGGATCTCCTCGAACGTCGCATCGGCGGCCGCTCCGGCGGCGGCGAGGAGTTCCAGTTCCGCGGCGTCCTTGACGGCGCGCAGCATGGGGAGGGCGTCGGTGAGAGAGGCGTAGGAGGTGTCCGGCAGGGCCCGCTGGAGGCCCAGCAGGTGCATGGCCCAGGTGTTGTCGCTGATGCCGAACCGGCCGTGGCCGTCGAGGAGGGCGGCGGTGACGGCGTAGGGGTCCTTGCCGTCGGTCCAGTCGCGCAGGGTGAGCGCGGTCGCGCCGGCCGCGTGCTCGGCGTCGGGGGCCTCCAGGGTGGGCACGACGAGCACGGGGTCCTGGCCGGGGGTCAGGACCAGCACGGTGAGCCGTTCGGTGACGGCGGTGGGCGTGTAGCCGGTGAGCCAGACCATGTCCGGTCCCGGCGCCACGAGCAGCCCCGCGAGGCCGGTGTCGGCCGCGGAGCGCGCGGCACGCTCCATGCGGGCCCTGTAGTCGGCGGCGGTGAAGAGCGCGGGCGTACTACCGGTCATCCGGGCCTCCGGGCGCGGGTGGGGAAACGGGCATCGGCGTCTCGGGCAGCATCCTGCCCGGCCGGACAGGGTCACGCGAGCCGATCGCCGGTGCTCCCCGCAGGGCGCCGTCGGCTCGGAAGGGACTCGGCATGGGGCCATCATGGCGCGCGGTGCGGACGGTGACCAGCGGGTTTCCCGGGGTGCCCGAGACGTCGGGCGGCGGGGCCCGCGCCGGCCCGCTGAAGCGTCGTGCGGCAGGGCCCACGTCTCACGTCACCACGCCTGGTACGACCGTCAACTGCTGGTAGCCCCCGCCGCTGTGACGCACGGTGAGGAGCACCTGCTTCCCGGGGCGGGCCTGGCCGACGGCCCGGGCGAGGTCGGCGGCGGTGTCGACACGCGCGGAGCCGAACTGCAGCAGCACGTCCCCGCGGACCAGGCCGGCCGCATAGCCGGGGCCGGGCACGTGCACGCCCACGACCAGCGCGCCCGCCTTGTCGGCGTCGACGGCCTCGACGCCCAGGGTCGCCCCGGTCGCGGCGGCGGGAGCGGCGCTCGGGGTGGCGGCAGGGGTACCGGCGGGGGCGGTGGGCGTGGCCCCGGCCGGGGGTGCGGCCGGCGGGGCCTGGCGTTGCAGCTCGGCGAGCTTGCTCATGCCGATGACCGTGGCGCCGACCGTGCCCATGCCGACGCCGGACAGCACCAGCAGGGTGCCGGTGCACAGGACGAACAGCAGGGTCCGCAGCCGCCGTCCGCGCCGTGGCGCGGCGTGCGGGCGGTGGGGTGGATCGGCGGTGCCGCCCTCCCCCCGGTCCTGACCGGGCATCGGCTTGGGACGCAACACAGTCTGTTCCATGGTTCGCTCGCCTCCGGCTGGTGCTCTACCCGGGGCGCCCGGCCGCGACGAGACACGAAAGAGTGAGACTGGCCGGAGCGTCGCGGAGGGTAGCCATAGCCCGAAGGGGCGGGCGCCGGGGCGCGCCCGGACCCCCACGCCCCCGGCGCGACGGGGTGGTCACACCGCTCCCACCAGCCTCCGCACCACCTCCTGCCCCGCTCCTCCGGGACTCCCGCCGTGGACGAGTTCCGTGCGGTGGACGACCCGGGGTGCGGTGAGCGGGACGGCGACCGTGCCGGGTACGGCGGTGGCGGCCGAGCGGGGCAGCAGGGCGAGTCCGTGCCCGGCGGCCACGAGGGCGGTGAGGGTGCGCTGGTCGGTGCCTTCGTAGCGCAGCGCGGAGCGGAACGCGCGGCCGCCGGTCGCGGCGCGCAGCTGGCCGAGCGGGAGGGCCGCGTCGGGCGCGTCGAGCCAGCGGGCGTCGGCGAGGTCGCCGAGGCGCAGGCCGGTCCGGGCGGCGAGGGGGTGCCCTGCGGGCAGCAGGACGCTCACGGGTTCCTCGGCGAGGCCGTGCGTGGTCAGCGGCGCCACGTCCGGCAGGCGCAGCGGATCGCTGGGTGCGGCGAGCCCGTCGAGGAGGCCGAGGTCGGCGGTGCCGGTGGCGACGGCGGCGGGGATCTCCGCGCGGGTGAGGACGCGCAGGGTGACACCGGCCGGCGGGAGGGCGGCGAGGACGCCGGCGCCGAGCGCGGTCGAGGTGGTGGCGAGGGTCAGGCCCCGCTGGGGTGCGGCGGCCATGCGGAGGATGTCGGCGCGGGCCGCGTCCAGCCGCAGCAGCAGCGGGCCGGCGTGCTCCAGCAGCCGGTCGCCGGCCGCGGTGGGCGCGACGGGCCGCCGGCTCAGCAGGGGCGCGCCCAGATCCTGTTCGAGCGCGGCGATGTGCTGGGAGACCGCGGACTGGGTGTAGCCCAGCTCGCGGGCGGCCTCCGAGAAGGAGGCGAGGCGGGCCACGGTGACGTACGTGCGCAGCAGGTGCGGGTCCATGCGGCCCAGGATCCCAGCACCATCAGCTCCGCTTATCGACGGTGCAGGAATCATCGTTGGACGTGAACTGACGGTGGCCCGGAGGATGAGGGGCATGACGAACACAGCCACTGTCGCCCTCGTCGGCGACCGCTCGCCCCATGTCGTTTCGCACACGCGCGTGCCGCTTCTGCTGGAGGCCCTGGCCGAACGCGACGGGCTGGTCCTGGACGCGTACTGGGTCCCTTCCGCGGACGCGGAGGCCGAAGCCGCGGTCCGGGGCTTCGACGCCGTGTGGGTGCTTCCGGGCAGCCCGTACCGCAGCGAGGCGGGTGTCCTCGCGGCCGTGCGCACGGCGCGCGAGGAGGGCATTCCGTTCCTGGGCACATGCGGCGGCTTCCAGCACGCGGTGCTGGAGTTCGCCCGCAACGTGTGCGGGCTGACCCGGGCGGCGCACGCCGAGAACGACCCGGACGCCGCCGACCCGCTCATCGAGCCGCTGGCCTGCTCGCTGGTGGGCCATGAGGCCGCCGTGACGATCGAGCCGGGCTCGCTGGCGGAGTCCGTGATCGGCGCGCCACGCACGGTCGAGCGGTACTTCTGTGCCTACGGCCCCGCCCGCCACCTCGACACGCTCCGCGCCCACGGGCTGCGGTTCTCCGGCCACGACGAGGACGGTCAGGTACGGCTCGCCGAACTGCCCGGCCATCCCTTCTTCCTGGCCTCCCTGTTCCAGCCGGAACTGTCCGGCGACCCCTCGCGCCCGCATCCGATGATCCGCGCCTTGGCGCAGGCCGCGGTCGACCACGCGGCTACCGAACTCACCCACCCGGCCTGACAACCGCCGCCCCTCGGAACACCGGCCCTCGGGCGGCCCGCCCGCCGTGACTCCGGCCGCTCGCCACCCGGTCAGGGCCGGACACCCCGTGTGTGCGTGGTCTGTTGTTGCCCTTGCTTCGCACGACTCACGAGGGCTCACCGAAGTTCCCAGAATGCCCGATTCCGTACGAGAAGATTCCGCGACCGTCAGCCGAGCGACAGGGCCGGCGCGGCGGGCGCCCGGTCGGGCAGGAAGCCGTGTGAGCGGCGGCCCAGCCACTCGGCCTTGTAGCGGTCCACGGTCCGGTGCCAGTTCAGGATTCCGGCCATCCAGTTCTGCAGGTCGAGGACATAGCCGTCCATCGCGGCCCGCCCCGCCTCAGAGAGCTCGAAGTCGCCGTAGAGCACGGGCAGTTCGTGCTCTACGACGTGCTCGAACTGCTGCATGCGCTGGGTCGTCAGGTCGCGTACGACACGGAGGGCGGCCGGGTAGTCGACGCCGAAGAAGTTCTGCACCACGAGGACGGAGTTGTGGATCTCGCCCTCGTACTCGATCTCCTTCTGGTACGAGAAGATGTCGTTGAGCAGACAGGCGTAGTCGATGGCGGCGTTCTCCAGGGAGCGGACCGGGCCGCTGCGGTACACCTCCGGCGGGACGGCGGGGCCGTGGCCCATCCGGCACAGGCTCAGGGTGAGGTCGGAGCCGAAGGTGGCGCGCCGCATCTCCAGGTAGTCGACCGGGTCGGGAATGCGGTTCTGCAGCTGGTTGGACAGCTCCCACACCCAGCTCTCGGTCATGGTGTCCACGGCGGCCTTCAGGCTCCGCCGCTGGTCGGCGGTCATGCCGGCCGTCGTCCGCGCCCACAGGTCCATCATTCCCCGCTCCATCGCGTTGGCCGGGACGAGGGCCGGCTCGCCCTCGACGGGCATGCACTGGGACAGCCGGGCCGTGGTCAGCCGGGCGGCGGCGAGGTCCCGGCGGTGGCCGTGGACCAGCGGGTAGTAGTCGTCGCCGTAGGTCCCCCAGGCGAGCCACTGGGCGCTGAGGTCGAGCGCCTCGGGGGTGGCGTCCGGGTCCAGGCCGGCCGAGCACAGCGCGAGGTCGTAGGCGGCGAGTTTGTCCTCGTCCCAGACGCCCTCCTCCAGGATGCCCATGCGGTGCGACCAGCCCATGAGGTTGCGGCGCGCGTCGTCGAGGTGGGGGCTCAGTTCGAGCCGGTACGGCATGTGGAACTCGGGCAGGATGGACGGGCCGACCTTCTGGTACGGCAGATGGGTGCAGGCGCGCAGGCGTTCCTGCGCGGCCGCGGCGAGGAGCGCACCGACGTCGGCGGCCGAGACGCCGGGGCCGCTGGGCAGCTGCCAGGGCGAGTCGGGTCGCGCTCCCTCGTTCATGTAGCGGCTGGAGCGCATGTGCCATTCGTGGCCGCCGGACTGCCAGTCCTGCAGTCCCTTGGTGTAGGCGGCGACCGCTGCGGCCTGGTCCGGGCTGAGGCCCTGCTCCACCGCCACGGCGGGGACTTCGGTGAGCGCGGTGTGCTCGAACTGGTGCAGACGTGAGGTGAGGATGTCGTTGACGGTCTCGGCCGCCTCCTGGGTCGTACAGCCGAAGAAGGTCTCCAGCACCAGCACGCCGTTGCTGTTCTCGCCCTCGTCCTCGACCTCGCGCTGATAGGAGAACAGGTCGTTGCGCAGGTGGACGGCGTCGGAGAACGTCTCCATGAGGACCCGCAGCGGCCGGGTGCCGGCGACGGCGGCGGGCACCTCGGCGGTCGCGTACTCCACGAGCCCGGCCGACCAGGGGGCGCCGCCCACCTTGCGGCGCATCTCGATGTACTCGACGGGGTTGGCGATCCGCCCCTCGTTGATGTTCGACAGCTCCCACATCGACTCGTGGAGCAGATGCTCGGTGGCCACGGAGAAGCGGCGGCGCCAGTCCACGGACATCGACGGCACCGTACGCGCCCACAGGTCCTTCAGCCCCGCCTCGACGGGATTCTCCGGCTCCGGCACGGGGGTTGCCGGGTCGAGCGGCATGAACACGGGCAGGCGGTCCAGATGGGCCTTGCCGGCGGCGCGGTCGGGGGTGCGCTTGTACATGTCGAGGAAGTGGTCGTCGAAGAAGAACACCCACACATACCAGTCGTTGATCAGCGAGAGGGCCGGTCCGTCGCAGTCGGGGTGGGTGTAGGCGCACAGGAGCCCGTAGTCGTGCGCCTCCAGGTCGGCCTGCTCCCAGATCCCGGAGCCTTCCAGCATGCCCATCTCGCGTGCCCACTCGGTCGAGTGGGCACGGGCCTCGTCGAGGTGCGGGTTGAGCCGCGCGGGATACGGCATGTAGAAGTGCGGGAGTTCGAACGGCTGCGTCATGGCCGGGCCCTACCCGTGGCCTCCAACGCCCATCCGCCGCACGGGACATGATCACACCATCGCGTGAACCGCCGCGGAATCGGGGAACTTCCGGGCTCGGACGAGCAGCGTCGCGAGGCCCACCGGTATGCCCCGTCCGCACCCTTGCCGTACCCCCGCGGGCGGGCCACGGTAGGCGCATGACCTCCTTTGTGCTGCCCCATGAGGTGCACGGCGACGGCGCCCACAAGGTGTTCGCCGTGCACGGCTGGTTCGCCGACCGGTCCGCCTACGCCACCGTCCTGCCGGATCTCGACCGCACCTCCTTCACCTATGCGCTGGTCGACCTGCGCGGTTACGGCGAGGCCCGGGACGCCACGGGCGCGTACACGACGGCCGAGGCGGCCGGGGACCTGGTGGAGCTGGCCGACCGGCTGGGCTGGGACCGGTTCTCGGTGATCGGGCACTCGATGGGCGGCGCGGTGGCACAGCGGCTGGCCGCCGCGGTCCCGGACCGGCTGCGCCGGATGGTCGGTGTCTCCCCGGTGCCGGCCTCGGGGGTGCCGCTGGCCGGCGAGCAGGCCGCGCTGTTCACGGACGCCGCGCACAAGCCCGAGAACCGGCGCGCGATCATCGACTTCACCACCGGGGGCCGGCGTCCCGCCGCCTGGCTGGACCGGATGGTCGCGCGCTCGCTGGAGCGCAGCGACGCCGAGGCGTTCCGGGCCTGGCTCGGCTCCTGGGCGGTGGAGGACTTCCACGCCGACGTCGAGGGCAGCGAGGTGCCCGCGCTGGCCGTGGCCGGGGAGCTGGACCCGGCCCTCCCGCCCGAGGTGATGCGCCTGACCTGGATGTCCTGGTACCCGCGTGCCGAGCTCGTGGCCCTGCCGTTCGCCGGGCACTACGCCATGGACGAGTCCCCGCTGGACCTGATCCGCGTCGTCGAGGATTTCCTGCGAGCGGACGCCGAGAAGCCGGCCGGCGCCGAGAATCCGGCGGCCGTGGCCGCTGTCGGCGAGAGCGAGCCGGTGTGAGTGTGCGCGAGGCCCGGCCGGTGCCCGACGTGTTCGACCCGCGCCGGTACGCCGTCGGTGTGCCCCACGACGACTACCGCCTGCTGCGCGACCGTCACCCGGTCGCCTGGCAGGAGGAGCCGGAGGTGCTGGGCTGGCCGGCCGGGCCGGGATTCTGGGCGGTGACCCGGCACGCGGACGTCGCCCGGGTGCTGAAGGACGCCACGACGTACTCCTCCCACCTCGGCGCGACCCAGATCCGCGACCCGGACCCGGAGGACCTCCCCTTCATCCGTCGCATGATGCTCAATCAGGACCCGCCGCAGCACGGCCGGTTGCGGAGGCTGGTGAGCCGGGCGTTCACGCCGGGCCGGGTCGACCGGTTCGCGGCCGTCGCCCGGGAGCGGGCGCGCACCCTGCTCGCCGGGGCGCTTCGGCAGGCACGGCCAGGGGACGGCTCGGTTGATCTGGTGGGCACCGTCACCGACGAGTACGCCCTGCTCAACCTGGCTGATCTGCTGGGCGTGCCGGAGAGCGACCGGCGGCTGTTGCTGCACTGGACGCAGCGGGTCATCGGCTACCAGGACCCGGACGAGGCCGGTCCGGCGGTGCTGGACGGGACGGGGAAGCCGGTCAATCCGCGTTCCCCGGCGATGCTCAAGGACATGTTCGCGTACGCCGATCAGCTGGCCGCATACAAACGCCGGTATCCGGCCGACGACATCATGACGACACTCGCCCACGATGCCGAACTCGCTGCCGGCGAACTGGAGATGTTCTTCTTCCTGCTCACCGTCGCCAGCAACGACACGGTGCGCAGCGCGGCCCCCGGCGGGCTGCTGGCCCTGGCCGAGCACCCGGAGGCCTACGCGTCGTTGCGGGCCGGCAAGGTGGAACTCGCCACCGCCGTAGAGGAGTTGCTGCGCTGGCATCCGCCCGTGCTGACCTTCCGCCGGACCGCCGCGCGGGACACGGAGCTCGCGGGGCAGCGGATCCGGGCCGGGGACAAGGTCGTGGTCTTCCACGCCTCGGCCAACCGGGACGAGCGGGTCTTCACCGATCCCGCCCGGCTGGACCTCGCCCGCTCCCCCAACCCGCACGTGTCCTTCGGTGACGGCCCGCATGTCTGCCTGGGCGCCCACTTCGCACGGCTGCAACTGCTGCTGCTCCACGACGAGGTGCTGCGCGTGCTACCCGAGCCGCGGCTCGCCGCGCCGGCCGGGCGTCTCGTGTCGAACTTCATCAATGGCATCAAGTCCCTGCAGATTCAGGTTACTTGACGCCGATGTTGGAGACCTGGATCAGCGCGTGCGTGCCGCTGGTGCGCCAGCGCCCGTCCTCGGCCGCCACCAGCGCCGCCTCCGTCGCCGCGGACAGGCCGGTGATCACGTCCGACTTCAGGGTGCGCAGCGCGGCGACCGGGCCGGGGAAGTAGGCGGTCGTCTCCTGGAAGGGCATGGTCGGCGGCCAGAGCCGGTCGCCCACCAGACGCCGGTAGTTGAGGTCGCCCTTGAAGACGGTCAGGGTGGCCGCTGCGAACTCGGCGCGCAGGTCGTCCGGCATCTGCGGGTACGGCAGTGGGGCGCAGGAGAAGGGGTGGGCGCGCACGGTGAGGCGGCCGTCGGCCATGGCCGACCAGAGCACGCGCGCGTACTCGGCGGCCGCGCCGGACGCCGCGCGCAGCCGGTGCAGCGCGTCGACGACGTCGGCGGGGGTGGCGTCGGAGACGTAGTACGGGTACGGCTTGACGTGCAGCACCGTCCGCGCGGCTCGGCCCTCGGCGAGGAGATGGGCGATCAGCAGCAGGTCCGGGACGAGTTCGCGGCCCGCGTTGTCCGCGACCAGGACGAGCGTGGCCGTGCCGTCTGGCGGCAGCAGCGACCACAGGGCCGCGCTGTCGTCGGCGACCAGCGCGGGGGCCGGCTGCCGGGCCTCGGCGCCCTCGGCGGAGAGCCGGAAGCCGAGGTCGGCGCGGTTGCCCCACAGCGAGCCGTGCAGCAGGGCACGCGCCCGCTCCTCCTCCGGCAGGCCGGGCAGGCCGTCCAGTGCGGCCAGTTCCTCGTCCGTCTCCGGCGCGTCGAGTTCGGCGCCCTTGAACGGGCGGAAGGGGTCGATGCCCTGCCAGGCGCCGGGGCCGAACCAGCCGACGGCCTCCAGCAGCCGGCGGTAGAAGTAACTCTCGGACCACAGCCACGGCACGTCGTACCAGGAGCTCCCGGCACAGCCGTCCAGGCCCCACCCCTGCCACCGGTCCCGGTCCGGGGCATCGGCGGGCAGCGGCTCGACCGTCCCCTCGGTGCAGCTCTTCAGCAGCTCCTCCAGCGCCCGGTGCTGCCCGGGGCCGTACGGGAGGGCGTTCCGTACCCGGCTGATGATCGCGGGGTGCCGCTCGGCCAGCACGCTGTGCGGGAACGAGCCGGGTTCGTTGCCGAGGATCACGGGTGCGAACGGGGTGGAGGGCATGTCCGTCACCGTATCGCGCGGATCAGGCGGTTCTGATCTCCCGCTCCAGCTGCGTGGCGAGCGTGACGTAGCGGGGGCGGCGGTGCACCGGGACCAGGCCCCGGATCAGGAGGTGCCACATCTCGGCGACCCGGCGCGGAAGCCGACCTACCGGTTCGAGCGAGCGGCCGGCGACCCGGGTGCCGACGAAGAAGGAGACCAGGGAGTGCGCGACGATGCCGACGTCGAGATCGCCGTGCACATCGGACTCCCTGACGGCTCCGGTGAACTTCCGGGTGGCGAACTCCAGCCACTCGGTGAACGGGTGCCGCAGGGGCGGCCGTACGGTGACGTCGGCGGTGGCGAGGCGGAGCGCGGCGCGCGGCACCGGGTCCTCCACGGCGAGTCTGGCGATCCCGAACGTGGTGCGCATCAGACCTTCCAGCGAGGAGCAGCCACGGCTCTCGACCTCGGCGACGAGCGCCTTCGCGGCGCCTGCGTTGAGCTCCAGGATGACGTGGGCGAGGTCCTCCTTGGCCGCGAAGTGGAAGTACAGCGCCCCCTTGGTGACCTTCGCGTGCGCGACGATGTCGCTCAGGCTCGTGGACTCGTAGCCCTGCCGGTCGAACAGATCGGCGGCGGCCGTGATGATCGTTGCCCGGGTCTGTTCGGCGCGTAACTGCCTCGCCATCCTGGGACCCCTCCTCGCGACTCGTACGAACGGGACATGCGGTTTGTTTTTAACCCCTTGCACACGATAACTCACCGAGTGGCAACGGCAGTCCGGGGTGCGGGCCGGCGCCGGGACACGTGTCACCGGCGGATCCGGCGTCGGACGGGCTCTCGGCGGCCCGTGAACGACGAGACCAGGACGCATCCCCCCTTCCTTGCCCGGCTGCTCCCGGCAGCCGCGGGGCGGCGGGTGCCGAACCCATGATCGCCACGATACGAGGACGACCGCCGGCTCCTCAACGGGATCTTGAAGGAGGCGCGAAACCTCCGTACCGGTCGGCGCTTTCGCGCCCCCCCGGATCATCGATCCGCCGGTTCGGCTGAACGCACGGAACGCCTCCGCCGTACTGGACCGCGCAGAGCCCGTTCCCGCGCCCGCCGAGGAGACATCCCGGATGACCCGGACGACCGCCCGCCTGAGCGTCACGGCGGCCGCCACCGCGGCCCCGCTCCTGCTCCTGTCGTGGGCGGCGGGGCCCGCCCAGGCGCACGGGGCCCCCACGGATCCGGTCAGCCGGGTCTACGCCTGCTCCCCCGAGGGCGGTGAGGCCGGCCGCTCGGCGGCCTGCCGGGCGGCGGTCGCGGCGAACGGCGCTCCCTTCACCGCGTGGGACAACCTTCGTGTGGCAGGGGTGAACGGCCGTGACCGGCAGGTGATTCCGGACGGCAGACTGTGCAGCGGGAACCTTCCGGCGTACCGGGGCCTGGACCTCGCGCGGCCGGACTGGCCGGCGACCCGGCTGACGCGCGGCGGCAGACTGACGATGACGTACGCCTCGACGATCGCGCACACGGGCACGTTCCGGCTGTATCTGACCAAGCCCGGCTACGACCCGGCGAAACCGCTCACCTGGTCCGATCTGCCGGAGCGGCCCATAGCGCAGGTCACCGATCCGCCGCTGCGCGACGGGGCGTATCACATCACCGCGACACTGCCGAAGGACCGGACGGGGCGTCAGGTCCTGTACACCGTCTGGCAGAACAGCAGCACGACGGACACCTACTACTCGTGTTCCGACGTGGTCTTCGCGGAGAAGGGCGAGAAGGGCGAGAAGGGGGCGGGGAAGACGAAAACCGGACCTGCCGTGTCGGCAAGTCCGGCCTCAGCCGCGGGCGGGCAGGTCACCCTGGACAAGGGCCCCTCGGCGCCCGTGCTGGCGGGCGGCGCCGCCGCGGTGCTGGTGCTCACCGGGGGCACCGCCCTCGCCATGCGTCTACGACGACGTTGAACTCTACGAACTGCCCGCCCAGTCGGCCGCTCAGTTGACGTAGACCGGGGTGCCGCCGTCCGTCACGGGCGCGTACTTGGCGGTGAAGTATCCGCTGGCGAAGCACAGCGACGAACCGGAGGTCTTGGTGAACTGCTGGTTGGTGAAGCTGATGCTGTTGTCGGCGTTGTCGGCCTTCCCGGTCAGGGAGGCCGCCTGGTAGACGCAGGTGATGGAGCCCAGCAGGGTGCGCAGCCTGACCGTGGTCTGGATGGTGGAGCCGCTCGCCGGCGAGACGGTGAGGGTGTCGTCGGAGGCGACCGTCGCCGTGTAGGGCAGGTTGTCGACGGTGATGCTGCTGACGCCGAGGACGCCGGTGACGTTGCTGGTGCAGGAGCCGCTGTCGAAGGTGTGCCCGGTGACGGACTCGGTGGCCGTGCCGGGGGCGGTCGGGTTGTCGGTGACCGCGGCGGTGAACTGGGACGACTTGCAGGTGACACCGCTGGTGCCGGTCGCGCTGGAGTAGAGCGTCGCGGATGTGCCGGTAGCCAGCGGCGCGGTGAGGGTGTCACCGGTCGCTACGGCGGTGCCGCCCGCGCTGCCGGTGGTGAGGACGGCGCTGCCGTCGGCGGAGGCGGGTGCGGCGACCGCGAGGGCGAGCGCGGTGGCGGTGCCGGCGAGGGCGAGAAGGGATCGCGTACGCATGCGGGTGCCTCTTCCCTGGGTGGGGTCCGGGTGAGGTGAGGTGGGGGATGGCAGTTGGTGGGAGGTGGCAGTTGGTGGGGGGTGAATGGTGCGTGGGTGGCGAGTGACGCCGTATCGGCGTGGTGCGCTCAGGTGCCCGGTGCGGTGATGTGCGCGGTGCGGTCATGCGAGCGGTGCCGCCGGCGCAGGGCCGTGCGCCTTCTCCGTACGCGACGGTCCGGCGACGGCGGCGGTACAGGCACCGGCCGAAGGCCCGGGGGAAGGCCTTCGGCCGGGCCGGCAGGGGGCGGCCGGGCACGGCCAGGGGGGAAGCAGCCACGCGGCGCCGCACTGATGTGAACGGTTTCTGTCGGCCGAGGTGAGCGGTCGGCGTGAGAGGCCGGGAAACACATCCGGTGCCGCTCGTCGGACCCGGCGCCACGGATCCGTGGAAACAGGGGAAGTTGTAGACCTGATTAACCGTCAACGTCAACCGTGGTAAAGGGAGTTGTGGACTGCGATCGCAGCTCGCACACATCCGGCACCCTTTTTCCACAACCACCTTGACCCCCCGAAGTAACCGGCGGTAACTTCCTCGCAGGCTACTGCCGCGTAACGAGAAAGCCCTTGCTCCGCCGGGGTGCGAGGAGGCATACGCGACAGTCGCTGTCCGCGCCAGGACACCGCGCCGCTGAAGCCCAACCCGCAGATACATGCCCATGGGAGCAGACATGGCCTCGTCCCCGGACGTCCCGTCCGTCGGCAACACCCCCGAGAACCCGGGAAACGGTTCACCCTCGGAAGCCTCCGAAGCCTCCGAAGCCTCCACAGCTTTCGAAGCACTGCACGCCGCCGGGACCGCAGGCGGCGACAGACGGGGCCGGGTCCGGGCCCGCCGGGCCGCGGTGATGGCGGTGCCCGCCACCCTCGTCGCCGCCGGTCTCGCGGTGCTCACCGCCCAGGGGGCGCTGGGCGTGCAGTTCGCGATCTCCGGCATGCCGTTCACGGTCACCGCGACGGAACTGAACGGAACCGGTTTCGAGCAGTTCGGCGGCCTCGACAACATGGCGGACGGCAGCCCGAACGCCGGGGACACCGGCGGTCAGGTGCTGGTAGTGACCTCCGCGATCAAGAACGCCACGCTCGACCATCTGTGCCAGAGCGTCGACCTCGGCGGCACCAACCTGCTGATCACGGCGGGCGGCGGTGCGGACAAGGTGCAGGCGAGCGATCTCACCACGGACTCCACGGAGCTGTCCGGCAACGCGGCGTTCAACAACATCGAGATCGGCAACGACGCCAGCACGCTGACCAAGGCGGGCGTGAAGGGCCCGATCGGCGTCTTCAGCCAGCAGGCCGACACAGTGCACATCGCCAATCTGCGGCAGACCAACTACGCGACGACGGCTGGTGTGTTCAAGCTGCCCGGTCTCAAGCTCCGCTTCAGCGACTCGGGTTGCTGAGCGCGGTGGCCGACCGTCCACGCCGGGTGGCGCGGGCCGCCTTCCGTGACTGGCGGGCCCGCCGGCCGTTCTGGGGCGGGCTGCTGCTGGCGCTGGCCGGCGGCGAGATCCTGCTCACCGAGAAGGCCTCGCTGAAGGTCGTGATGCACATAGGCATGCAGGGGGTGGCCGGTTACCTGCTGCCGACACTGATGGCACTGCTGGGCCTGCTGATCCTCTTCAACCCGGCCCAGCGGCTCTTCTACTCCCTCACCGGCGTCCTGCTCTCCCTGGGCACCTGGGTCACGTCCAACCTGGGCGGCTTCCTCATCGGCCTCCTGCTGGGCGTGACCGGCAGCTGCCTCACCTTCGGCTGGCTCCCCGACCAGGAGCCGCGCGTCAGCCGCCGCAGGCGCCGCGCGCAGGCGAAGGCGGCGGCACGTGCACGGGCCGAGGACTCCCAGGGGGCGGAGGGCCTGGCTCCTGACGGCCCGATGACGCACGGAACCCGCGCTCTCCGGGACAAGGCGGACGCCCCCGCCTCCGTGGCCGTACGCTCGGCCGCCGGCGAGCGGACCTCGCTCGCGGCCACGGCCTGCGACGGCTCGACGACCGGCGTGCCGACGGCGCCCGGCGCGCCGCTGTCGTCCTTCATCGCCTTTGCCACGCTCTTGAGGGTGCGCATGGACTTGCCCGGCGCTCGCGCGGTGTCCGGGAGCTTCCGGGAACCGAACAGCACGAGGAACACGATCGCGACGATCTTGTCGAGGCGCCGCAGCACCTGAGGGGACGTGCCGCTCACCGGGCCCGTCGGGGACTCAGAGGCCAAGGAGGCGGCGGGCCGGAACCGGTGCGGCCGCGGCCCGTTCGGCGAGCCGGCCGACGAGGAGGCGTACGACGTCGACGACGGCGGCCTGCCCTGCGGCGTCCACGAAGTACACCTGGCGGCGGCCCTCGCGACGGGAGCGGACGAGCCCGGCGAGCTTCAGCTTGGTCAGGTGCTGGCTGACGGCGGGCAGCGCGCCGCCGACCCGCTCGGCGAGCCCGGTGACGTCGCTCTCCCCCTGGATCAGCGCCCAGACGATGTGCAGCCGGGCGGGCGAGGCGAGCAGCCCGAAGGCGGCGGCCGCCTCGGTGAGCACCTCGGCGGAGGGGTCCTGGTAGCCGGTGCCGGGCGCTGTCGCCACTGTCGCCTTCCCTCCGCGTCGTCCTGTGTCCGGTCTGTTCCGTCTCTGAGCGGGGATTCAGTCTGGCAGGAACTTCCCGGCGGTCTCAGGAGTTTCTACGGTGCTGGATTTTCTACGGTGCTGCAGAGGTTGCGGCCGATGCGCCGGGGGACCGCCCGGCCGTGGATCACGAGTGACACGAGGAGTGCGCATGGCCCTGTGGGACCGCATCAAGGAGTCGGCGTCGCAGATGCAGACCCAGTTGGAGGCGAAGAAGAACGACCTGAAGAGCGGCGCGTTCCGCGACGCGAGCATGGCGATGTGCGCGCTCGTGGCCGCGGCGGACGGGACCGTGGATCCGTCGGAGCGGCAGCGGGTGGCCCAGCTCATCGCCACGAACGAGGTGTTGCAGAACTTCCCGGCGGACGATCTCAGGCGCCGCTTCGAGGAGAACCTCAACAAGCTGACGACGGACTTCGCCTTCGGCAAGGTGAGCGTGCTGCAGGAGGTCGCCAAGGCGAAGAAGAAGCCGGCCGAGGCGCGGGCCGTGATCCAGATCGGCATCGTGATCGGCGGCGCGGACGGCGACTTCGACAAGACGGAGCAGGCCGTGGTGCGCGAGGCGTGCTACACGCTGGACCTGCCGCCGCACGAGTTCGACCTCTGAGTCCACGGGTCCGCCGAGGACGGGGGCATGCTCGACGTCCTCGACCGTGCCCTCGTCCGCGCCCGGCCGAGGACGCCGCCAACCGGGCTCGGAAGACGCCGAGTTGCCGGTCGCGCTCGCCCTGGCCGGTCGCGCCCACGCGGCGGAGCCGCACATCAGACACAGCCCCGTGGCCTTCGACGCGTGGCGCGGATGCTCCCGGTGTCCCGGGGGCACCCGCGTCGGCGTGTACGCGGTCGTACCCAGCGGGCGGACGTCAGGCGAGACCGGCGGACTTCAGCCAGGCCTGGGCCACGTCCAGCGGGTCCTTGTTCTGGGTCTGCACCTGGGTGTCCAGGTCCAGCAGGGTCGCGGTGTCGAGCTTGGCAGAGACCGCGTTGAGCGCGTCGACGCCCTTCTGGGACAGGGCGCTCTTGTAGACGAGCGGCTGGACGTTCTCGAAGCCGAAGAGGTTCTTCGGGTCCTGCAGGACCACGAACTTCTCCTTGGAGATGGTCGGGTCCGTGGTGAAGATGTCCGCGACCTGCACGGCGTTCTTCTGCAGCGCGGCCTGGGTGAGCGGGCCGCCCGCGTCCAGCGCCTTGAACGACTTGAACTGAAGGCCGTAGACCGACTTCAGGCCCACCAGGCCCTGCTGCCGGGTCTGGAACTCCGGCGAGGCGCCGATGACCAGGTCCTTCGCGATGTCCTTCAGGTCGGCGATGGTCGACTTCTCGGTGAGGTGGTACTTCTTCGCGGTCGCCCCGTTGACCGTGACCGAGTCCTTGTCCTCGGCCGGCGAAGGCTTGAGCAGGGTCAGCTTGGAGTCCAGCTTGGCCTCGATGGCCGTGGTGGTGGCGTCGGCCGTCTTCGGCGTGGCCTTCGGGTCGAGGTAGGCCAGCAGTGCGCCGTTGTACTCGGGCAGCACCGAGAGGGAACCGTTCTTGATCAGCCCGTAGGTGGTCTCGCGGCTGCCGATGTTCGGCTTATAACTGACCTTGATTCCCTTGGCCTTGAGGGCCTCGCCGTAGATGTCGGCGAGCAGGGTGCTCTCGGGGAAGTTGTTGGATCCGACGACCACGGTGTCGCCGCTCGCCTTGCTGTCCGTCAGCGGGTTGCCGCCGGATTTGTCGTTGGAGGAACAGCCCGCCAGCAGAGCCGTCGCCGCCGCGAGGGCGACCACCGCCGCGCCTCGGTTCCTCCGGATGGACCTGCTGATGCGGTTGGTGGAAGTCACTCACCGATCCAATCCAGCCGCATCTCGGTCAGTCAAGGGGCTCCGGATCACCGATTGGCCTCGATCCGTGGTCAGTTGTGACGCCTCCGTACTGCGCAGAGGCTCATCGATGGCCTCTGGGCCATCCCCCAGTCCGGTCGTGGTCTTCGACGGACGGGAGCGCGGCTCGGTGCGGGACGCGCTCGTCGTCCTCGAACAGGCGCCGGCCCGCACCGGCCGGCAGACCTCAGCCGCTCCGCCGTACCCCCGCCGAGACCGTGATCCGGGAGGCCGCCCAGAACACCACGAGGGTGGTCAGGGCGAGTCCGGCGACCAGGGTGGCGCCGCCGACCACCTTCTCGTAGTTCTTCTGGTAGAGACCGTCGATGATGTAGCGGCCGAGGCCGCCGAGGCTGACGTAGGCGGCGATGGTGGCGGTGGAGACGATCTGGATGGCCGCCGTGCGCAGGCCGCTCAGGATGAGGGGGAGGGCGACCGGCAGTTCGACCTGGAACAGCACCCGCGCCTCGGGCATGCCCATGCCCCGGGCGGCGTCGACCGGCGAGGGGTCGACGGAGCGGATCGCCTCGTAGGTGGTGACCAGGATCGGCGGTACGGCGAGCACGACGAGCGGGATCATCACCGGCAGCAGACCGAATCCGATCCAGATGAACATCAGGACCAGGAGACCGAAGCTGGGCAGGGCCCGGCCCGCCGTGGCGATCAGCGCGAGGGCGTTGCCGCCGCGGCCGTAGTGGCCGGTGACCAGGCCGACGGGCAGTCCGATCAGCGCGGCGAACAGCAGCGCCTCCAAGGAGTACTTCACGTGCTCGGCGAGCCGGGTGGGAATGCCGTCGTAGCCGTGCCAGTGGGCGCCGTCGCTGAAGAAGGCATGTACGAAGTTCAGGACGTTCACCGGGTGGCACCCTTCCTCGGCATCCAGGGGGTGAGGAGGCGGCGGACGAGCACCAGCAGCGCGTCGGCGAGGATGCCCAGCAGCGCGGTCGTCAGCACCGAGTTCACGGCCAGGGCGGGCCGGTGATAGGTGGTGGCGTCGTTGAGCATGTTGCCGAGCGCGCCCTGGTTGCCGATGAGCATGCCGACGCTGACCAGGGAGAGGCTGGAGACGACCGCCACTCTCAGGCCCGCGACGATCGCGGGGGCGGCTATGGGCAACTGCACCTGGAGATAACGGCGTACGGGGCCGAAGCCCATGGCCTGCGCGGCGGCCAGGGTCTCCGGCGGCACCGAGCGGACGCCGTCCACGATGCCCGGCACCAGCACCACCAGGCTGTAGACCGCGAGCGGGATCATCACCGTCGTCTCGCTCTGCCCGAAGTAGTCGATGAGCACGACGAAGAAGGCCAGCGACGGGATGGAGTACAGCACGGTGGTGATGCCGAGGACGGGTGGGTAGACCCAGCGGAAGCGTACGCAGAGCTGGGCCACGGGCAGCGCGACGAGCAGCGCGGCCAGCACCGGCAGCAGGCCCTCGCGCACATGCAGGCCGACGAGCCCGAGGTAGCTGTGCTGGAGGTCGCTCGGGAGGTCGAAGAAGCCGTTCATCGGGCGGCCTTGAGGTCGGCGTCGCCGTCCGTGCCCTGGCCGGGTACGGCGCCGGTGCCGTCCGCGGCCTCGCCGGGTACGGCGCCGCTGCCGTCCCCGGCCCGTCCCGGTGCGGCATCGGTGTCGTCCGCCGCCTCGCCGGGTACGGCGCCGGTGTCGTCCGCAGGCCGGGCGCGCTCGGCGTCGGTGCCGTCCGCGACCCGGCTGTGGGCGGCGCGGATGGCCTCGCCGATGACCTGCTGGGAGACGACGCCCACGGCGCGTCCCTCGCCGTCCACGGCGACGGCCCAGCCGGTCGGCGAGAGCACCGCCCCGTCGAGCGCGGTGCGCAGCGAGTCCCTGCCGGGCACGAACGGCCGTCCGTGGTCGAGGAGTCGATCCGGGTCGACGGCCCCGGCGGTGAGCCGGTCCGGCTCGCTCCAGCCGAGCGGCCTGCCGTCGGCGTCGGTGACGAGGAGGTAGGGGGCGTCGGTGCGGGCAGCTAGCCGGTCGGCGTCGGCGTCGATGCCCACGATCGGCTCGGTCCGCAGCTCCAGGCCGGTGGAGGGGAAGAACGACAGCCGGCGGATGCCGCGGTCGGCGCCGAGGAAGTCCTCCACGAAGGAGTCGGCGGGCGCGCTGAGCAGGTCGGCGGGCGGGGCGAACTGGGCGAGCCGGCCGCCGGTGCGCAGCACGGCGACCATCGTGCCGAGCTTGATCGCCTCGTCGATGTCGTGCGTGACGAAGACGATGGTCTTGCCCAACTCGCCCTGGATGCGGAGCAGTTCGTCCTGGAGCCCCTTGCGCACCACGGGGTCGACGGCGGAGAACGGCTCGTCCATCAGCAGCACCGGCGGATCGGCGGCGAGGGCCCGGGCGACGCCGACGCGCTGCTGCTGGCCACCGGAGAGCTGGTACGGGTACCGCTTGGCGAGCGTGGCGTCGAGCCCCACCCGCTCCATCAGCTCGGCGGCTCGCGCGCGGGCCTTCTGCTTGCTCCAGCCGAGCAGCCTGGGCACGGTGGCGATGTTGTCGAGGATGGTGCGGTGCTGGAAGAGTCCGGCGTTCTGGATGACGTACCCCATCGAGCGGCGCAGGGTGTTGACCGGCTGCTGCCGGATGTCCGTGCCGTCGAGGAGGATGCTGCCCTCGGTGGGCTCCACCATCCGGTTGATCATCCGTAGGGTCGTCGTCTTGCCGCACCCGGAGGGCCCGACGAGGACGGTGATCGCGCGGTCCGGTATCTCCAGCGACAGCCGGTCGACCGCGACCGTGCCGTCCGGATACCGCTTCGTGACTGACTCTATCCGTATCAAAACGCCGAATACCCTTCGGGTTTGGCGGATTTCCGCCCGCTTTCGGCCACGGTCGTCGATGCGCAGGCCATTGCGGGGAGAGTCTAGACCGCAAATGTTGCGGCGCTTTGGCGGGCGAACGCCGGCTAGGCCGCCACCGGCAGCCCCGGTGTGCGGACCACACTGCGTGCGGCGTCGACCGCGAACACCTCGCAGCCGGGGCGGGCGGCGGCCCAGGCCGGCCCGTCGGCGCCCAGCGCGAAGGCGGCCGTGGCGGTCGCGTCCGCCTCGGTCAGGGTCGGCGCCACCACGGTGAGGCTGAGCAGCCCGGTCGCGGGGCGTCCGGTGCGTCCGTCGACGATGTGGTCACCGCGCTCGTACCGCCCGGAGGTCGCCACCGCCGCGTCGGTGACCGCCAGCACGGCACAGAGCCGGTCGGCCTGTTCCGGATGCCGTACCCCGACCCGCCACGGCCCGCCGGACGCGACCACGTCACCGCCCGCGTTGAGGCAGAACCGGCGCGCCCCGGCCGCCGCCAGCAGCCCGGCCGCCCGCTGCACCGACCAGCCCTTGACCACCGCGCAGGGATCGAACCCCCGGCCGGGCAGCCGTACGTCGAAGGCACCGCCGGTCGCGGCCCGGTACCGCTCGCACAGGCCGAGGACCTCTCTCAGGTCCGCGCTCAGCTCGGCGTCCGCCAGCTCCCCGCGCCCGTACCGGGACACCTCGCTCCCGGCCTTGAACGGGCTGAAGCGGGTGTCCACTTGGCGCAGCCAGGCGAACACCTCGTCCGCGGCCGCGCCGAAGTCGCCCTCGTCGTCGATCCGCAGCGAGACCGGAAACCCCATGACGTGCTCGACACGTCGCACGTCAGGAGCCCTTGGCGTCGAGCGCGGCCTGGAGGGACTCCCGGTATCCCTGGCTCGTGATCGTGGCCCCGGACACCGAGTCGATGTGGGCGCTCTGCGCCTTGAGCGTCTCCGCGACCAGCTCCGGTACGGCCCACCGGGTCTGCGGATGGTGCGGCGCCTGCAGCATCCGCACGGAGGCGATCCGGTCGCCCCGGAAGGTCACCTCCACCTGGAAGACACCCTTCGTGGTGCTCACCGCGGTGCCCGGGACGACCTTCGAGGAGGACGCGGAGAACGAAGCGGCGGAGGAGGACGGCACCGTGGCCGGCGTCGCCGCGGGCTGTGCGGTCTCGACGGTCCCGGTCGACGGGTGGTAACGCCACACCGGGATGAGACCGGCGACGGTCAGGACGAAGACGGGGATGGCTCGCTTCACGGTCGGACGCCCTCTCTCACCCGGCGAGGCTGAAGCGCTCGAAGTGGATCTGCCGCTTGTGGACGCCCAGGTCGGCCAGACTGCGCAGCACGGCGGTCATCATGCCGGGCGGGCCGCACAGGAAGACGTCCCGCTCGCCGATGTCGGGGACGAGCCGCGCCAGCTCGATCGGGGCGAGCTTGTCCGGGGCGATCGGTCCGGTCACCAGGTGCAGTTCGGCGCCCTTGGTGAGGGCGAGGTCGCTCAGCTCGTCGTAGAGGACGGCGTCGCGGTCGGTCGCCACCCGGTAGATGACGACGGCGTGGCCCCGAAGGTCCTCCAGCAGTGCCCGGATGGGCGTGACGCCGACGCCGCCGGCGATCAGTACGGACTCCGGGCGGGTGCGGTGCAGCGTGGTGAAGGCGCCGTAGGGGCCCTCGGCGAAGACGCGGGTGCCGGGCTTGAGATGCCGCAGTGCGGCGCTGCCGTCGCCGGACGCCTTGGCGGTGAGGCGCAGGGTGCGGCCGTCGGGGGCGGCGGACAGGGAGAACGGGTTGGCCTGCCACCAGCGGTCCCGGGTGAGGAACCGCCAGAGGAAGAACTGGCCGGCCTGCGCGGGCAGCCGGTCCAGGTCGCGGCCGGTGACATAGACGGAGACGGCGTCGTCGGACTCGTGTACGACCGCCGAGACCCGCAGCCGGTGCCGCAGGTTGCGCCACAGCGGCAGCACCAGCCGGCCCAGGAACACCGAGCCGAGGGCGCCACCCCACACCGCGTACCAGTACGTCCTCGCGACGGGCGAGGAGGTGAAGGTCGTACCGGCCGCGACCTGGTGGGTGAAGGCGAGGACCACGGCGGCGTAGGTGTACAGGTGGATGAAGTGCCAGGTCTCGTAGGCGAGTCGGCGGCGTGCCCAGCGGGCCGAGACGGCGCCGACCACGACGATCAGCGCGAGCGCGACGATGGCGCGCAGCACGCCCTCCACGGTCTCGGCGAGGTTCACGAGCTGGTTCACCGGGTCCATCGAAGACGCCTGGGCGTAGCCGAAGGTGATGAACACGGCGTGCGTGAGCAGGGTCCACAGGATGCCGAAGCCGGTGCGGCGGTGCCAGGAGGTCAGCCGGTCCATGCCGATCCGGCGGTCCAGCCAGGGCAGCCGGGCCACCAGCAGCAGCTGGAAGGCCATGAGGAGGGCGCCGCTCAGTCCGGCGAGGCGGCCCAGCACGATCAGCGTGTTCGAGGCGAATCCGGCCCGGACGAAGAACCAGGCCACAACGGCCGCGTTGCCGGCCAGCAGGGCGTAAAGGCCGGTGCGGGCCACGACCCGGGGGCGGATCGTCGGGGGTGCAGGACGTGTCTGGAGGGTCGTCACGGACACAGCTCCTTGATCGGGTCCTGGATGACGAGCTTCGCCCGTGGTTGCTGTCGTTTTTCTGTCGGACGACTGTCACTTGAGTATCGATGTGGCCTGGGGGGCCGGCAGCCCGGGCGGGGCCGAACGGGTGCACGAGGATGGGCGGGTGCAGAAAGTGCGACTGCTGGTCGTGGACGACGACCCGCCGATCGCCGACCTGGTGGCCACGGTCGCCCGCTACGAGGGCTGGGAGGCGGTCACCGCGTACTCCGGGGAGGAGGCGCTGGCCCGGGCCGCCGAGTTCGGGCCGGACATGGTCGTCCTCGATCTGATGCTGCCCGACGTGGACGGCTTCGGCGTGCTGGACCGGCTGCGCCGCTCGGTCACGATGGTGCCGGTCGTGTTCCTCACCGCGCGCGACGGCGTCGCCGACCGGGTCGCGGGCCTGACCCGGGGCGGCGACGAATCCGGCTGGCCGCGGAGGACGGCTTGACGGCGTTCACGCTACGGCTGCCGGTGACTGCGACTCCTTGAAGGGGCGCGGGGCTCCGTTCGACATGCGGCTCCACCGCATGCGGCGCGAGCAACCACCCCCGGACGGTCGGCCGGCAGACCACCTGCACCCCTACGACGAGAGGCCCTGTCGGCTATGGGTCCGGCAGGCCATCGCGGCGACGTCGTCCTCCGCATGCCGCGCGTCCGTACGGCTGAGGATGGTGTCCAGAACGTCGTCCAGCCCCTCCCCGCCGGGAAAGCGGACCGTGGCCAGCCGCTCCAGAGACCGGTCGATGTCCTCTCCCCGGCGCTCCACCAGCCCGTCGGTGAACAGCACGAGCGTCTCCCCCGCGGCCAGCGGATGCGTGGCCATCTCATAGCCACCGAGCCCGGTGCCCAACGGCGGTCCGACGGGGACCGGCACGATGGATGCCGAGCCGTCCGCCGCGATGCGCACCGGCGGCAGATGCCCCGCGCTGGCCAGCGCGACCTGGTGGCGCCCCGGGTCGACGCGGGCGAGCAGGCAGGTGGCGGGCCTGAGCTCCGCCTCGCGGGAGGCGATGTCGTCCATCTGCCGCAGCACCCGGTGCGGGGGAAGGTCGGCGGAGGCGATGTAGCGCAGGGAGGAACGGTAGACGTTCATGTCGACGGCGGCCTCCAGGCCGTGACCCATCACGTCGCCGACGACCAGCAGGGTCCGCCCGAAGTGCAGCCGTACGGTCTCGCACCAGTCACCGCCGACCAGCACGCCGCCGCCGGCCGGCAGATAGCGGACGGCGATGTCGAGGTTGGGATGCGGGCGGCCGGGCTCGGCGAGCAGGGCGCGCTGCAGATCGCCGGCGGTGCGGTTGATGCTCGCGTAGGCGCGGGCGTGCCGGATGTGGGAGGCGGCGCGCTCGGCGAGCATGCTGAGCAGCTCGGCCTCCGCGCGGCGCAGCGGCTGCCCGGAGCGGGCCCACACGAGGATGCCGTACCCGTCCGCGCCGCTGGTCAGCGGCGCGCACAGCGCCACCCGGGTCGAGGTGGCGCCCGCGTACTCCAGCCAGGGCTCCGGCTGTGCGTCGAGCGCCGGTGTCTCCGCCTCGCGGGCCGCCGCGGTGGCCCACCGGGCGTCGGGCAGCGCGTCGGCGTCCCCCGTGATCGCCTCGTACCCGGACATGGTCTGCCCGGTCCGGCGCATCACGGCGGCCGTGCCACCGGCCAGTCGTACGGCCTGCCGGGTCAGCTCGGCACAGGTCATGTCCTCGTCGAGGGTCGTACCGATACCGGCCAGCGCCTCCCGCAGCACGCCGAGCGGCGCGCCGGCCGCCATGGCATCGGTGGCCGGCAGGCCCTGCGCCGCCTCCACCGAGCTCGCGGCAGCGGCGGAGTCCTCGGACCGCGCGGATATCGCCGTC
This sequence comes from Streptomyces sp. NPDC052107, assembly GCF_040680215.1. Taxonomy (NCBI): domain Bacteria; kingdom Bacillati; phylum Actinomycetota; class Actinomycetes; order Kitasatosporales; family Streptomycetaceae; genus Streptomyces; species Streptomyces sp. NPDC052107. The sequence continues at coordinate 213,566 of NZ_JBFAWG010000007.1, forward strand.
GCCTCGTGCCCGCCGTCGTCCTCGCGGTGGTGGCCGCTGTCGGCGGGCACGGGCCTGCGACGGGACTGGATCCAGCGCGCCACACCCAACACCCTCACAGAATCTCAAACCGGAGCGAGTGGGGCACCAGCCTCATCCGTCCCAGCGCCCTCGGCAGGCCCAGCACAGGCCTTGAGTCGCACTCCGGTGTCCGATGGCGTTCATCTTCGACCGGACGAGCCCTGTCGAGGACGTCTTTTGCCAGATTCGGAGTGTCGATCGTTTGAGGAGGGTCTCAGTCCTCGGCCGGCGTCAGCCGCAGCGAGATCGAGTTGATGCAGTAGCGCTGGTCGGTCGGGGTCGAATACCCCTCCCCCTCGAAGACATGCCCCAGGTGGGAGCCGCAGCGGGCACAGCGTACCTCGGTGCGGACCATGCCGTGGGAGCGGTCCTCGACCAGTTCCACCGCGTCGGTGTCCTTCGGGTCGTAGAAGGACGGCCAGCCGCAGTGCGACGCGAACTTCGTGTCGGAGGTGAACAGTTCGGCGCCGCAGGCCCGGCAGGAGTAGACGCCCTCGGTCTTGGTGTCGGTGTACTCACCGGTGAAGGCCGGCTCGGTGGCGGCCTGGCGCAGCACGGCGTACTCGGCGGGGTTCAGCTCCGCGCGCCACTGCTCGTCCGGCTTCTCGACGTCGTACGACATGAGCCTCAGCCCCTTTACTGCGACAGGCGGTCCAGGATCAGCGGGCCCAGGTCGGTCACGTCGCCCGCGCCCATGGTGAGAACGAGATCGCCGGGCTTGGCCATTCCCGCGATCACCGAGGGGATCCCGTCCTTGTCGTGCACGGCGGTGACGTCGGCGCCGGCGGCGCGCGCGGCCTGGATGATCAGCTCGCTGGTCACGCCCGGGATCGGGTCCTCGCGAGCCGGGTAGATGTCGAGCACCACGGAGGCGTCGGCGAGGGCGAGGGCCTGGCCCATCTCCTTGCCCAGTTCCTGGGTGCGGGAGAACAGGTGCGGCTGGAAGACGACGAGGATGCGGGAGTCGCCGGCGGCGGCGCGCATGGCCTCCAGATCGGCGGTCATCTCGGTGGGGTGGTGGGCGTAGGAGTCGATGACCTGTACCCCGGCGGCCTCGCCCTTGAGCTGCAGGCGCCGCTTGACGCCGGTGTAGGCGGCGAGCGCGGGCGCCAGGTCGGCGGCCGGGATGCCCAGGGCGGCACCGGCGGTGAGCGCGGCGACGGCGTTGAGGGCGTAGTGGCGGCCGGGCACGGAGACGGCGAAGGTCAGCTCCTGCCCGTCGAGGACCACGGTGACCTGGCTCTTCAGCCCCTGCGGGACGATCGACAGCACCCGTACGTCGGCGTCCTCGGCCTCGCCGTACGTCACCGTCTGTACCGACCCCGCCAGTCGCCGGGTCAGCTCCCGCGCGCCCTCGTGGTCGGCGGAGATCACCAGCGTGCCGCCGGGGACGATCTTCCCGGCGAAGGTCTCGAAGGACTCGTAGATCTCGTCCATCGAGGCGTAGTTGGCGTGGTGGTCCAGCTCGACGTTGAGGACGATGGCGACCTCGGGCGCGTACTTGTGGAAGCTGCGGTCCGATTCGTCCGCCTCGGCGACGAAGACGTCGCCCTCGCCGTGCAGCGCGTTGGAGCCGGGCGCGTCCAGGTCGCCGCCGATGGCGTACGACGGCTTCAGGCCCAGCTCGGTGAGGGAGACGGCCAGCATCGAGGTGGTCGTCGTCTTGCCGTGGGTGCCGGCCACGGCGATCGGGCGCAGCCCCTCCATCAGCGCGGCGAGGGCGTCGGAGCGGTGCACCACCGGGATGCCCAGCTCGGCCGCGCGGGCCAGCTCGGGGTTGTCCTTGCGGATCGCCGAGGACACCACGACACAGCTCGCGTCGTCGGCGAGGTGCTCGGCGGCGTGCCCGATGTGCACGGTGGCACCGAGCGCCCGCAGCGCCTCGGCGGTCGCCGACTCCTTGGCGTCGCTGCCGGCGACCTCGGCCCCGCGCTGGGCGAGAATCTTGGCGATGCCCGACATCCCGGCGCCGCCGATGCCGATGAAGTGCGGTCGGTCCATGGCGGCAGGAAGGCCGGGTGCCATGTGGTTCTCCCCAGAGACGGTATGTGCGAGCGGCCCTAGCCTATGCGCTGCAGCATCGGGCTCGCTGCAGCGAGGGGCAAGGCTGTCGACCTGAGGGGCGCGGGGCCGTATCGATGTGCGGCTCCGCCGTGCGGGCGCGAGCAACCACAACGCACCGGCACCCGCGAACGCACCGCACCCCCGACGGCGCTCATCGGCCGAACCAGCGGAGCGACTACGCCTTGCTGTGCGAGAACAGCTTCAGCACCGGCACGCCCACCTTGTGCCGCGCCCGGGAAGCCCAGTCCCGGTGGAAGAACTCCTCCACGTAGTGGGGGTCGGTGAGCACGATCACCTCGTCCGCGCTCACCTCGGCGACCAGGGACTTCAGCGCGTCCAGCGGATGGTCCTCCACCATCTGTCCCGCCGCCTGGCTCCCGGCGGCCAGCAGCGCCTGGACCGACACGTCCAGGGCCTGCTGTCCGACGCTCCTGGCGTCCTCTCCCTCGGGCGTCTCGTGTTCGCGGACCGCCTCGTCGAGTTCGCCGAGCGCGATGTCGTCGATGGCCCGCAGCAGGCGGTCCGCCTGGTCGCCGCGCGGCTGGAGGAGCACATGGAAAGCGACCGGCTCGTCTCCGTGCAAGGTCGTGACGAACTCCACGTCGGCGGACGTCAAAGCCTTCTCGATCATCAGAACGCTGGTGAACACAGAACGCCTCTTCTCCTCCGTGGGCCCCGACCAGGCCCCTGCGGAAACCATCCTGCCTCGTGATCGCACGGGTTGTGCCGGACTAAGTCTGCCCTCCGGAAGCTAAACGGAACGACACATTCCACTAATTTCAGGACCGCCGGTAGCGACCGAACAGAAATCCGGCGTCTTCGAGGAGGGACACGAGTTCGAACCGGTGCGGCACGGCGACCGACGGCCCCCCGGCGATGCGCTGTGCGTCGCCCGCGGTGAGCATGGGCGACAGGGTCAGGCACAGCTCGTCCAGCACCTCGGCCGCGACCAGCTGGCCGAGCAGCCGGGGACCGCCCTCGGTGAGCAGCCGGGTGTGGCCGAGCCCGGCCAGGGCACGCACCGCCCGCACGGGGTCGACGCCGCTGCCCTCACCGGCGATCACCACCTTGGCGCCGGCCTTCTCGGCGGCGGCGACGCGGTCGGGGGCGGCCGCGGATCCGGTCAGGACCAGCGTGGGCACCAGGGGCGAGGTGAACAGCGGGAGCGAGAAGTCCAGATCCAGGCTCGCGGTGACGACCGCGATCGCCGGCGCCGGGCCCTGTCCGGCGGCCTCCCGGGCCTCGGCGAACTCCGCACGCGCGCGTGCGGGCCGGTACCCCTCCTGGCGTACCGTTTCCGCGCCCACCACGATCACGTCCGCGAGCGCCCGCAGCGTGCCGAAGATCCGCATGTCGGCGGCGCTGGAGATGGGCTGGGACCGCCCCTCGTGCTGGGCGGCGCCGTCGAGCGTGGAGACCATGTTGGCCCGCAGCCACGGCCGCGGGGCGCCCGGCGGCTCCGGGTAGGCGTACGCGGCGGCCAGCTCGGCGAGGCTCCACTCACGGTCGACGTGGGCGTCGTGGTCCACGTGGACGCCATGGTCGACGTGGCCGCCATGGTCGACGTGGCCGCCGGCACCACTGGGCGCATGGGCCACCCTGGTCCCGGCAACCTTGGTCGCCCCCTCCCTCTCGGCCGTCCCGCCGGAGGCCTGGGCTGCTGTTTCGTCGGTCACAGGGAACAGGCGTCGCATGTCGTGCAGTGTGACACGGCGCTTAGCATGGACAACCGTGTCGTCCTCCACCACCGCCCCCGGATCCAGCCCTCTGACCGACGCGGGCCCCCTCTCCCTGTGCGCCCGCGAGCCGCACGTGCCCGCGGACCGGCTGGTCGCCGAGATGGTCCCGCCCCCACGCTTCGACTCGGTCCGCTTCTCGACCTACATACCGGACCCGAACCAGCCCAGTCAGAGCGAGGCCGTACAGGTGCTCGAGGGCTTCGCGGGCGGGCTCGGCGGGGCGCACGCCTCCGGCGCCGGCAGGCGCGGACTCTTCGGCTTCGGCAGGGCCAAGGCACCCAAGGCCCCGGCCGGCCCGCGCGGGGTCTACCTGGACGGCGGCTACGGCGTCGGCAAGACCCATCTGCTCGCCTCCCTGTGGCACGCCACCCCGGCCGAGCCCGCGCTCAAGGCGTTCGGCACCTTCGTGGAGCTGACGAACCTGGTCGGCGCCCTCGGCTTCCAGCAGACCGTGCGGACCCTCTCCGGCCACCGCCTGCTGTGCATCGACGAGTTCGAGCTGGACGACCCGGGCGACACGGTCCTCGTGTCGACCCTCCTCGGCAAGCTGGTCGAAGCGGGCGTGGCGCTCGCCGCCACCTCCAACACGCTGCCGGGCAAGCTGGGCGAGGGCCGGTTCGCCGCCGCCGACTTCCTGCGCGAGATCCAGGGCCTGTCGGCCCACTTCCGCACCCTGCGCATCGACGGCGAGGACTACCGCCACCGCGGCCTGCCCGAGGCGCCGAAGCCCTTCACCGACGAAGAGGTGACGAAGGCGGCCTACGCCACCCCGGGCGCCTCGCTCGACGACTTCCCGCATCTGCTGGACCACCTGGCCAAGGTCCACCCGAGCCGGTACGGCGGGCTGACCGACGGCGTGCAGGCGGTGTGCCTCACCGACGTGCGGCCGGTGCCGGACCAGTCGACGGCGCTGCGGCTCGTGGTGCTCGCGGACCGGCTCTACGACCGTGAGGTCCCGGTGCTGGCCTCGGGCCTGCCGTTCGACAAGCTGTTCAGCGAGGAGATGCTGAACGGCGGCTACCGCAAGAAGTACTTCCGCGCGATATCCCGGCTCACCGCGCTGGCCCGCGACGCGAAGGGGCTCGTCGGCTCCTAGTCAAGAGCGAGTTCGCGCCACGCGACCGGCACTTTTCACGCTCTCTTGCGCTCGTAACGCGTAGTTAACCCTGCAAAGGACTTTGCAGGGTTAACGTGTTTCTTGACCAACCATTGACCAGTGTTTGGCGCGCGCTAGAGACGTGAGACTTCCGGGAGGAGGGCGCATGTTCCGAGGTACGACGGCCCGGGCCGTTCTCGCTTCCGTTGCCGTCGTCCTGCTCGCCCTGCTGTTCTCCGCCCCCACGGATCCCTTCACATCTGCGCACACTCTCCGTGAAACAACGGCCAAGGCCGAGTCCGGAACCACGTCGCCCGAACAGCCGGTGCGCGACGCGGCGGAGGTGGTCCGCGCCCCCGCCTCCCGCTGCGCGCAGGAGCACCCGCTGATAACCGGCCGGGCAGCCGGTACCGGCCCCTCACACACACCCGGCACCGCGCACGGCCCGGTCCCCAGAGCCTCCAGAGCCCACGCACCGGCAGCACTTCAGGTCTTCCGCTGCTGACAGGCGCTCAGCTTTCCCCCACAACCGTCGTTCAAGTCCGACGCGCCATTCAGGCGCGCCAGGAGGAACCACATACATGCAGCCCCTCATCGACAACGCCCGTACCTTCGGACAGCGCCCTGAGGAGTTCGCCAGGCTCGCCGAAGGCCAGTCCCCGCAGGTGCTGTTCATCACCTGCTCCGATTCCCGGGTCGTCCCGGCCCTGATCACGGGCGCCCGCCCCGGCGAGCTCTTCGAGCTGCGCACCGCGGGCAACATCGTCCCGCCCCACACCTCGCAGCACCCCACCAGCGAGGCCGCCACCATCGAGTACGCCGTGGAGGTGCTCGGCGTCCGCGACATCGTGGTCTGCGGTCACTCGCACTGCGGTGCCGTCGGCGCGCTGGTGCGCGGCGACGACCTGACCGCCGTACCCGCCGTGCGCGACTGGCTCGCGCACGCCACCCCGCGCCCGGCCGGCCAGGCCGAGGACCCGGAGGTCGCCGAGGGCGTGCAGGCGCACGTGCTGACCCAGTTGCTCCGGCTGCGCTGCTACCCATGCGTCGAGCGCAAGCTGGCGGAGGGTCAACTCGGCCTGCATGCCTGGTACTACGAGGTGCACACCGGCGCCGTACGGGCGCACCGCCCGCAGACCGACACCTTCGAGTCCCTGTGAGCGCGCCGGTGACCAGCAAGAACCTCATATCCCGGTTTTCCTGCCTGCGGCAGGACTTCGCCGCCTCCCTCGTCGTCTTCCTGGTCGCGCTGCCGCTGTGCGTGGGCGTGGCCGTCGCCTCCGGGGTCCCGGCCGAACTCGGCCTGGTCACCGGCATCGTGGGCGGCCTCGTCACCGGGCTGATGCGGGGCAGCAGCCTGCAGGTGTCGGGGCCGGCGGCCGGCCTGACCGTGCTCGTCTTCGAGGCGGTCAAGGAATTCGGGCTGCCGGCACTCGGCGTGATCGTGCTCGCCTCCGGACTCCTCCAGGTGGCCATGGGCCTGCTGAGGCTGGGCCGTTGGTTCCGCGCCATCTCGGTCTCCGTCGTCGAGGGCATGCTGGCCGGAATCGGACTGGTGCTCATCGCCGGGCAGTTGTATCCGGCGCTGGCCGTCAAGGCCCCCGATTCCGGCCTGGGCAAGATCGCCGGGCTGCCCGGGGCGTTCCTGGACGCCCTCGGCGACGGCAGGGCGGTGGCCTCGCTCGCGGTGTGCGCGGGCACGGTCGCGGTGCTGCTGCTGTGGAAGCACCTCCCGGCGAAGGCGCGGACGCTGCCCGGCCCGCTGGCCGCGGTCGGTCTCGCCACGGTGGCCGCCTTCGCGCTGGACCTGCCGATGGCCACGGTCGAAGTGCAGGGCTTGCTCGGCTCGGTCCAGCCGCCGCCGCTGAGCGCGTTCGGCGAGCTGGCGAGTGCCGGGCTGCTCGGCACGATCGTCGCGTTCACGCTGATCGCCTCCGCCGAGTCGCTGTTCAGCGCGGCGGCCGTGGACCGGCTGCACTCCGGTCCGCGCACCGAGTACGACCGCGAGCTGGTCGCGCAGGGCGCCGGCAACACGGTGTGCGGGCTGCTGGGCGCGCTGCCGATGACCGCGGTGATCGTGCGCAGCGCGGCCAACGTGCAGGCGGGCGCCCGTACCAAGGCCTCCCGCGTTCTGCACGGCGTGTGGCTGCTGCTGTTCGCCGCGCTGCTGCCGGACGTGCTCGCCCACATCCCGGTCCCGGCCCTCGCGGGCATCCTGATCCACTCGGGCGCCAAGCTGGTGCCGGTCCGGGCGCTGGCCGTGCTGTGGCGCGAGCACCGGGGCGAGGCGCTGATCCTGGCGGTGACGGCGGTCTCGATCGTGGCGGTCAGCATGTTCGAGGGCGTGCTGATCGGCCTGGCGATGGCGGTGGTCAAGACCGCCTGGCAGGCCTCGCACGTCAAGCTGGAGGTCGTCGACAAGGGGGCGGGCCCGGTCGACGCCCATCTCTCGGGCAACGCGACCTTCCTGCGGCTGCCGAAGATCCTGGACAGCCTGGAGTCGCTGCCCCGGGACCGCCCGGTCCGCCTGGACCTGTCCGGTCTGCACCATCTGGACCACGCCTGCCGTACGGCCCTGGAGAACTGGGCCGAGCGGCACAGTGCGGCGGGGACGGAGCCGGTGAGGGTCACGACGCCGGCCCGCTGACGGCCGCTCTCTCCGGGCCGGGGTCCGACGCCCCTCGGCACCCCGGCCCGATCCCCCCGGCTTATGGCTTCCACCCCACCCCGGGCATATGGTTACAGCAGCGGACGAAATCAGACCTCTCCGTGAGGAGGTCACCATGCTCCAGGAGCTGCTGGGCGCCGTGGCGGCGGCGGGTTCGGTCGCCGTGGTCTACCTGGCGATGGCGGCGCGTGTCGTCAAGCAGTACGAGCGAGGCGTGCTCTTCCGCCTCGGCCGGGTGGTGGGAGGCGAACGCGAGCCCGGCCTGACCCTGGTGATCCCGTTCGTGGACCGGCTGCACAAGGTCAACATGCAGATCGTCACGATGCCGATCCCGGCCCAGGAGGGCATCACCCGCGACAACGTCACCGTCCGCGTGGACGCCGTCGTCTACTTCCGCGTGGTCGACGCGGCGAGCGCCCTGGTGAAGGTCGAGGACTACAAGTTCGCGGTGTCGCAGATGGCCCAGACGTCGCTGCGGTCGATCATCGGCAAGAGCGACCTGGACGACCTGCTCTCCAACCGCGAGAAGCTCAACGAGGGCCTGGAGCTGATGATCGACAGCCCGGCCGTCGGCTGGGGCATCCAGGTCGACCGGGTGGAGATCAAGGACGTCTCCCTGCCGGACACGATGAAGCGGTCCATGGCCCGCCAGGCCGAGGCCGACCGGGAGCGCCGGGCCCGGATCATCAACGCGGACGCCGAGTACCAGGCCTCCAAGAAGCTGGCCGAGGCGGCCCAGCAGATGGCCGACACCCCGGCCGCGCTCCAGCTGAGGCTGCTGCAGACCGTGATGGCGGTGTCCGCCGAGAAGAACTCCACGCTGGTCCTGCCCATCCCGGTGGAGCTGCTGCACTTCCTGGAGCGGGGCAACCAGCAGGCCGCGCCGAACGGTGACAGGGAACGCCGCCTGGAGAAAGGCGAACAGCAGGCCGTGCCGAACGAGGACGGAGAGCTCCCCTCCGGATAACGTGCCGGGCATGCGCAGGAGCTGGATGATCGCCGTGGCCGCGATGGCCTTCGTCGCGGGCTGCGGGGACGGCGCCGAACCGGCCGCCGCGCCGTCCCCAAGCGGAGCCCGCCGGCTGACCGTCACCAGTACCTACGCCGACGGCGGCACCGTCCCGCGCCGGCACACCTGCGACGGCGCCGACGTCTCGCCTCCGCTGGCCCTCACCGGCGTACCCGCGCGGACGTCCTCACTGGCCCTGCTCCTGCGGGACCCCGACGCCCCGCACGGCACGTTCACGCACTGGCTGGTGTGGGACATCGACCCGCACACCACGCGGCTGTCCGCCGGGGAGCATCCGCGGGCGGCGAGCGAGGGCCGCAACGACTTCGGGAAGACCGGGTACAGCGGTCCCTGCCCGCCGCGCGGTGACCCGCCGCACCGCTATGTCCTCACGGTGTACGCCGTCGACCGGCGTGTGTCGCTCGCCGCGGGGGCCTCGCCGACGGATCTGCTGAAGGCGCTTTCCGGGCACTCGCTGGCTGTGGGCACGTTGACGGGACGGTACGGACGGGGGTAGTGCCGCACAGGGAAAGGGTGACCCGTGGCCAAGGAGAACGGCAAGGATCTCCGGGATTTGCTGCGTCTCCCGCCCGGTGAGCCGGTCGACCTCGCCGCGTACGTCACCCGGGCCACGCCGGGTGCCCCCGCCGGGAAGAAGGCGGCCCTGCAGGACACCACGCCTGCGGGTAAACGGCTGGCCGAGCTCCAGGTGCGGTTGTGGGCGGCGGGACCGGCGGCGCTGGTGGCCGAGCATGGGCATCGAGTGCGGTGGGAGACCCGGGACGAGGAGGGCGCCCTGCACGCGGTCTCGGCCCGCTGCACCCACCTCGGCTGTCTGGTCGCCTTCAACCGGGCCGAACGCGCCTGGGAGTGCCCCTGCCACGGCTCGCGCTTCGACGTCGACGGCACGGTGATCCAGGGCCCGGCGGTGCGGCCGCTGGAGCGGCGTGACCTGTGAGGTTCCCGGGATCCCGGCGGGCTCACCGGGGCTCGCCGCCGCGCGGGTGACCGTGCCGCCGCGTCGCCGGACATATCGCCGTACAAGCGATCATTCAGTCCTACGTTCATACGGTGATCCCACGAGTACGCCGTATCACCGCCGTCTGTGTCCTGGGCGTGGCTCTCGCGGCCTGCGGTGGCGCGGGCCCCGTGGGCCATGCCCGTCAGGTCCCGGACAAGTCCGCCGTCTCCGCCTCTGCGTCCGCCTCGCGTCCGCCCGTGCTGGCCCCGGGTCCCGGCGGCCTGACCCCGGTCTTCGAGCACGGCCCGCGCACCCTGGGCAAGACGGTCGCGCTGACCTTCGACGCCGACATGACCGCCGACCAGGGGCCGCGCGCCGCCGCCGGCGAACACTTCGACAACCCGGACCTCATCGGCACCCTGCGCGTACTGAAGGTGCCGGCGACGATCTTCATGACCGGCCGCTGGGCCGACGAGTACCCGACCGAGGCCCGCAGCCTCGGCCACGACCCGCAGTTCGAGGTCGCCAACCACTCCTACAGCCACTACGCGTTCACCCGCGACTGCCACGGCCTGCCGACCGTCGCCGCCGGCAGGATGCGGTCGGACGTGGAGCGGGCGTACGCCTCCCTGCACAAGGCGGGCGTACCGCACGCGCTGCCGTACTTCCGCTTCCCCGGCGGCTGTTACGACCGGCGGGCGCTGCGCGCGCTGAGCGGGCTCGGGGTGACCGCGGTGCAGTGGGACGTGGTGAGCGGCGACGCGTTCGCCACCGACGCCGGCGCCGTCACCGAGCAGGTGCTGGACGGGGTGAAGCCCGGCTCGGTGGTCGTCATGCACTGCACCAGCAGCGCCGCCCCGACCACCGAGCGGGTCGTCCGCGCGGTCGTACCGGAACTGCGCAAGCGGGGCTACCGGTTCGTGAAGGTCTCCGAGCTGATCGGCGAGACCAGCGGACACCGCTGACCGGCCTACGCTGGAGGCATGAGCGACGAGGACTACTGCACGGTCGTCCAGGCGGCGAAACCACCCAGGGCCGACGGGCCGCCGTACGCGGAGTGCGTGCTGTGCCGGGAGCCGACGGAGTACCCGGAGTCGTACAAGGGCATCACGCTCTGCCCCCGGTGTGAATGGCTGGAGGCGCAGCGCACGGCCTGCTCGGGCTGACCGGCTCGCCGACACGGCCCTCCGTCGGCGCGTCCGGGCGGGCGAGGAGGCGGAGCGGGGTGGACTTTCCGGTGCTGTTCGCTCCTTCTACGCGGGTGAGGGTTCCGGGGGTGACGGTGAGGTCGACGCCCGCAAAATGGACACGGCCCGGCGCCCCTTAAGGTTGGCTGGTGTGAGCCATGTTTCAGCCTCCCCCGGAGACAGTCCCTTCCAGGCCGAGCGCAATCCGCGCGACGAGGCGCCACAGTTCGTGCTGCCCCTCGTCGTACGGATCGAGAAGAGCGCGCCGCCGGCGCGTACCGACGCGCTGGAGACGGCCGCCCGGGCGGTGCTGGTGCTGCTCGGGGACGAACGGGCGCACGGGGACGGCGAGTGGGCAGCGGCCGTACGGAGCTGGGAGGACGCGCGGATCCGCAAGGTCGTGCGGCGGGCCAGGGGCGCCGAGTGGCGGCGGGCCGGGGCGCTGCCGGGGATCACGGTGACCGGTAAGTCCGCGCAGGTACGGGTCTTCCCGCCGGTCCCGCTCGACGGCTGGCCCAAGGACCTGGCCAAGCTCCAGGTGTCCGGCACCGAGCTGGACGACCCGGAGCCGCCCGTCGCCGCCGACGCGGCGCAGCCGGTGCTGTGGCTGAATCCCGAGCTGGAGATGTCGGCCGGTAAGGCGATGGCGCAGGCCGGGCACGCTGCCCAGCTGGCCTGGTGGGCGCTGTCCGACGCCGAGCGCACCTCCTGGCGGGACGCGGGCTGCGCACTGGCCGTCCGTACGGCCGACCCCGCCGACTGGGCACGGCTGGCCGGCAGCGGCCTGCCGATGGTGCGGGACGCCGGCTTCACGGAGATCGCGCCGGGCAGCTGTACGGTCGTCGCCGACCACCCGGCGCTGCGCTAGGAGGGACCGATGACGCGGGTCGACGGGCGGGTCGAACGGGGCAACCGCACCCGCCGGCTGGTGCTGCGCCGCACGGTGGACATCGCCTCGGTCGAGGGCCTGGAGGCGCTCACCGTCGGCCGTCTCGCCGCCGAGCTGGAGCTGAGCAAGAGCGGGGTGTTCGCGCTCTTCGGCTCCAAGCAGGAACTGCAGCTGGCCACCGTGCGGGAGGCCGCGCGGATCTTCACCGAGCGGGTGATCCGGCCCGCGACCGAGACCCCGGCCGGCGTCGGCCGGGTGTGGCGGCTGTGCGAGCTGTGGCTGGAGTACTCGCGTGGCCGGGTGTTCCCGGGCGGCTGCTTCTTCTACGGCGCCATGGCCGAGTTCGACGCGCGGACGGGGCCCGTGCACGACGCCGTGGTCCGTGCGCAGCGCGACTGGTCGGCCCATGTCGAGCGCACGATCGACGAGGCCCGTACGGCGGGTGAGCTGCGCGCCGACACCGATGCCGCACAACTCGCCTTCGAGATAGTGGCGTTGCTGGAGACGGCGAACGCCCTGTCGGTGCTGCACGACGAGGAGACCGCGTACCGCAGGGCGCGGGTGGCCCTCGCGGAACGGCTGCGCGGTGCGGCCGTGGACGGTGTCCCGCTCCCCCGATTTCCCTGAGCCGAGGCGGTGTTGGGAATGGGGACGCATTTTCTAAAAAATAAGCACGTCCGTTCGCTTTGTTTTATGCTCGGGCCATGACTCTGACCGGAGCGGACTTCGTCGAACTCGACCGGATCGCCGTCCAGGAGGCCGTGCGCGTGGTGGACCTGGCCACGGACACCGACTGGACCCGGGACACCCCCTGCGCGGGCTGGACGTTGCGGCAGCTCGTCGCGCACATGACCGCACAGCACGTGGGGTTCGCCGCCGCGGCACGCGGGGCGGGGCGGGAACCGGAGCACTGGCGGCAGCCGGAGGACATGAGCGAGCCGGCCCGGGTCCACCGGTCGGCGGCGGCCTCGGTCCTGTCCGCCTTCGCCGAACCGGGCGCGGCCCGGCGGGAGTTCACGCTGCCGGAGCTGGGCGGCGGCTTTCCGGGCGGCCGGGCGATCAGCTTCCACTTCGTCGACTACGTCGTCCACGCCTGGGACGTCGCCGCCGCCCTCGGCACCAGGCCGGAACTCCCCGAGCACGTCCTCGTCGCCGCGCTCGCCGTGGCCCGTCGGGTGCCGACCGATCCCGGCCGGCGCGGCCCGGGCTTCGCTTTCGCCCCGGCACTGGAGGTGCCCGAGGGTTCCGGCCCGCTGGAGGAGGCACTGCGTCTGCTGGGCCGCAGCCCCGAGCAGTGGCCGGCCCGGGGCTGAAGCTCAAATGTTGCTCTGAACACGGCACGGAGGAGGTTCGGGTCCGGCCGCCGGGGCCATACCCCCGTCATTCGACGGAGGGATTCGCTGGACGGAGGGGAGCAGCCATGCGGCGACTGGGCACGGGGATCGGCTGGCGGCCGGAGATCGCGGACGCCGTGGAGCGCATGCCGGGCATCGACTGGGTGGAGGTCGTGGCGGAGAACGTCTGCCCCGGCCACCTTCCCGAGTCGCTGCTGCGGCTGCGCGAGCGCGGCGTGACCGTGATCCCGCACGGCGTCTCCCTCGGCCTCGGCGGCGCCGACCGCCCCGAGGAGGTCCGGCTGACGGCGCTGGCGGAGCGTGCGGAGGCCCTGGGTTCCCCCCTGGTCACCGAGCACATCGCGTTCGTCCGGGCGGGCGGCCCGCTCACCGCCTCCCCGCGCCTGGAGGCCGGGCACCTGCTGCCGGTGCCGCGCACCAGGGACGCCCTGGACGTGCTCTGCGAGAACGTACGCATCGCGCAGGACGCCCTTCCCGTGCCGCTGGCCCTGGAGAACATCGCCGCGCTGTTCTCCTGGCCGGGCGAGGAACTGACCGAGGGGCAGTTCCTGTCCGAGCTGGTCGAGCGCACCGGCGTACGGCTCCTGATCGACGTGGCCAACCTGCACACCAACCACGTCAACCGGGGCGAGGACCCGGCCGAGGCGCTGGCCGCGCTGCCCGTGGAGGCGATCGCCTACGCCCATGTCGCGGGCGGCTTCGAGCGTGACGGCGTCTGGCACGACAGCCACGCCCATCCCGTGCCGCACCCGGTACTCGACATCCTGACCGACCTCGCCGCCCGTACCGCGCCGCCCGGTGTCCTCCTGGAACGGGACGAGAACTTCCCCGAACCGGCCGAGCTGGAGCGGGAGTTGACGGTGATCCGGGACGCGGTGACGGCCGGGCGCACGCGGGCCGACGGGAGTACCGGGACCGGTGCCGTCGCCCGCTCCGAAGGCGGGGGTGTCGCCGTCCTGGCGCCGCCGGCGGTCCGTGCACGGGAGCGGCTCGCCGTCGCCCAGGCCGCCGTCCTGTCCTCGCTGGTGGCGGGGACGCCGGTGCCCGAGGGGTTGGACCGGGTGCGGATGGGGGTGCAGGCGCGGGCACTCACCTCGAAGCGGGCGGACGTGGTGGCGAAGGTGGCGCCGGAGCTGCCGGTCATTCTCGGCGACGGGTACCGGGCGGCGTTCCTGGACTACGCCCGGGTGCGGCCGATGACCGGGGGCTACCGACGGGACGCCCTGGATTTCGCGGGGCACTTGTTGAAAGCGGGGCGGCCGGAGGAGGCGGGGGCCCGGCGACAGCTCCGGGAGTGGTGGCTGGACCGGGCGGGTCCGGCACCGAGGTCCGGCGGACGGGTGGCCCGGGCGGCGCGGAAGGTACTGCTGCGCAGGGCATGACGTGGCGCCCGGTGCCGGTGCCGGCCGGGGGTCGGGTCGCTCACCGGCGCCGGCAGGGTGCATCCCACAGCGGGGGTAGCCCCAGCCCCAGCCCCAGCGGCACGACTGCCCGCAGCCACGGCGCGAAAGCGGGTGCGGCGACTGCAACTCCCCCAGGGGCGCAGGGCTGTATCGATACGCGGTTCCGCCGCGTGGGCGCGACCAGCCACAACACACCGGCAGCCGACAACACACCGCAACCCCAGCGGCAGCGAGGCACAGGGCACACCATCCCGACAGCCGCCGCACCCACAGCACCCCAACGGCGCCCACGCACACCCCCGAGCCCGGCGGCAGCCGAACGCACCCGAGTAATATGCCGCCCGCACCACACCCCCCTGCACACTCGCGTGCGGTGCGCTACAGGAGGCGTCATGCGACCCCGCCCCCCGGTCAAGGGCCGAGGCATATTCAGCGGCACAGGCCTCATCATCGCGGCCCTCGCGGCGACCGCGGCGGCGCTGCTCTACCCGCTCTGGTCGTACGCCGGCCACCAGAGCCCGGCGGCCGGTGCGACGGTGCTGAGCACGCAGACCGTGACGACCCCCTTCGGCCCCCTGTCCGCGCAGGACCGGGACTTCATCACCAAGGTCAGGCTGGCGGGGCTGTGGGAGCTGCCCGCCGGCGAGCTGGCGGAGCGGAAGGGCACCACGGCGGCCGTACGCACGGCGGGCCAGCACCTGGTCGACGGGCACACCTCGCTGGACGCCCATGTCCGCACCGTCGCCACCCAGCTCGGCGTACCGCTGCCCAACGAGCCGAACCAACAGCAGCAGCAGTGGCTCGACACCCTGAGGACAGCGCAGGGCCAGGACTTCGACCGCCAGTTCGCCGGCATCCTGCGGCTCGCCCACGGCCGGGTGTTCGCGCTGGTCGCCGCGGTCCGGGCCGGCACCCAGAACTCCCTGGTCCGCGATCTCGCCGACGACGCGAACGCGACCGTCCTGGATCACATCAAGGTCCTGGAGGCGACCGGGTACGTCGACTTCGCAGCGCTCGCGAAGGAGTTGGCCTCCTCGCCCACCCCCGTGCCGACCCCGACCGCCGTCGAACCGAGTGCCGCCGTGCCGGTCACCCCGTCGCCGGCCGAGTCGTACTCCCTGCCGCCCGTCGCCACCAGCCCGCCGCCGGCGACGAACGGCTCCTGACATCCCTGACCTGGGCGCGAAACGGAACGTCACAGACCGCCAACACTGTGTCCGGATGGTGAACAGGGCATGGCGCTCAGCTAGGCCTCTGACATAGAAACACGTCATGTTCTGGGTCCTTCTCCTGCTCCTGGCCTGGGCTTTCGCCGGTACGGCGTGCACCCGGCTCTGTCTGGCGGCCGTCCGCGCGGCAGCCCTGGACGCGGATGCCACGACGGCGGACCGGGAGCACGATCTGACGCTGTACGAGGCGGCCTTCCTCTCCGGCGGCCCGGCCCGGGTCGCCGATGTGACGATGGTCTCCATGGCCCGCCAGCGGCGCCTGCACCTCGCGCACACCGGCTGGGCCACGGTGGTGGACCCGCGGGGGCGTGATGAGATCGAGCAGTCCGTCATAGGGGCCATAGGTCCGGAGGGACAGTCGCGCATCGCCCCCGTGCGGGCACGGGCGGCCGGCGCCGAGGCGGTACGGCGGCTCGCCGACCGGCTGGTGCGCGCCGGTCTCGCCGTCCCCGACGGCGCCGGCGCGACCGTGGGCACCGCCGTCCGCCAGGTGCGCGCCGCCGCCGCGACCGTGCCGGTGCTCGGGCTGACCGCGCTCCTGCTGCCCGTCCAGACCGGGACGCCACGGCTGCTGGTCGGACTGTGGTTCGCCCTGCCCCTCATCCTGTCCCTGAGCTGCCTCGCCATCGCCCGGTTCGAGGCGCATCCGTACTCGCGCTGGGCCTCCCCGGCCGGGCAACGGCTGCTGGGCGCGCTGGTGCGCAGGCCGGCCGGCGACGAGCGGTCCCTCCTCACCTCGGTCGCCGTACGCGGGATCCGCGCGATCGGCGAGCCGCAGCTGCGCGCCGCCTTCACCCACCGCGACCAGCCCTGGCGGGAGTGAGGGCGGCCTGAGGGTCCCCACAGGGTCTTCCAGGGGCGCATAGGGGGCATTGGCGCCGACACCGGCCGGGTGGTGCTTGCCTTCACCGAGAGCCGAACGAAATATCCCTTGTGTTGTTGCCGGGCCGTGGCAGCCGTGCCATCGCCGTCGCCGCACCGAAGGGATACGCGATGAGAGCTGCCGCCCTGTACTCGGCCGCCGGATCCTTGCTCCTGACCACCCTGGCCGCCGCCCCCGCGGGCGGTGCGGCCCGGGCGGGCGGGGCGGCCGCCGTCCCCGGCACGGCCGAACTGCGCGGCACCGCGGTGGCCGTGGCCCGCGCCCGGGCGACCGGTATCGACTTCGGCGCGTGTTCCGCCACCGACGTACCGGAGGCACCCCGCAACGTGCGGTGCGGCACCGTGACCGTCCCGCTCGACTACGCCCACCCGGAGGGCACGCAGATCCACCTGACCGTCAGCCGGATCCCGGCGACGCAGAAGGACCCGCGCAACAGCAAGCGGAAGGTCCCCCGGCAGGGCGCGCTCGTCTACAACCCCGGCGGCCCCGGCGCGTCCAGCATGTACTTCCCGCTGATCGGCAAGGTCCCGCAGTGGCAGCGGATCGCCGCCGCCTACGACCTGGTCGGCTACGCCCCGCGCGGGGTGGGCCGTTCGGCGCCGCTGTCCTGCGAGGACCCCGAACGCTTCGTCAAGGCGCCCACCGCGTCGCCGACCCACCCGACGGAGGCGTACAAGCGGCAGCGCATCGCCCAGGCCAGGGCGTACGCGCGCGGCTGCGCCCGGCGCTCCGGGAGCAAGCTGCGCTTCTACACCTCGCCGAACAACGCCCGGGACCTCGACGTGCTGCGGGCCGCGCTGGGCGAGGACCGGCTGACCTTCGTCGGAGCGTCGTACGGCACCTACTTCGGCGCGCTGTACGCGACCCTGTTCCCCACGCACGTACGGCGTATGGTGCTGGACTCGGCGGTGAACCCGGACCCGGCGAAGGTCTGGTACCGCAACAACCTCGACCAGTCGGCGGCGTTCGAGGACCGCTGGGCGGACTTCCGGGAGTGGATCGCCCGTCACGACGACGTCTACAAGCTCGGGAACACCGCCGAGAAGGTGCAGCGCGGCTACGACACCGCGCGCGAGCGGCTGGCCGGAAAGGCGGCCGGCGGGAAGGTGGGTCCCGGGCAGCTGCAGAACGCGTTCCTCATGGCCGGGTACGACGACGACTTCTGGCCGAGCCGGGCCGAGGCGCTGTCGGCCTATCTGCACGGCGATCCGAAGCCGCTGGTCCGCCTGGCCGCGCCGAGGGCGGAGACGGCCGCCGAAGCGGAGAACGGCAGCGCGGTCTACACGGCCGTGGAGTGCAACGACGCGCCCTGGCCGACGGACTGGAAGGAGTGGGACCGCGACAACACCCGGCTGGCCAGGGTGGCGCCGTTCGAGACCTGGGACAACGCCTGGATGAACCTGCCGTGCGCCTACTGGCCGGCGCCCCGCCGGCAGCCTCTGGACGTGCGGACCGGGCCGGGCGAACTGCCGCCGGTGCTGATCCTGGCGGCCGAGCGGGACGCGGCGACGCCGTACCCGGGGGCGCTGGAGATGAACCGGCGGCTGGCCGGCTCGGTGCTGGTGACCGAGCGGGATGCGGGGACGCACGGGATCGGGGGCGGGCCCAACCAGTGCGTCAACGGCCACCTCGACGCGTATTTGCTGGAGGGCCGGGTTCCGGGGCGGCGCGCGTCGTGCGCGCCGCACCGGTTGCCTCCGGCGGTCGGGCCGGCAAAAGAGTCCAAGCGAGGCTCTCTGAGGGCCGGGCGGCGCTAGGAGCCCCTTCGCGGCGCTTTAGGCCAGGCCCGCCACCAGGTCCCCGATGTCCTTGCGGCGGCCCGTGAAGAACGGGATTTCCTCGCGGACGTGCATGCGGGCCTCGGAGCCACGCAGGTGGCGCATGAGGTCGACGATGCGGTACAGCTCGTCGGCCTCGAAGGCCAGGATCCACTCGTAGTCGCCGAGGGAGAACGAGGCGACCGTGTTGGCGCGCACGTCCGGGTAGCCGCGGGCCATCTTGCCGTGGTCGGCGAGCATGCGGCGGCGGTCCTCGTCGGGCAGCAGGTACCAGTCGTAGGAGCGCACGAACGGGTAGATGCTGATGTAGTTGCGGGGCGTCTCGTCGGCGAGGAACGCCGGGATGTGCGAGCGGTTGAACTCGGCGGGGCGGTGCAGCGCCATGTTGGACCACACCGGCTCCAGCGCGCGGCCCAGCTTCGTGCGGCGGAAGAGGTTGTACGCATCCTGGAGCTGGTCGCTGGTCTCGGCGTGCCACCAGATCATGAGGTCGGCGTCGGCGCGCAGGCCGGAGACGTCGTAGGTGCCGCGGATCGCCACGTCCTTGGCGGCGAGCTGGTCGAACAGCTCCTGGACCTCGTCGGCGTAACCCGCGCGGTCCTCCGGCAGTACGTCCTTGAGCTTGAAGACCGACCAGAGGGTGTAGCGGATGACCTCGTTGAGGTCCTTGGCCAGCTTGCCCTTGTTCGGGATCCTGCCGGACTCGGTGGTGGGGGCGTCGTCACTCATGGTCCCTATTCTCCCGCTCCGCCGTGGAGGCTCTGCACCGGGTTGGCCGTAAGCTCCCGGATTCCGCTCAGGTCGCCGTCGAGCTGGTCGACGGCCGCGTACGCGCCCGCGATGCAGGCCGGGATGCCGACGCCGTCGTACTGCGCGCCGCACACCGCGAGGCCCGGCAGCTTGGCGACGTGCTCTCGGATGCGGGCCACGCGCGCGTGATGCCCGACGGGGTACTGCGGCAGGCCGTCGGTCCAGCGGGTCACCCGGGTCCGCAGCGGTACGGCGTCCAGGCCGGTGGCCTCCCGCAGATCGTGCCGGGACACCTCGACGAGGGCGGCGTCGTCCCGCTGGAGGATCTCCGTCTCGCCGTGCCGGCCCACGGAGGTGCGCAGCACGACCACGTTCGGGTCCTCCTCGGCGATCCAGCCCCATTTGCGGGAGGCGAACGTGGACGCCTTGATGGTGCGGCCGTCGACGGGCGGGACCAGGAAGCCGCTGCCCTCGGGGAGGTTCAGGCCGGAGCGGCGGTAGGCAAGAGTGACCAGCGCCATGGACGCGTACTCGACGGCGGCCAGCTCGGCGGCGGCCTCCGGGGACTCCGCGCGCAGCAGCCGCGCGGCGGCCGGGGCGGGTACGGCGACGATCACGGCGTCGGCGTGCAGGGCCCGCTCCCCGGCGGTGAGCCGCCAGCCGCCGGACGCCTCGCGGCGCAGCTCGGTGACCGGTGTGCCGGTGAGGATCTCGCCGCCGCGGGCCCGGACGGAGTCGGCGACCGCGAGCGGCAGGGTGCCGACTCCGCCCTCGATGCCCATGAAGACCGGCCCGGTCTGCTGGTTCGCCACCGCTTTGGCCTGGATCTCGCGGACACCCTCCGTGAGGGAGGTGTGGGTGCGGGCGGCCTGGAAGAGCTGCGGGACGGCCGAGCGCATCGAGATGCGGTACGCGTCGCCCGCGTACACCCCTCCGAGCAGCGGCTCGACCAGGCGGTCGACGACCTCGCGGCCGAGCCTCGCGGCCACGTACTCCCCCACGGCCACGTCGTCGCCGACCTCGGTGCGCGGCAGGTCGGCGTCGCGCTCGATACGGGCCAGGTCCTCGTCGGAGAGCACACCGGAGAGCGCGGCGGCGGTGCCGGGGACGCCCATCACATGGCCCTTGGGCATGGGGCGCAGGGCGCCGCGGGTCCAGATCGAGGCGGTCGCGGTGGCCGGCGGCTGGAGGCGCTCCGCCAGGCCCACCTCGCGTGCCAGGGTCACGGCCTCGGGGCGGCGGGCGAGCATCGACTCGGCGCCCAGGTCGACCCGCACGCCCGCGATCTCGCCGGGCAGCAGCTTGCCGCCGACCCGCTCCGCGGCCTCCAGCACGGTCACGCGCGTGCCGCGCCCGAGCAGCCGGTGGGCGGCTGCCAGCCCGGCGATACCGGCTCCGATGACGACGACATGCCCCGTACGCGTACCCGTTGCGCTCATGTCCCCCACTCTCTCAGACCCCACTGACACTCCCGCCAGGGCCGGAGGTCCCCACACCGGGGCCGTTGTCCGAACGTTCCGGCGCGTCCGGCCGTCGTAGGGACGTCACAGGCCGCAGAGCCCTCGGGGGTACCGCCCATGCACACATCACGTTCCACACGACCCGCACGCCCCACCAGGGCCCTGGCGGGGATCCTGCTCGCCGCCTCCCTCGCCCTCGCCGGGTGCGGCGGTGCGGCCGACTCGGGCGGCGACGGCTCGGCGAAGTCCGCGGCGAACGGAGCCGGCGTGGCCGCCGGGCCGGGCGCGGCCGACAGCGCCAAGCCGGCGGCACCGAAGACACCGCGGCTCACCCAGAGCGCGATCATCCGCACCGCGTCCCTCACCCTCCAGGTCAAGGACGTGCCCAAGGCCCTGGACCAGGCCCGGACCACCGCGGAGGACGCGGGCGGCTACGTCAGCAAGGAGAGCACCGGCCGGGACGCCGGCGGCCATGAGCACACCCGGGTCGTGCTGCGGGTGCCCAGCGCGCAGTACGACGAGGTGCTCGCCGGACTCCAGGGCACGGGCCGGCTGATCGACCGTACGGCGCAGGCGGAGGACGTCACCGACCAGGTCGTGGACGTGGACAGCCGCGTCAGGTCGCAGCGGGCCAGCGTGGACCGGATCCGCGCGCTCATGGACCGGGCGACCAAGCTGAGCGATGTCGTCGCGCTGGAGGGCGAGTTGAGCAGCCGTCAGGCCGACCTGGAGGCGCTGCTGGCCCGGCAGGCGTCCTTGAAGGACCGCACGAGCCTCGCCACCATCACGCTGTCGCTGTCCCGGACACCGGTGAAGAAGACGGCCGGCGACGACTCCCCCGGTGTCGTGGACGCCCTGTCCGGCGGCTGGCACGTGTTCGTGACCATGCTGCGCTGGATCGTCCTCGCGCTCGGCGCCGCCCTGCCGTTCGCTGCATTCGCGGCCCTGCTGACGCTGCTGTGGCTGCGGGTCGTACGGCCCCGGCTGCCGCGCCGGCGGGAGCCCGCGCCCGCGACGACCGCGCCGGGCCCGCTGCCGTCGGCCCGCCCGGCGCCGGAACCCTCCGAGGAGCGGCCGGACCGGGATTGAATGCCGACGCCCCGTAGCGTGTTCCCATGAGCATGGGTGACGGACGGGGCGGGACGGAACGACTGGTCGTGATCGGCGGTGACGCCGCGGGCATGTCCGCGGCGTCGCAGGCGCGCCGGCTGAAGGGGCCCGAGGAGCTGGAGATCGTGGCCTTCGAACGCGGCCACTTCACCTCCTTCTCTGCGTGCGGCATCCCGTACTGGGTGGGCGGCGACGTCCCCGAACGCGACGCCCTGATCGCCCGCGCCCCCGAGGAGCACCGGGCGCGCCGGATCGATCTGCGGCTGCGCACCGAGGTCACGGAGATCGACGTGGCCGGACAGCGGGTACGCGCGCGTGACGTCGATTCCGGCGCCGAGTCCTGGACGTCGTACGACAAGCTCGTCATCGCGACCGGCGCGCGCCCGGTCCGCCCCGACCTGCCCGGCGCGGACGCCCCCGGGGTGCACGGCGTGCAGACCCTGGACGACGGCCAGGCGCTGCTGGAGACGCTGGCACGCACGCGTGGCCGCAGGGCCGTGGTCGTGGGCGCCGGCTACATCGGCGTGGAGATGGCGGAGGCGCTGATCAACCGCGGCTTCGAGGTGACGGTCGTCAACCGCGGCAAGGAGCCCATGTCGACGCTCGATGCGGACATGGGCCGTCTGGTGCACCGGGCCATGGAGGGCCTCGGCATCACCATGGTGAACGACGCCGAGGTCACCAAGATCCTCACCGGGGAGGACGGCCGGGCCCGCGCAGTGGCCACGGAGGACGCCGAGTACCCGGCGGACGTGGTGATCCTCGGCATCGGCGTCCGCCCGGAAACCGCTCTCGCCAGGGCCGCGGGGCTGCCCCTCGGCGCCCACGGCGGCCTGCTCACCGACCTCGCGATGCGGGTGCGCGGCCACGGGAACATCTGGGCCGGCGGCGACTGCGTGGAGGTGCTGAACCTGGTCTCCGGCCAGGAGCAGTACATGCCCCTCGGCACCCACGCCAACAAGCACGGCCAGGTCATCGGCACCAACGCCGGCGGCGGTTACGCCACCTTCCCGGGCGTGGTCGGCACGGCGGTCAGCAAGGTCTGCGACCTGGAGATCGCCCGCACCGGTCTGCGCGAGAAGGACGCCGGCCGGGTGGGCCTGCAGTACGAGACGGTCACCATCGAGTCCACCAGCCGCGCCGGTTACTATCCCGGCGCCTCCCCGATGACGGTCAAGATGCTCGCCGAACGCCGCACCGGCCGGCTGCTCGGCGTCCAGATCGTCGGCAGGGAGGGCGCGGCGAAACGGGTCGACATCGCCGCGGTCGCGCTGACCGCGCGGATGACGGCGGAACAGATGACGGCCCTGGACCTGGGCTACGCCCCGCCTTTCTCCCCGGTGTGGGACCCGGTCCTGGTGGCGGCGCGAAAGGCGGCGGCGAAGGTGCGGGACGCCTAGGCCGTTCCGCTGATGCGCGGCAGCGCGGACACGGCCGCCGGCGGCTGCTCCCCGGCGGGCTTCGCGTGCGTGGCGGACGGCCGGGTGGACCGCAGCCGGTAGCTCACCGCCTCGTCCAGCGTCACCGGCCGCTGCATCTGGGAGGCGAGCCGCCCGGCCTCCTGGCCGAGCCGGGCCACGTCCTCCCAGGGGAGCCGTAGGACCAGAGAGATCTCCGCCTCGCCGTCGGGCAGAGCATGCATCGGAGGAGTGATTCGTTCGCTCATCGCCTGTCCTCACGTCGGTTGAAAGGAGATACGCACACGCACCCGACGCCGTTCACCGATTCGCCCGCCGCATCCCGGGCACTACTTCTGTGTGGTCATCCCCGTCCATGACGTGAACCCGGTGCGCCGCACCCCCTGGGTGACGTACGCCCTCATCGCCGCGAACGTCCTGGTGTTCGTCACCACGCCCGGCATAGCCGGTTCCGTGGCCGGCGGCAGCGACCTGGCGCAACTGTGCCATCTGCAGGCCTTCATGGATCATTACGCCGCCGTCCCGCGGGAGCTGATCCACCATCAGTTGCCACGGCTGGTCCCGACGGGACAGGTGGGCGTCGGGCCGCACGGCCCGGGCTGCGTGGTGGCCGCGCCCCACTACGACAAGTCGCCGCCGCTGTCGGTCTTCACGGCGATGTTCCTGCACGGCAGCTGGCTGCACCTGCTCGGGAACATGCTCTTCCTGCTGATCTTCGGCAACAACGTCGAGGACCGGATGGGCCACATCCGGTTCTTCCTCTTCTACGTCGTCTGCGGCTACGCGGCCGGATACGGTTTCGCGCTGCTCAACGCCACCTCGGGCGACCCGCTGATCGGCGCGTCCGGTGCGATCGCGGGGGTGCTCGGCGCCTACATCGTGCTGTGGCCGAGGGCGCGGGTGTGGGTCCTCGTGCCGTTCCTGATCTTCCTGCCGCTCCGGCTGCCCGCCTGGCTGGTGCTGGGCTTCTGGTTCGTGCTGCAGGCGGTCTACTCGTCCGGGCACGGTGTGTCCGGAGCGGGCACGGTGGCGTACGCCGCGCACGTGGTCGGATTCCTGGCGGGCATGGTGCTGGCCTGGCCGCTCAAGGCCGGTACGCCGCCCCCGCCGGAGCCGGGCGGCCTGCTGTTCGGCAGGCGGGCGCGGCCCCGTTACACGTGGTGAGTCAGCACGCGGTCGCGGTGTGGACGTACTCCACGAGACGGGTGAGCGCGTCCGGGTCGGTGTTCGGCAGGACGCCGTGGCCGAGGTTGAAGACATGGCCCTCCAGACCGGCGGCCGCGTCCAGCACCTCGCGGGCCCTGGCCTCGACGGTGTCCTTGTCGGTGAACAGGACCGTCGAGTCGAGGTTGCCCTGGAGCGCCTTGCCGGGGCCTACGCGGCGCCGCGCCTCGTCCAGCGGGACGCGCCAGTCGACGCCGACGACGTCCGCGCCGGCCTCGCCCATGAGCTTCAGCAGCTCACCGGTGCCGACACCGAAGTGGATGCGCGGGACGCCGTAGCCGGAGACGGCCTCGAAGACCTTCGCGGAGGCGGGCATGACCGAGCGCCGGTAGTCCGCCGGGGCAAGGGCGCCGACCCAGGAGTCGAACAGCTGGACCGCGCTCGCGCCGGCCTCGATCTGCACCTTCAGGAAGGCGGCCGTGATGTCGGCCAGGCGGTCCAGCAGGTCGGCCCACAGCTCGGGGTCGCCGTACATCATCGCCTTGGCGTTCTCGTACGTGCGAGAGGGACCGCCCTCGACGAGGTAGCTCGCGAGGGTGAAAGGCGCGCCCGCGAAACCGATCAGCGGGGTCTGTCCCAGCTCCTTGGTGAGCAGGCCGATCGCCTCGGTGACGTAGGGGACGTCCTCGGGCGTGAGGTCGCGCAGCCGGGCCAGGTCGGCGCGGGTGCGGATGGGCTCCTCGACGACCGGGCCGACGCCCGGCTTGATGTCGAGGCCGAGGCCGATGGCCTTCAGCGGGACGACGATGTCGCTGTAGTAGATGGCCGCGTCCACGTGGTGCCGGCGCACCGGCTGCAGCGTGATCTCGGTGACCAGCTCGGGCCGCATGCAGGACTCGAGCATCGGGATGCCCTCGCGCACCTTGCGGTACTCGGGCAGGGAGCGGCCGGCCTGGCGCATGAACCACACGGGGGTGTGCGGCACGGGTTCGCGCCTGCACGCCTTGAGGAAGGCGCTGTCGTACGTCGCTGTCGGCTGCATGCTGGTGTTGGCGGTCACGGGGCAAGTTTCGCATGCCGCCGGATGCGATTGATCCGGGACCGATGCCGGCCGGGAGTCGGGGCGCTCGCCCGCGGCCACGTTCGCCGCGGTGGTGTCTTGCCCTGCACGAAGGCTCCGTTCCCCTTACTCTTCCCGGCATGGCTGCGGCTCACGGACGAATGTCGGACAGCGCTGACGGAATGGACGACGTGAAGGACACCGAGGAGGCGGACCGGCGTTCCGGTACTCCGGGGCCGCCGGCGTTCCAGGCCGCGGTCGACGCCCTGCGCAGCAGCCGGTCGCGGCCGCAGGTCGAGGTGGAGCCCACCCCCGCCCCGCAGCGGCTCGCCCCGTACACGTACGCGCTGGAGGCCGTGGTGATCGACGGCGAGCAGGAGCTGGCCGACGGACGTCTGGTGCTGCTGCACGACCCGGCGGGTCACGACGCCTGGCGCGGAACCTTCCGGCTGGTGACGCTGGTGCGCGCGGAGCTGGAGCCGGAGATGGCCGCCGATCCGCTGCTGCCCGAGGTGTGCTGGTCGTGGCTGACCGGGGCGCTGCAGGCACGCGGGCTCGGCTACGGCGAGCCGAGCGGGACGATCACGCGCGCGAGCTCGCACTATTTCGGCGGGCTGGCCGAGCGGCCGGCGGCCTCGCAGATCGAGATCCGGGCGTCCTGGACGCCCCGTGAGGGCCTCGGCGGAGTGCCCGACACCGCCGCCCACCTGGCCTCCTGGTGCGATCTGCTGGTCCAGGTCGCGGGGCTGCCGCCGGCCGGTCCGGGCGACGCCTCGGTGGTCACGCTGCCGCAGCGCAGGGGTCCGCAGTCACGGTGAGCGGGGCCGTCGGACCGGCCCTTCATCCGCATGGGCGCCTTATTGACCATCCCTTTGTCGATACGGCCACTTTCCGACCCCGAATGACACTCGCTCGAACCGACTCGATCTTCGGATGATCGATCGTGTGTCCGAATTGCACGGATTGTTACTCACTAGATCGTGATCATTCTCTAAAGGCGGACGAGTTTGCTGCCGAAGACGACTGTGACCTGAAAGCACGGTTCGTCCCGGCTTCCTCCCCACAAGCCGGCCCCGTCCCCCCACCCAGGAGGCCTGGTGTCCGTTCTCCTCGAGCAGCCCGCAAGCCTGGTCGCCTACCGCCCGAACAAGCCGACCGCCATGGTGGTCGTGGCCGACCCCCGCGTCCGTTCCACCGTCACCCGCCATCTGTGGGCGCTCGGCGTGCGCGACGTGATCGAAGCCTCGTCCGTCGCGGAGGCTCGTCCCCGCATCGGCAACCCGCGCGACATCTGCGTCGCCGACGTCCATCTGCCCGACGGCTCCGGCCTGACCCTGCTGTCCGAGACCCGCGCCGCGGGCTGGCCCAACGGGCTGGCGCTGTCCGCCGCCGACGACATCGGCGCGGTGCGCAACGCCCTGGCCGGCGGGGTCAAGGGTTACGTCGTCACCGGCACCCGTACCAACCTCGGCATGCCCACCCGGCCCGGCGCCGCTCCCCTCGGCGCCGCCCGGATGCACCGCCGCCCCCCGGGTGCCCCGAGCCACCCGGGCGGCTACCGCGAGCTGTCCGGCCGCGAGGTCGAGGTGCTGCGGCTGGTCGCGGAGGGCCAGTCGAACAAGGCGATCGGCGTCTCCATGGGCCTGTCCGCCCTGACCGTCAAGAGCCACCTCGCCCGCATCGCCCGCAAGCTGGGCACGGGCGACCGGGCCGGCATGGTGGCCGTGGCCCTGCGCACGGGGATCATCCACTGAGCCCAGCCCGATCACCGCGCCGGTCCCGAGCCGGTCACCGAAACGATCACCGTTTACCGAGCCACCCTTAAGCCACCCATTGAGCCGTTCAGAGCAGCGGACGGTGCACTCACGTGAACCGCACCTTTCACCGGCCTGACTGGTTTACGACCCTCCGGCGCCCATCGACGGAACGTTCCGTCGACGGGCGCCGTCCACACACCGATACCCTTGACAGGTGACCGACGCCCAAGACACCGCAGCAGACAGCTCCCTGCGTACCACCGGAGGCACTCCTCCGGACGACGCCGGATCTTCTGTGATGGGGGCGCCGACACCGCTGCTCGAACCCCGCGAGGGAATTCCGCCCGTCGTCGCCGACGAGGCCGCGCTCGCCAAGGTGGTCGCCGCCTTCGCCGCGGGCTCCGGCCCGGTCGCCGTCGACGCCGAGCGCGCCTCCGGCTACCGCTACGGCCAGCGCGCCTACCTGGTGCAGCTGCGCCGCGAGGGTGCGGGAACCGCCCTGATCGACCCCATGGCCTGCCCCGACCTGTCCGGGCTCGGCGAGGCCCTGTCCGGCGTCGAATGGGTCCTGCACGCCGCCACCCAGGACCTGCCCTGTCTGCGCGAAATAGGCATGGTCCCGACCCGGCTCTTCGACACCGAGCTGGCCGGCCGGCTCGCCGGGTTCCCCCGGGTCGGGCTCGGCGCCATGGTCGAGAACGTCCTCGGCTTCGTCCTGGAGAAGGGCCACTCCGCCGTCGACTGGTCGACCCGGCCGCTGCCCGAGCCGTGGCTCAGATACGCCGCGCTCGACGTGGAACTCCTCGTCGACCTGCGCGACGCCCTGGAGAAGGAGCTGGACCGGCAGGGCAAGCTGGAGTGGGCCCTGCAGGAGTTCGACGCGATCGCGGCCGCACCGCCGGCCGAGCCGAGGAAGGACCCGTGGCGGCGTACGTCCGGGATGCACAAGGTGCGCAGGCGCCGGCAGCTCGGTGTCGTACGGGAGCTGTGGGAGACGCGGGACCGGATCGCGCAGCGGCGGGATGTCTCGCCGGGCAAGGTGCTCAGCGACGCCGCCATCGTGGAGGCGGCGCTCG
Organism: Streptomyces sp. NPDC052107; assembly: GCF_040680215.1. Taxonomy (NCBI): domain Bacteria; kingdom Bacillati; phylum Actinomycetota; class Actinomycetes; order Kitasatosporales; family Streptomycetaceae; genus Streptomyces; species Streptomyces sp. NPDC052107. Next base: position 241,682 of record NZ_JBFAWG010000007.1, read on the forward strand.
CTCTTCCGGCCAACGCCCATGCGCTCGCGACGCTGAACGGGTTCGGCCACCGGATGGGGCGGCGGCAGCTGGAGCAGTGGCAGGCGGCGGTCGACCGGGCCAAGGCCCTGCCGGACTCCGCGCTGCCTCAGCCGGGTCAGCCCGTGACCGGGCCTCCGCCGCCGCGGGCCTGGGCCGACAAGGACCCCGTCGCCGCTGCCCGGCTGACCGCGGCCCGGGCGGGAGTCAGCGCTCTCGCCGAGCGGCTCGCCATGCCGCAGGAGAACCTGGTTTCGCCGGACACGGTCCGGCGTATTTGCTGGGAGCCGCCGAAGACTGTCGACACCGAGTCCGTCGGGGCTGCGCTGGCGGGGTACGGCGCGCGTGCGTGGCAGGTGGAACTGGTCACGCCGGTGCTGGTGAGTGCGCTGTCCGCGAAGGGTGCCTAGCCGCCGTGACGCTCGATCGGATACGGCGGCTGCGGGCTGTCTTTGGTTCCCCGCGCACCTCACGGAAGCGGAACAGACACGTCGAGATCACGCCAAGATCCTGGGACCGCTGCAGGGAAGGGACGGAGAAGCCGGCCGGGGTGTGACGTTCACCGCTCCCCCCACCAGGACTGTGCAGCTACGTTACTCATAAGTAGCATGGGTCCTGAGCGCGCGCTCAGCGCAACGCAGCAGTGCCATCCCGCACCCTGGAGGAGAGCCATCGTGCCTCGTACCGTCAGGGACGTCGTCTTCGTCGACGGCGTCCGCACCCCGTTCGGCAAGGCGGGCCCGAAGGGCATCTACCACGAGACCCGCGCCGACGACCTCGTCGTGAAGGCGATCCGGGAGCTGCTGCGCCGCAACCCCGGTCTGGACCCGAAGAAGATCGACGAGGTCGCCATCGCGGCCACCACGCAGATCGGCGACCAGGGCCTCACCCTCGGCCGTACGGCCGGCATCCTCGCGGGCCTGCCGCAGTCGGTGCCCGGCTACTCCATCGACCGCATGTGCGCCGGCGCGCTGACCGCCGTGACGACCACCGCCGGTTCGATCGCCTTCGGTGCCTACGACGCCGTCATCGCCGGTGGCGTGGAGCACATGGGCCGCCACCCGATGGGCGAGGGCGTGGACCCGAACCCGCGGTTCGTCTCCGAGAAGCTGGTCGACGAGTCGGCCCTGTTCATGGGCATGACGGCGGAGAACCTGCACGACCGCTACCCGCACATCACCAAGCTGCGCGCCGACGAGTACGCGGTCCGCTCGCAGGAGAAGGCCGCCAAGGCGTACGCCAACGGCAAGATCCAGCAGGACCTGGTGCCGATCTCGGTGCGCCGCACCAACCCGGAGGCCGGCGAGACCGGCTGGGGCCTGGTCACCGCCGACGAGCCGATGCGCCCGGGCACGACCCTGGAGAGCCTGTCCGGCCTGAAGACGCCGTTCCGCGTCCACGGCCGGGTCACCGCCGGTAACGCGGCCGGTCTGAACGACGGCGCCACCGCCTCGATCATCGCCTCCGAGGACTTCGCCCGCGAGAACGGCCTGCCGGTCAAGATGCGGCTCGTCTCCTACGCCTTCGCGGGCGTGGAGCCGGAGGTCATGGGCTACGGCCCGATCCCGGCCACGGAGAAGGCCCTCGCCAAGGCGGGCCTGTCCATCTCCGACATCGGCCTGTTCGAGATCAACGAGGCCTTCGCCGTCCAGGTCCTGGCCTTCCTCGACCACTACGGCATCGCGGACGACGACGAGCGCGTCAACCAGTACGGCGGCGCCATCGCCTTCGGTCACCCGCTGGCCTCCTCCGGCGTCCGTCTGATGACGCAGCTGGCCCGCCAGTTCGAGGAGCAGCGACACGTCCGCTACGGCCTGACCACCATGTGCGTCGGCTTCGGCATGGGCGCGACGGTCATCTGGGAGAACCCGCACTTCGAGGGGGACAAGTGAGCACCACCGCCGAGCTTCTGAAGCAGGCCGCGCAGCAGTTCCCCGACGAGGTCGTCACCAGTGCGCACGTACGCCACTTCGACCTGCCGTTCGGCGCCGGCCGTTTCGCGCTGATCACGCTGGACAACGGTTTCGACCACACCAAGCCGACCACCTTCGGCCCCGGCTCGCTGGCGAACCTGAACACCGCCATCGACCAGGTCGAGAAGGAGGCGGCGGACGGCGAGATCGTCGGCGTCGGCATCACCGGCAAGCCGTTCATCTTCGCGGTCGGCGCCGACCTCAAGGGCGTCGAGGTCCTCAAGGAGCACGAGCACGCGCTCGCCATCGGCAAGGGCGGCCACGACGTCTTCAAGCGTCTGTCGAACCTGGCCGTGCCGACCTTCGCCTACTACAACGGCGCGGCGATGGGCGGCGGTGTCGAGGTCGGTCTGCACTGCACCTACCGCACGGTGTCGAAAGCCGTCCCGGCGTTCTCGCTGCCCGAGGTCTTCCTCGGCCTGGTCCCCGGCTGGGGCGGCTGCACCCTGCTGCCGAACCTGATCGGTGCCGACAAGGCCGTCTCGGTCATCATCGAGAACTCGCTGAACCAGAACAAGCAGCTCAAGGGCAAGCAGGTCTTCGAGCTCGGCATCGCCGACGCGATCTTCGAGGGCGCCGACTTCCTGGAGCAGTCGCTGATCTGGACCGCGCAGGTCCTCAAGGGCGACGTCCAGGTCGAGCGCCCGGTGATCGACCGCGGTGAGGCCTGGGACCAGGCCGTGGCCAAGGGCCGGTTCATCGCGGACTCCAAGGTGCACGGCGCGGCTCCGGCCGCCTACCGCGCCCTCGACATCATCGCGGCCGCCAAGAACGGCGACCTGCAGCAGGGTTACGACGCCGAGGACCAGGCCCTCGCGGACCTGATCATGAGCGGCGAACTGCGCGCCGGGCTCTACGCGTTCAACCTGGTCCAGAAGCGCGGCAAGCGTCCCGCGGGCGCCCCGGACAAGAACCTGGCCCGCCCGGTCACCAAGGTCGGCGTCGTCGGCGCCGGTCTGATGGCCTCCCAGCTGGCCCTGCTCTTCCTGCGCCGCCTGGAGGTGCCGGTCGTGCTGACCGACATCGACCAGGAGCGCGTCGACAAGGGTGTGGGTTACGTCCACTCCGAGATCGACAAGCTGCTCGGCAAGGGCCGGATCAACCAGGACAAGGCCAACCGCCTCAAGGCGCTGGTGACCGGTGTGCTGGACAAGGCCGAGGCCTTCGCGGACGCCGACTTCGTCATCGAGGCCGTCTTCGAGGAGATCGGCGTCAAGCAGCAGGTGTTCGCGGAGGTCGAGGCGGTCGCCCCGGCGCACGCGATCCTCGCGACCAACACCTCCTCGCTGTCGGTGACGGAGATGGCGTCGAAGCTCAAGCACCCCGAGCGGGTCGTGGGCTTCCACTTCTTCAACCCGGTCGCGGTACTGCCGCTGCTGGAGATCGTCCGCGGCGAGAAGACCGACGACGCCTCCCTGGCCACCGCGTTCGCCGTCGCCAAGAAGCTGAAGAAGACCGCGGTTCTGGTCAAGGACGCCCCGGCGTTCGTCGTGAACCGCATCCTGACCCGCTTCATGGGCGAGATCCAGAACGTCATCGACGAGGGCACCCCGGTCGAGGTCGCCGAGAAGGCCGTGGAGCCGCTCGGTCTGCCGATGTCCCCGCTGGTGCTGCTGGAGCTGGTCGGTCCGGCGATCGGCCTGCACGTCTCGGAGACCCTCAACCGGGCCTTCCCGGACCGCTTCACGGTCTCCCCGAACCTCGCCGCCGTGGTCAAGGCGGGCAAGCGCGGCTTCTACGTCTACGACAGCGGCAAGCCGGAGCTGGACCCGGAGGTCGCCGCGCTGCTGAAGCAGGGCGACGTCGTGCTCACCGAGGAGCAAGTCCGCGCCCGGGTGCTGGACGCGGTGGCGCAGGAGATCGGGCTCATGCTCGACGAGGACGTCGTCGCCGAGGCCCAGGACATCGACCTCTGCCTCATCACCGGCGCCGGCTGGCCCTTCCACCTGGGCGGCATCACGCCGTACCTGGACCGCGAGGGCGTCTCGGAGCGCGTGAACGGCAAGAAGTTCCTGGCGCAGGGCGTGGCGAGCGTCCCCGCGTAAGGCACCGCGTACGGTCGTACGATGCCCGGCACACCGACTGGTGTGCCGGGCATCGGCGTTGTCAGGCCTCGGCCGGGCGGTCGTCCTCGACATGGACGACGTGCAGCTCGGTGCCGTCCCGGTCGCGCCGGGAGCGGCCGAGGATGCCGACGGCCAGGTGTGAGGGATCGGCGGAGTCGTCCAGCGGGACGAAGGTGACGACGTCCGGGTGGTGGCCGGTCACCAGCCAGCCCTCGCCGTTGTTCAGTTCCAGCACCCGGAAGTCGCCCGCGGGCCCTCCCACCCGTACCGGCCCGAACTCCCGCAGGATCTCGGTGGCTTGGGCGGCCGGGTCCCCGGTGGGCTGTTCGAGCACCACGCAGGTGCCGTGCTCGAACAGCACCCATGTCTTTCCGGAGTCGGCGAGGAGACGCCGCCAGGCGTCGATGAGAGTCTCGGTGTCCACGGTGGCCATCATGGCGCACTCAGACCTGCCGCCACGCCTCCAGTGCCAGTCCCGGCTCGGACTTGCGGCGGGTCAGCAGGAGTTGGCCGGTCGACGGGGACAACGTCGCCGCAACGACCCGGTCGTCCTGGTCCGTCGTCAGGGACACCGTCGCGTCCACCGGCAGGCGCGGGCCCGACTCGGTCCACCAGGCGCCCGCCGACTCCCGTTCGGTCGGGTAGGCGGAGAAGGCGACGCGGCCGCTCGCCGAGCGCTGGGCGAGCAGGGTGCAGTCGTGGCCGTCGAGTTCGCAGCGGACCGCCGAGACCGGGCCGGAACCGGCGGAGGGCAGCAGGGTGACCGGTTTGCCGCCGGGGCGCCAGGCGCACAGGTCGCCGTCCGTGTCGGTGTAGAAGAGCGTCGTGCTGTCGGGAGACGTGGCGAGGGCGTAGAGGGTGCCCGGGCGGACCGGGGTGCGCAGGGACTGGGTCAGGACCGGCTCGGCGCCCGCCTCCTCCTGGCGCCAGTGGCGGATCCCGTCGGGGACGGCCGCGTACAGCTCGACCCGGCCGGACTCCCCCGTCACCGCCGCCAGACCGTCCCGGACGTTCTCGCCCTTCAGGTCCCGCCAGGCCGCCCAGCCGCCCTTCTCCTTCTGGACGAGCAGGCGCACCCCGCCCTGGCCGTCGGGCACGAAGACATGGGCGCGACCCTGGGCGTCGACGGCCACCGCGGGCGTGCCCGTGCGGTCGCCCTTCCTCTGCGGGTGGCCGAGCGGGTTCCAGTCCAGGGCCGCGAGGCGCGGCCGGTAGTGGGTGGAGTGGACGAGTCCCGACTCGCCCTTGACGGTGGGCCGCCAGGACACCAGATGGGCGTAGCCGTCGGTGCCCTGGCCGAGCGCCAGCACGGGGTGCAGTTTCTGGTCGCCGCCCACCGTGCGCGGGGTGGTCCAGGGGCCGCCGGGCTCGCGCTCCGCCCGGCACAGGACGGCGTCGCCCGACAGCTGGTAGACACTGAGCCGGCCGTCTCGGCCGCGCAGGAGCCAGTCGCCGTTCACCGGTTCACTCTAGCCGCGGGCCGCACAAAAACCCTCGCCGCCCCTGGTCACAGCCGCTTCGCCGTGCGGAACAGCTTGGCGTAGAAACCGTTGCCGTCGAGACGCGAGACACCGCCCTGGTCGCCGATCGTGGGGCCGTTCTGCTCCTTGCGGCTGGAGATGAAGACCTTGTGGCCCTCGGTGTCCGGGCCGAGGTAGATCGCGGAGTGGTCCATGTGGTTGCCGGTGCGGTGGTCCATCTTGAAGAACAGCAGATCGCCGGGCTGGAGGACGTCGATGTTCTGCGGCCGTACGTACCAGGGGCTCGGGCCCTGGAGCTTGATGATGTCGACGCCCTCCTTGCCGCGGGCCATGCCGTCGGCGGTGCGCGGCAGCCCGTCGCCGTGGTCGTTGTCGGACATCAGCGGGTAGCGGGCGCGGTAGCCGTAGACCAGGCGCAGATAGCCGGAGCAGTCCACGGCGCGCAGGCGGTCCTGCTGCGGGTACTGGGTGACACCGTCCCGGAAGGTGTACGGGATGCCCAGGTAGTCGTAGAAGTCGGTCTGCTCGTAGCGGTCGACGCCGTCGGCCTTGAGGGGGCCGTAGGTGGCGTGCCCGGCGTACTGGACGCCCTGGTCGTCCTTCTTGGCCGGCGCGCCCACGATGTACTGGAAGGCGAACGCGAAGACGTCGTCCTCCTCGCTGCCGTAGTACTGCTTGAACCAGTCCTTGAACCACTGCTGCTTCTCGGAACCCTTGGTCCAGGTCTCCGGCATCAGGCGGACCCAGTCGTCGGTGACCACCTTGGTGGTGGTGTTGGCCGGTTCGCTGAAGGTGCGGGTCGGGCCCTTGAGGGTGGCGGTACGGGCGCCGTCCGTGAAGGTGGCGATGACCGCGCCCTTGCCGTCGCGCAGGACCGAGCGCGCCGGGTTGTTCAGCCGTTCCCAGGTCTGCTTGCCGGTCGCCCCGCCCGAGCTGTTCAGGTTCTCGGTGATGCTCTGGGCGGCCGGGACCTTCGCCTGCTCGTCCTTGCGCAGTTCGAAGGTGAAGTAGGCGCTGCCCGCGAGCAGCGCCAGGACCGTCACCGTGTGGACGACCGGGCGGCCTTTGCGCTTCGGCATGGTGGGGGCTCCAGGAATGCGTGCGTCGGATACGGGCGGGTTCAGGCGGTCGGCATGGCGCCGAGGAGGATGCCGGCGGTCAGCACCACATAGGTGGCGAGGGAGACCGACGCGACGGACAGCAGGGTCGCGCCCTTGGGCTGGCGGACCAGCTGGTAGCCGATCAGGCCGGGGACGATGAAGCCGAGCGTCTGGTTGGCGTACAACAGCGGGAACTCCATCTGCAGCACGATGATCACGGTGGCCTGGATGAGCACACCGCTGAGCACGACCGCCGCGAAGAGCCGCTTGCCGTACAGGATCACGAACTTCTGCATGAGCAGTGTGGCGAGGTACGTCAGCACGGTCACGCCGACGACGAGCGCGGCGCGCTGGAGGTCCTCGATCAGGGTGAGCGCGAGCCAGCCCGGAGTGATCATGCCGCCCGGCGACAGGTTGGTCGTCAGGTAACACATGAGAGAGAACATCAGGCCCAGGCCGATGCCGATCGCGGCGATCTCGGGGGTGAGGACGGAGGGGATCAACGCTGTTCTCCTGGGCTGTGCCACTGCTGGCTGTCGTCGGCGGAAGGCTGGGGCGGGATGCGGGGCTCGAACAGCCCGCGGGACTGCGCCGGTCGGCCGCTGTCGGCGGGTGCCTGGGGCAGGGCGGGCCGGCCGGCTTGATTGGGCTGGGGCTCGGTCCAGGTGCCGTACGACTGCGCCTGCTCGTGTCCGGCCCGGTGCACCGGCTCCTCGTGCCGGTGGGGCTGTGCGGCGCTCCGCTGCACCGGAAGCTGCGGGACGTACGGCTGCTGGTGCTGGGCGTAGCGCGACTCGTACGCCTCCGAGTAGTGCTGGTAGGGGTCGATGCGGGGCGCGTACAGCTGCATCGTCTCCGAGGGGTCGACCCGGGCGGGCGCCGGCTCGGTCCGGCCGGCCGGTGCCGCGGCGACCGGCTCGTCGGCGCTGTCGTCCGGCGGGAGTTCGGCGAGGTGCTCCAGCAGGATCTCGCCCTGGCCGTGGATGTTGCCGATCGCTACCATCGACGAGTCCGCGCCGAGCATGTCCAGCATCTTGCCCATGAACTCCTCGGGGTCGCGCTTGTCGCCGCCGAGGTCCACGGCGCGCGAGCGGAACTCGGCGGGGATGGCGTCGATGGCGGACTTGGCCGGGTGGCCGATGACGAAGACGCGCTCGGGGTCGAGGTCGGGGATGATCTCGCCCATCTGACCGTTGCGTTCGACGCGGTCGGGGCGGCAGTTGATGACCACGTTGAGCGGGCGGTGGATGGCGCCGAGGTCGAGCAGCTGGTTGATGTTCATCAGCGTCGACTCGGGGTCGTTGGCGGCGAAGACGTTGGCGAACCGCAGCTTCTTGCCCTCGGGCGTCCGATAGCGCTCGACGGAGAGGACACCGGGGTCGGGCGGGGCGTCGTACATGCCCTGCAGGGCCGTCTCGCGGTCCACGCCGAGGAGTTCGGCGACGGTCAGCGCGATGGCGACGTTCTCCTTGAAGGTGAACCAGCTGAACCCGCGCAGCTCCTCGTCGGTCACCGTCTCGGGGTCGGCGTAGATCAGCTTGCAGTTCCGGGCGTCCGCCTCCTCCTCGAGGATGTCGAAGCGGTCCTTCTCGGCGGTGACGCAGATGCCGTCCTCGGGCATCGAGCGGCACAGCGAGCGCGCCACGTCGTCCAGGGTGGGGCCCATCTCGGCGAGGTGGTCCTCGCGGACGTTGCACAGCACGCCGATGGTGGAGCGGATCAGCTTGGACTGGTTGATCTCCTGCAGGGCCGGCATCACGGCCATGCACTCGATGACCAGCGCGTCCGGCTTGTACGCGGCGGCGCGCCGCACGATGCCGATCTGCTCGACCACGTTGGCGATACCGAACTTGCGGTAGACCGGCTCCTCGGTGGCGTCCGGGTGGATGAACCGGGCCGCGGTGCCGGTGGTCTTGGCGACGGTGGTGAGGCCTCCGCCGCGCAGGGCGCCCGCGCACAGCCGGGTGATGGAGGACTTGCCGCGGATGCCGTTGACCAGGACCCGGGTGGGGATGTGGTCCAGGTTGGTGAAGTGCCGCCGCTGTTCCACGATGCCTGCTGCGAGCAGCATCGCGCAGCAGACCAGCAGCACGGTGTAGAGGAAGAGCACGGGTGATCAGTTCCTTGTGTACTGCTGGGGCGGGTACTGCTGGGGCGGGTACGGGTCCGGGTGCGACGGCGGCGTGTACGGCTCGGGCGGCTCCTGCCGCGGTGCGGAGGGCCGGGGCGGCGGGGTCCGGCGAGGCTGCTGTTTGCGCTGGTCCTGCAGTTGCTGCCGGATGAGTTCCAGGGAGCGGGTGACGGCGCCGACCTCGTCGTGGTGCTGCGGGAAGAGCACGGTCTTGCGGTCGCCCCCGGCCAGTGCCTCGGCCCGGTCGGCGAGGGTGCGCAGCGGCCGGGCGACGACGATGTGCAGCCAGCCCAGGCAGGCGACGGCCGCGGCGGCGCCGAGCAGACCGGCGAGGACGGTGCGGTTCTGGGTGTCGTACTCCGGGATGGCGAGCCGGTCGACGGGCTCCCAGCTGACCACGCTCCAGTGCAGCGACTCGGCCGAGCCGCTGCCGGAGAACGGCGCGGCGGCGGCGATCCGCAGCCCGTTCTCCCGGTACAGCACCCCGTTGGGCCGCGGCTTCTTGCCGAGCCGCTGGGCGCTGGCCTCGACGAGGTCCGTCAGGTGCTGGTCGGGCAGCGACTGGAAGGCGAGGAAGCCGGTGTTGCCGGCGATGACCTTGTTACGGTCGTCCACGAGCCGGACCACGCCGAGGCCCGGGCGGGTCAGCAGGGCGTTGAGGAACTCGGGACGGAACTCGCCGATCAGTCGGTCCCCGTCCCGGCCGGGTATCTCGGCGACGGCGACGACCACGGGCTCCTTGCCGCCGCGGCCGAGCAGCCGCAGGGGCTTGTCGGAGACGCGGTTCTGCCGGATCACCTTCGGGTCCTTGCCCTCGCGGGCCTTGATCTCGCCGGAGGAGTCGACGACGTAGAGGGAGCGGTAGCGCTTGTTCTCGTTGTAGGTGCGCTCCAGCACCGTCTCCATGGCGTCGGGTGCGGTCTTGTCCCCGATCAGGGAGGCCACCGACTGCAGGTCGGCGTCGCCCTCGTTGAGCGCGCGGCGCACCCGGTCGCTGAGCGTGTCGGTGCGTTCGCGCTGGTCGTTGACGAGCTGCCGGGGTATCTCGGCGGTGTTGTCGGCGCGGTTGAACAGCAGCATCAGCGGCGCGGCCCAGGCCAGGAGCAGCACGGCGCAGACCGCGAGGAGGGCGCGGGTGCCCACCCGGCGCGGGCCGCTGGGGCGTTCGGCCGCTCCGGTGGCCTCGGCGCTCTCGCCGAGCAGCTGCCGGCGCAGCCGTTCCAGGGCGCCGCCGATGCGGTGCGCCTCGCCGTAGCCGGGGACGGTGACGGGCCGGGTCAGATCGCCGCGGGTGAGCCGGCGGGACTCCAGGAACAGCCGGATGAGCGGGCGCTGCACGGTGCCCAGCAGCACCGCCACGGCCAGGGCGCCGACGACGAGCAGCGCGGCGCCCGCCGCCAGCCCGAACACCGGGGACTGGGTCCCGCCGGACTCCTCGGTCACCTTGACCATGGCGACCACGGACAGGCCGAGTCCGGAGGCGGTGGTGGTCTCGCCGGGCTCGGCTGCCGCGAGCGTGGCGTATCCGGCGACGGAGCGGTCGCCGAGCAGCTTGCCGCCGAGGAGGCTGCCGCTGACGCCCTGGTAGCCGCCGCTGCCGGGCTCCTTGCTGCTGCGCGGATCCTGCTTCGCGCGACGGGCGGCCTGCCCGGCGAAGTCCTTCAGCTGCTTGCGGGAGTCCGTGATGTCCTTGCGGTCGATGCTGTTGCGTGCGGACTCCGGTTCGGCGATGCCGTCGCTGCTGAGGATCGCGCCGCCCGCGTCGACCACGGCGATGGAGCGGAACTGGCCGAGGCTGATGCCGGGGAACTTCAGGTTCCTGGAGGCCACCAGCAGCAGCTGCGGCTTGCCCGGCCAGGTCAGCAGTCCGAAGGACAGCAGCCGTACCTCGCCGTTCTTCAGCCGGACCATGCGCGGGGCCAGCCCGTCCTCGCCGCTGAGCGAGGAGAGGTCCACGGAGGTCAGCGGCACCGTCTCGCCGCGGGCCGCGACCAGCTTGCCGGTGCGGACCTCGACGACGGCGGTGCCCATCCACTTCTCGTAGGTGCTGCCGAGCTTGTCGAGGACGGCGTCGCCGGAGACCGGCTGCCCGGCGCTGAACAGCGTGGCGGAGCGGGTGACGTCCTTGACGGACTCGTCGATGGAGGCGCGCAGCGCGATGGCACCGTCCTCGGCGAAGTGCTGCTGGGAGTTCAGCACCGCCTTCGGCACGCCGGCGTCGTCGACGCGGCCCAGCACCAGGGCCGTGATGGCGGCGAGCGTCAGCAGCAGCGCCGAGAGGACCGCGATCGGCGGGCGGATGCCTCCGATCAGCGACATGTCGGCTCGGCGGCGGGCTCGGTGCTGCCGCGCCGGGGGCGGTGACGCCAAGGGAGGTGTCCTCTCGTGAAAACGGGCTCCGGGCGTACCGACACTAAGGGCCCGCCCGGATACCTCAGACAGATAAGAGGGGCACTAAGTTGCAGTAAGTCCGACGTGATCTAGGCAACATCGCGCAACCGTCGGACAAGTTCGGACAAATGCGTTGCCTCTGGGGGCCTCTCCGGCATGGCGGCCTCTCCGGCGTCTACTCGGGCAGCGGCGTGAGCGGCTTCAGCCCGTCCTTGGCCGCGCCGCGGTTCAGCAGGGTGCCCTCGGTGCGCTCGAAGGCCAGCCGCAGCCGGGCCTTCTGGGCGTCGGTGAGGTCGCGGTCGTCGCGGAGCGCGGCCGGCACGTCCAGCAGGCGGTAGTCCCGTACGTCGTCGCCGGTGTACGCGGCGGTGCCGCCGTCCCGGACGTTCTCGGCGTCCGGCGGGATCGTCAGCAGCGTCGGCTCGAACCGCGGCTGGACGTCCCAGTGGCCCTTACCCTGCTCGGTGAACGTGAACCAGGCGATCACGCCCTCCTCGGTCAGGCCCGTCGGCACCTCGTGCCGGGCGATCTGGTTGCCGAGGCCGTAGGAGATCCAGGTCCCGTCGACCTTCTCCATCGGCTCCACGACGTGCGCGTGGTGGCCGATGACCAGGTTGATACCGGTGTTCCGGGCGATCTGCCGGGCGAAGGAGATCTGCGAGCCCGACGGCTCCGGATGGTGTTCACGGCCCCAGTGCAGGGAGAGGATCACCACCTCAGCACCGGCCTTGCGGGCCCGCTGCTCGGCGGCCCTGATCCGGCCCAGGTCCTGCAGGTTGGCCAGCCAGGGCTTGTCCTTCGGCAGCGTGTGCGGCTCGTTGAAGCCGTAGGCGAAGGAGATCTGCGCGACCTTGACGCCCTTGACGTCCATGATCAGCGGGGTGTTCGCCTCCTTCGCGGTGCGGGCGGAGCCGGTGTGCTTCAGGCCGGCGGCGTCCAGGGCGTCGAGGGTGCGCTTCACGCCGTCGTAGCCGTGGTCGAGGGTGTGGTTGGAGGCGGTGGAACAGGTGTCGTAGCCGATGTCCTTGATGGTCTTCGCCTGCTGCGGCGGCACCTGGAAGTCCGGGAAGCCCTCGAACGGTCCGGTCGCCGGGCCCATCACCGGCTCGAAGTGGCAGATCGCCAGGTCGGCCTTGCTGATCAGCGGCTTGATCCCGGCCATCATCGGCTCGAAGTCCAGCCCGTCCACGCCCTTGCCGGTGCGCTTGGCGTCCTTGCGCGCCTGGTCGACCAGTTCGGGGTGCATGAGGATGTCCCCGGCGGCCGCGACGGTGAAGGAGCGCCCGCCGCCCGAGGCAGCGGCGTCGTCCGAGAGGAGTCCGCATCCGGAGACGGCGGCGAGGAGGGAGAGCGGGGTCAGCAAGGACAACAGGGTCCGGCTACGGCGTCTGTTCACCGGGATATCTTGATACAACCATGAGAGCCCATCGCTCACGTCTCATAACGATCGCAACACTGCTGCTGGTCGTCACCGGTCTCGCGGCCGGTCTCACCGCCCTGCTCCGCACCCCGGGCGGCACCGTGGACGACGCCCGCGGGCCCGTGCCGAAGGGGGCCGAGCAGATCGACCTGTCCCGCGAGGTGGCCGACTACACGAGCCGGTTCGGCCCCGACCGGGGCTATCTGGCGCCCGGCCGGTCCGACCGCGAGGACATCGCCGCGGCCGTCGGCCTGTTGCTCGACGGTCACCGCAAACAAGCGGAACAGCGACTCTCACAACGGGACTTCACCGTACGCACGGTCTTCGACCGGTCCTCCGGCCACCGCTACGCCGAGGTGGCCGACCGCACCGACTCCGCCGTGACCCCGCGCGGCTGGGGCCGGGTCTACCTGGATCTGGACCACCGCCCGAGCTGGTCGGTGCAGGTCCCTCATCCCGGCTTCGATCTGGGCACCGAGCAGCTGGGCGTGCGGGTGCTGCGCGGCTCACCCGGTGGGGTCCTGGTGATCGCGGGAGCACATCGCAAAGCCGGGGTCGGTAATTCCGCGGACGTGGCGCACCGCCTGGACACCGTCTTCCACGCCATCTGCGCCGAGCTGGCCCGCCGTGGGATGCCCGGGATCCAGGTGCACGGCTTCGCCGCGTCCGCCGTCCCCGGCTACGACGTGGTCGCCTCCACCGGTGCGGGGTCGGCGGGCCGGCAGGACGGCCGCGACCTGGCCGACGCCCTGCTCGGCCACGGCTTCCGGGTGTGCCGGGCCTGGGCGCGCTCCTGTCCGCTGGAGGGCCGGACGAACGTGCAGGGCCGGGTGGCCGACGCCGACCATGTGCCGTTCCTGCACGTCGAGTTCTCCCCGGAGGTGCGCGCGGGCGGGCGGCCCGCCGAGCGCGCGGCCGCGGCGATCACCGAGATCACCCGCCGGTGGGCGGGGAGACCCGTGACAGACTGAGTCCGCCAGGAACACGGCAGAACAGGGCTGTTACCGACATGACGGACACTTCGGGCGCTGGGCACGAACCGCTGCCGCTGCTCGTCGTCGACGGCGCGAACGTCGTCGGGTCGGTGCCCGACGGCTGGTGGCGCGACCGCCGCGGTGCCGCCGAGCGCCTGCGCGACCGGCTGGCGCCCCTCGCCCGGTCCGGCGTAACCGGCCTGCCCGGTCCCCTGGAACTGGTCCTGGTGGTGGAGGGCGCGGCCCGGGGCGTGGAGTCGGTGCCCGGGGTGCGCGTCGAGGATGCCCCCGGCAGCGGCGACGACCACATCGTGCACCTCGCGGCAGCGGCCGCCGTCCGCCCATGCCTGGTCGTCACGGCCGACCGCGAACTACGACGCCGGGTCCAGGAACGCGGGGCACAGGTGACGGGGCCCCGCACGGTACTGGGCTGAGGCCGCCGTCCGCACGGGGCCGAGAGCCCGAAGTCCGCACGGGATCGGTCCGAGCGCCCGACGTCCGCACGGGGCCGGGTCGAGAGGCCGGCATCCGCACGAATCTCGGCCAAGAGCCCAGCGGCAACAGCACGGACTCCGGCCGCCGGCCCGACCGACCGCACGGGGCCGCAAGCGAGGAGTCACCGGGTGAAGACGGTTACGGAGCGTTTCCGGCGGACGGCCGCTGGGTCGCTCCGGTGGTGGTCTGCCCGCCCGGGGCCAGCCGGCTGTGGGTCCGGCCGTAGAAGAAGTACACGGCGAAACCGATCACCATCCAGATGGCGAACCGCAGCCAGGTCTCGGCCGGCAGGTTGAGCATCAGCCACAGCGAGGCGCACACCGACAGGGTCGGGATGACCGGGACCCACGGGGTGCGGAAGGCGCGCGGCAGGTCCGGGCGGGTCCGGCGCAGGATGATCACGCTGATCGCGACGACGACGAACGCGAAGAGCGTGCCGATGTTCACCAGTTCGGCGAGCTCGCTCAGGCTGGTGAAACCGGCGACGATCGCGATGATCACGCCGAGCAGGATGGTCGGCCGGTGCGGGGTGCGGAAACGCGGGTGGACGCGGGAGAAGAAGCGCGGCAGCAGGCCGTCGCGGCTCATCGCGAAGAACACCCGGGTCTGGCCGAGCAGCAGGATCATGCACACCGTGGTCAGGCCGACGGCGGCGCCGAAGCTGATCACACCCGCGAACCAGGGGTGCCCGATGGCCTTGAAGGCGTCGGCGAGCGGGGCCTCCACGGACAGCAGGGAGTACTTCTCCATGCCGACGACGACGAGGGAGACGGCGACGTACAGCACGGTGCAGATGAGCAGGGAGCCGAGGATGCCGCGCGGCATGTCCCGCTGCGGGTTGCGGGTCTCCTCGGCGGCCGTGGCCACGATGTCGAAGCCGATGAAGGCGAAGAACACCACCGAGGCGGCCGTGAAGATGCCCATCACACCGAAGTTGGCGGGCGCCCAGCCGAACATCAGCTGGATCAGCGGGGCCTTGAGATTGCCGCCGGCCGGCACCGGCTGGGGCTTGGGGATGAACGGCGAGTAGTTGCTGCCCGTGATGAAGAAGGCACCGGCGATGATCACGATGAGGACGACGATCACCTTGATGGCGACGACGAGCGAGGTGATCCGGGCCGACAGTTTCATGCCGAGGACGAGGATGCCGGTGAGCACCAGCACCAGGGCGGCGGCGAGGATGTCGAAGCCGAAGCCGGAGGCCGTGTCCCGGCTGGCCAGATAGCCCGGCAGATGCCAGCCGGCGTTGTCCAGCAGCGAGCGGATGTAGCCGGACCAGCCGACCGCCACCACCGCCGTACCGAGCGCGAACTCCAGGACCAGGTCCCAGCCGATGATCCAGGCGGGCAGCTCGCCGAGGGAGGAGTAACTGAACGTGTACGCCGAGCCCGCCACGGGGACCGTGGACGCGAACTCGGCGTAACAGAGGGCGGCGAGCGCGCAGACCACGCCGGCCACCACGAACGCCAGGGACACCGCCGGGCCGGCGTTGTTCTTGGCGACCTGTCCGGTGAGGACGAAGATGCCGGTGCCGATGATGACACCGACGCCGAAGACGGTCAGATCCAGCGCGGAGAGGGATTTCTTGAGCGAATGCTCCGGTTCCTCGGTGTCCTGGATGGACTGCTCGACGTTCTTCGTCCTGAACAGCGCGCTGCTCACGTACCTACCTCCCACGCTCGGGGGCCACGCCCTGGCCCGTCATGATCGAGAGGGTCGGGATGCGTATGCCCCGGCACAGGCAGGTTCACGCAAGCGGGCCGGTTCCGCCACCGCAAGGTGTGGCGTGACCGGCCCGTGGGAGCGCGTTCGCGTCAGTCGCGCGCGGGCTCGACCGAGTCCACCTCGGCGGCCGTACGGTCGAACCGGCCGTCCAGCTTGGCGACGAGCCCGGTGACCTGGCGGGCGATGTCCGGGGCGGTCAGGCCGATCTCGGCGAGGACCTCGGCGCGGGAGGCGTGGTCGAGGAAGCGCGGCGGGATGCCGAAGTCCCGCAGCGGCACGTCCACGCCGGCGTCGCGCAGGGCCTGGGCGATCGCGGAGCCGACGCCGCCGGCCCGGCTGTTGTCCTCGACGGTGACGACGACCCGGTGCCGCTCGGCCAGCGGGGCCATGGCCTCGTCGACGGGCTTGACCCAGCGCGGATCGACCACGGTGGTGGAGATGCCCTGCTTGTCGAGCAGGCCGGCGATCTCCAGGCACATCGGGGCGAGGGCGCCCACGGAGACGAGCAGCACGTCCGGCCGGTCGGTGCCGGGCTCGCGCAGCACGTCCATGCCGCCGATCCGGCCCACGGCCGGTACGGCGGGCCCGACGGCCCCCTTGGAGAAGCGCACCACGGTCGGCGCGTCGTCCACCGCGACGGCCTCCCGCAGCTGGGCCCGCACCTGCTCGGCGTCCCGCGGGGCGGCCAGCCTGAGCCCCGGCACGACCTGCAGGATCGACATGTCCCACATGCCGTTGTGCGAGGCACCGTCCGTTCCGGTGACACCGGCCCGGTCCAGCACGAACGTCACCCCGCACCGGTGCAGGGCCACGTCCATGAGGACCTGGTCGAAGGCGCGGTTGAGGAAGGTGGCGTAGACGGCGAAGACGGGGTGCACCCCGGCGTACGCGAGGCCCGCCGCGGAGACGGCACCGTGCTGCTCGGCGATCCCGACGTCGTACACGCGTTCGGGGAAGCGCTTGGCGAACTTGTCGAGACCGACCGGCTGGAGCATGGCCGCCGTGATGGCGACGATGTCCTCGCGCTCCTCGCCGAGCCTGACCATCTCGTCCCCGAAGACGGAGGTCCAGTCGGCGCCAGAGCTGGCGATCGGCAGGCCGGTGTCCGGGTGGATCTTGCCGACGGCGTGGAAGCGGTCCGCCTCGTCCTGCAGGGCGGGCTGGTAGCCGCGGCCCTTCTCGGTGAGGCAGTGCACGATGACGGGCCCGCCGAACCGCTTGGCCCGGGCGAGGGCGGACTCCAGCGCCTCGATGTCGTGGCCGTCGATCGGGCCGACGTACTTCAGGCCCAGGTCCTCGAACATGCCCTGCGGGGCGATGAAGTCCTTGAACCCCTTCTTCGCCCCGTGCAGGGTCTCGTACAGCGGCCTGCCGACGACCGGGGTGCGCTCCAGGAGTTCCTTCGTGCGGGCGAGGAACCGCTCGTAGCCGTCCGTGGTGCGCAGGGTCGCCAGATGGTTGGCGAGGCCGCCGATGGTGGGGGCGTACGACCGCTCGTTGTCGTTGACGACGATGACCAGCGGGCGGTCCTTGGCGTCGGCGATGTTGTTCAGCGCCTCCCAGGCCATACCGCCGGTGAGCGCCCCGTCGCCGATGACCGCCACGACATGGCTGTCGCGCTGCTTGAGCTGGTTGGCCTTGGCGATGCCGTCGGCCCAGCCGAGCACCGTGGAGGCGTGGCTGTTCTCGATGACGTCGTGCTCGGACTCGGCCTGCGAGGGGTAGCCCGACAGGCCGCCCCTCATCTTCAGCCGGGAGAAGTCCTGCCGGCCGGTGAGCAGCTTGTGCACATAGGACTGGTGGCCGGTGTCCCAGAGGACCTTGTCCCTCGGCGAGTCGAAGACGCGGTGCAGGGCGATGGTCAGCTCCACCACACCGAGGTTGGGGCCGAGGTGGCCGCCGGTCTTGGAGACCGCGTCGACGAGGAAGGTCCGGATCTCCTCTGCCAGCTGGGCCAGCTCCTCCAGGCTGAGCCGGTCCAGATCGCGCGGTCCCCTGATGCGGGTCAGCAGCGGCACCCGTGCCTCCTTGCAGTAGAGCTGATCGAGCTTTCGCCGGGCTCGCCAGAGTCTAATGTTCCGGCTTTGCACGACACGACAGCGCCCGGCACGTTTCAGCGTGCCGGGCACGGTGGGCGCGCCGAAGGGGCGCGGGGCCGTATCGATACGCGGCTCCGCCGCGTGGGCGCGGCCGGCCACAACGGACCAGCACACCCGATACAACCCCACGCCCCCAGGGCGACTAGGCGTTACGCACGCCCCGCGGTCTTCTGCGTCTTGCGCGTCACCGCGTCGATCACGACCGTGGCCAACAGCACACCACCGGTGATCATGTACTGCACCGGCGAGGCGATGCCCTCCAGCGCGAGGCCGTACTGGATCGAGACGATCACCAGCACACCGAGGAGCGCGTTCCAGGTGCGCCCACGCCCACCGAACAGCGAGGTGCCACCGATGACCGCCGCGGCGATCGCGTTCATCAGCAGGTCACCGCCACCGGCACCCTGGTTGGCGGACGCGATCTTGGAGGCGATGAACAGACCGCCGATGGCCGCGAACGTACCGGAGATGGCGAACACCGAGATGCGGACCATGTCCACGTTGATACCGGCACGGCGGGACGCCTCGACGCTGCCGCCGAGCGCGAAGACCTTGCGGCCGTAGGGGGTGCGGCGCAGCGCGAAGTCGGTGATCAGCAGCATGCCGACGAAGATCACCACAGCCAGCGGCAGGCCCTTGTACTGGTTGAAGACGATCGCGGCGGCGAAGGACACGATGGCCAGCAGTACGGTGCGCAGGACCGTCTCGCTCAGCGGGCGGGACGGCACACCGGCGGCCTCGCGGCGCTTGTTGCCGAAGTAGGAGCTGAGGAAGAACAGCACCGTCACCGCGACGGCCAGGCCGTAGGCGGCGGCCACGTCGGAGAAGTAGTAGCTGGTCAGCTTGGCTACCAGGCCGTTGTCGTTCAGGTTGATCGTGCCGTTGTCGCCCAGGATCTTGAGCATGAAGCCGTTCCAGAACAGCAGACCGGCCAGGGTGACCGCGAAGGCCGGCACGCCGATCTTCGCGAAGAAGAAGCCCTGCAGCGCGCCCGCGACCGTTCCGGTGAGGATCGACAGCACCAGGGCCAGGATCTCGTTCATGCCGTGGGTGACGTTGAGCACCGCGAAGGTGGCGCCCGCGACACCGGAGAGCGAACCGACCGACAGGTCGATCTCGCCGAGCAGCAGGACGAACACGATACCGATGGCGATCATGCCCGTGCCGACCATGGCGACGGAGATGTCGGAGAGGTTGCCCGCGGTGAGGAAGTTGGAGTTCAGGCTCTGGAAGATGATCCAGATGATCGCCAGGCCGATGACGACCGGGATGGAGCCGAGGTCACCGGCCTTCATCTTGCGCTTGAACTCGGTGACATAGCCGGCGAGGCCCTGTTCGCGCACCAGCAGGCGGGGGTCGACGGCGACGTCGGAGCCGCGCGCTGCCTCGGGGTTCTCCACGGGGACGTCCTCGGGGGGCGTGGAGGTCTTGTCGATGCTCACTTCTTGATCTCCCCATTGCTGCGCGCCGCACGACGGGTCACGGCGTTGTCCGTGGCGCCGGTGATGGCGGAGATGATCTCTTCCTGCGAGGTCGACTTGACCTCGAAGACGCCGTTGTTGCGTCCCAGACGCAGGACGGCCACCTTGTCGGCGACGGCCTTGACGTCGGCCATGTTGTGGCTGATGAGGATCACGGCGTGACCGCGCTCCCGCAGCCGTTCCACCAGGTCGAGGACCTGGGCGGTCTGCTCCACACCTAGCGCGGCGGTGGGCTCGTCGAGGATGACCAGCTTGGGCGCGCCGAGCATGGAGCGGGCGATCGCCACGACCTGGCGCTGACCACCGGAGAGGGAGGCGATCGGGATGCGGACGCTGGGAATGCGGATCGAGAGCTGGTCCAGCAGCTCGCGCGAGCGCCGCTCCATCTCGACCTCGTCCAGCACACCGCGGCGGCGGATCTCCCGGCCGAGGAAGAGGTTGCCGACGACGTCGATGTTGTCGCACAGCGCGAGGTCCTGGTACACCGTCGCGACGCCCAGGTTCTGGGCGTCGTGCGGCTTGTTGACCTGGACGGCCTTGCCTTCCCATTCGATGACACCCTCATCGATGGGGTGCACGCCGGCGATCGTCTTGACCAGCGTGGACTTTCCGGCACCGTTGTCGCCCACCAGGGCGACCACCTCACCGGCGTGGACCTCAAGCTCTACGTCGGTGAGCGCCTGAACGGCACCGAACCGCTTGGAGACCCCGCGCAACGCCAGCACGGGCGTAGCGGACACGTGAACCATCTCCTTCGCCGCCTGACCCGGCGGGAGGTTGTGCAGAAGTTTGGGGGGTAGTTCCGTCCGGCGCCCCGCACCGAGCTTGCGGGGCTGTTTGTTTGCGCGGGGCGCCGGAGGAGCTTGTGGACGCCTTCCTCCCGCTAGGGAAATTCAAGGGTGGATTCCCCTAGTTGGAAAGGCGCGTGCGGCTGCTTACTTCAGGCCGATCTTGTCGCAGGCGGCCTTGTACTGCGGGGTGCAGATGTCGGCAACCGTGTAGACGCCGTCCTTGATGACGGTGTCCTTGATGTTGTCCTTGGTCAGCGCGGTGACGGGCACCAGGACCGAAGGCACCTGCTTGGTGGTCGGGCTGTCGACCTTGTCCTTGGCGACGGAGTCGAGCGACTTGCCCTGGGCGAGGTCCACGGCCATCTCGGCGGCGGCGGCGGCCTCGGGAGCGTACGGCTTGTAGACGCTCATGTACTGCTCACCGGCGACGATGCGCTGGACACCCGCGAGCTCCGCGTCCTGGCCGGTGACCGGGACCTTGATGCCCGCCTGCTTGAGGGCGGTGATGATACCGCCGGCCATGCCGTCGTTGGCGGAGTAGACGCCGATGATGTTCTTCTTGCCCAGAGCGGAAATGGCGCCCTCCATGTTGGAGTTGGCGTTCTCCGGCTTCCACTCCTTGGTGTCGTACTCCTTGCCGACGTTCACCTTGCCGTCGAGCACCTCGTGGGCGCCCTTCTTGAACTGCGCGGCGTTCGGGTCGGTGGAGGAACCGTTCATCATGACGATCTTGCCGGACTTGGCCTTGGAGCCCAGGGCCTTCAGCAGGGCCTCGCCCTGGGTCTTGCCGACCGTCTCGTTGTCGAACGAGGTGTACGCGTCGATCGGGCCCTGCGCCAGGCGGTCGTAGGCGACGACCGGGATGCCGGCGTCCTTGGCCTTCTGCACCGAGTTCTTGATGGCCGCGGCGTCCACCGCGTCCACGATCAGGACGTCCACCTTGTTGGTGATCATGGTGTCGACCTGCTGGTTCTGCAGGCTGGCGTCCTGCTTGGCGTTGGCGTAGACGATCTTGCCCTTGCCGTTCGTGAGCTCCTGGACCTTCTTCTCGATCAAGGGCTTGTCGAACTTCTCGTAACGGGCGGTCTGGTTCTCCGGCAGGAGCAGGCCGACCGTGATGGCGTCGCCCTTCTTGGGGCTGGACGACTTGGAGGAGCCACCACCGGACTCCTTGGCGCTGCCACAGGCGGCGAGAGAGACGGCCATGGCACCAGCAGCAACGGCGAAGGCCGCACGACGCATACGCGTGTTCACTTCAGAAACCTCCCTGACGAGGCCGCGTCGTTGCGGCCGAGGTGGCTGGAAGTCAACTCGGCCACACGTGCGACGTCAAGAAGTAAATCCTTAACGAGATGGCAACGGTGCCATCCGTTCTCTAAGTGAAGGCAGGGGCCGCCATGGACAGCGAACCGTCCAAAAGGGTCGAATCGCCCATCTCGCTGAGGGCGAGGGCGAGCGCTCCGAGCACCTCGGCACGACCGCCAAGTGCCCCCGGGAGAACGGACAGTTGGCGCGCCGCGCTGGGAATGGCGTAGCGGCCCACGGACTCCCTGATCGGCCCGAGCACCAGCTCACCGGCCTCGGCGAGATCACCGCCGAGGACCACCCGGCTCGGGTTGAGGAGATTGCAGAGATTGGCCACCCCGCTGCCGATGTGGCGGCCGACGTCGGCGATCACCCGACGGCAGCCCGGGTCTCCGTCCCTGGCCAGCCGTACGACACCCTCCATGGTCAGGTCGGGGCCGTGACTGGGCTGGAGCAGCGGGAGCACATAGCGTGCGGCCGCGAACGTCTCCAGGCAACCGCGGTTCCCGCAGCGGCAGACCGGGCCGGATTCATCGAGTGTAATATGTCCGATTTCTCCGGCCGTGCCTCCCGGACCCCGGTAGATCTTCCCCTCGATCACCAGACCGGCGCCGACACCGCTCGCGACCTTGATGTACGCGAGGTCGCGGACCCCCTTGCCGGCGCCCCAGACCAGCTCGCCGAGGGCGCCCAGGTTGGCGTCGTTGTCCACGTGCACGGGCACGCCGAGCCGCTCGCGCAGCTCCTCGGCGGGCTTGGCGCCGGTCCAGCCCGGCAGGATCGCGGTGGAGCCCAGCGTCCCCGACTCCACGTCGATGGGACCCGGCACACCGAGCCCCACGCCCGCCACCTTGGACCGGCTGACGCCCGTCGCCGCGATCAGGCGGCTGACCAGCTCCTCCGCCCGGTCGAAGCCCTGCGCGGCGGAGGCGTCGACGTCCAGCGGCTCGGCCTCCTCGGCCAGCACCTGGTGGGCGAGGTTCCCGATCGCGACGCGCAGATGGGTGTGCCCGAAGTCGACGCCGATCACAATCCCGGCGTCCCCGCTCAGACTGACGCTGCGGGCCCTGCGCCCGCCCGCCGACGTGGGCGTGACCTCGACGGTTCCGCCGTCCTTCAGCTCTCGCACGATGTTGGAGACGGTCGCGGCGGACAGACCGGTCGTCCGCGCGATCTCCGCCTGCGTGAGGGACCCGGCCAAGCGTACGGCCCGTACGACCCGCTCCAGGTTGGCTCGGTGCAGCGACGACTGCGACCCTGGAGTCTCCACGACGACCTCCTGAGCGCGGGGCCGCTTCGGCGAGGCCCCGCGTATGTCCAACTAGTGAACTCTAAGCTGAGCTGTTCGGGGTGTCTTCCGTCAAGAGGTTGAACCGTTTCCGGGTACGCGGACGCACGTGCGGACGCCGCCCGGAGGCCGGAGCGGCGTGTGCACGGACGGTCGCGGAGCGTGCCGCTACTTGAGGGTCGCCGAGGTCAGACCCGCCTGCACCTGGCGCTGGAAGGACAGGTAGACGACCAGCATCGGGATCATCGCGATGGTCACACCCGCGAACAGGACCGGCAGGTCGGAGGCGTATCCCTGCTGCTGTTGCAGCTGGATCAGCCCCTGGGTGAGGACATAGCGCTCGGGGTCGGAGCCGCTCTGCGGCTGCATGAGCACCGTGGGCAGGATGAACTGGTTCCACTGGCCCAGGGTGTTGAAGATCCCCACGCTGATCAGGCCGGGCTTGGCCATCGGCAGCATCACCTGGAAGAAGATCCGGGTGTGCGAGGCGCCGTCCAGGACCGCCGCCTCGAAGACCGCCGTGGGCAGGGTCCGGAAGAAGGCGTGCATGAAGAACACCGTGAACGGCATCGAGTAGGCGATGTAGACCAGGATCAGGCCCTGGTAGGTGTTCAGCATGTCCAGCCGCTTGACCATGAAGAACAGCGGCACGAGGGCCAGGAACACCGGGAACATGGCGCCGGCGACGAAGAAGTAGTACAGCAGCCGGTTGCCCCAGAACTGGTACCGGGCCAGCACATACGCGGCCATGGAGCCGAACAGCATGGTCAGCGGCACGGAGAACACCAGGACGATCACGGTGTTCAGGAAGTAGTCCCCGATGCCCTTGTTCCAGGCCCGCTGGAAGACGTCGAAGGACCAGTCGTGCGGCCAGCCGAACGCGGAGCCGCCGATCTGCGCGTCGGTCTTGAAGGAGCTGAGCACCAGCCACAGCAGCGGCAGCACGATCAGCAGCGCCCACAGGGCGAGGAAGCCGTGCGAGAAGACGTTCAGTACGACGCCCTCGCCGCGCCGGTCGCCGGGCCTGACGGGCACCTTGGCCACGGGCCCCTCGGCCGAAGCGGGGGCGGTCTCCTTGAGTGCAGTCATCGTCGTTACTCCCGCTCAGAACTCGATGCGCTCGCGGCGGGTGGCGCGCAGCGTGACCACGGACAGGATCAGGGTGAGCAGCAGCATGACCACACCCATCGCGCAGGCGTAGCCGCTCTTGCCGTAGTAGAGGAAGTTGCGCATCATCACCGTCGACATCACATCGCTGTGATGGTCGGGGCCGCCGCCGTACGCACCCATGTTCTGGGTCATCGAGGACACCAGCACGAACATGTCCATGGCGACGATGCCGAGGTAGACCCAGGCGGTCTGCACGGTGTCCCACAGCAGCGGCAGGGTGATGCGGAAGAAGGACTGGTTGCGGTTGGCGCCGTCGATCAGCGCGGCCTCGTAGACGTCCTTCGGGATGGACTGCATGGCGGCCGAGAACAGCACGAGGTAGAAGCCCACGCCCTGCCAGACCACGGCCACCATCAGTGCCCACAGCACCAGGTTCGGCTCGTTCAGCCATTCCACCGGGTTGTCGGCGTCGACCAGGCCGATCTTGATCAGCGCGCCGTTGAGCAGACCGCCGCCGTCACTGCGGTACACCGCGTTGAACAGCACGGCGAGAATAGCCAGCGACAGCACCTGCGGGAAGAAGTAGACGATCTTGTAGAACTTCGACCCCGCGACGCCCTGCACTCCGCCGGCCCTGCTGCGTCCGCCCGCGTTCAGCATGAAGGCGAAGAACAGGGCGAGCAGGATCGTGATCACCGGGATGAAGATCAGGAACTGGATGTTGTGCCACACGGCTTCCAGGAACACATCGTCCTGGAACAGCGCCTTGTAGTTGTCCAGACCGACGAAGCCGAAGGTCTGCGACTGCCCCTTCCAGTCGGTCAGCGAATAGCCGAACGTCTGGATGTACGGCCAGATCACGAAGATCAGATAAAGCACCACGGGAACGAAGAGAAACCCCGTGACGAACCGGTACTGCCCTTTGCGCATACCTGCCCCTGATATTCCGGTCAGCACCAACGCCCCGAAAGGGGCGCGGGGAACTGCGCCACCAGCCACCACGGACCGGCACAGCAATCACACCCGCACCCCCACGGCGGTCAGGCGAATCTACTCGTGCCGGTTCTTCTTCGACGCCGGGTCCTTCGCCTGCTTGTCCACGGCCGCCTGACACCGCTTCAGCCATTCCTTCGGCTGAATCCGCTTCGCCATGAGTTCATTGGACGCGTTCTGGATCGCCGTGTCCATCTCGCTGTACCAGTCCGGGTACAGATACCGGAACGTGTTGGAGCCGGCCGCCTTGGAGGCCTCCACCGTGGACTGCGTACCGGGCCGCAGCTTCACGCTCGGGTCCACACCGTCCTGCAGAATCGTCAGGGAGTTGGCCTCCTTGGCGAACAGCGTCGACCACTCCTTGGACAGCATCCGCCGCATGAACTCCTTGGCGCCGGGCAGGTTCGCCGCCTTCGCCGGGATGATGAACGGCTCACCGGAGCCGGCGCGGATCGCCTCGAACGGCATCTTGCTGCCGGACAGCAGCGGCATCGGCAGGAACTTCATGTCGAAGTCCGTCGGCGTCTGCTTCAGCTGCTCGTTCTCCAGCCAGGAGCCACAGGTGATGAACGCGGCCTTGTACTGGTTCCACCGGGTCTGCGACTCGGTGTGGGTCAGGCCGTTGGTGCCAGGCATCAACAGGCCCTTCTCGACGACCTCGTAGATCGCCTCGACGCCCGCCTGGGCCGCGGCGGAGCCGACGAACGCCTTCGGGTCCAGGTTGTCGATCGCCTTGACGGCGTCGATGCCGCCCTTCTTGGCGATCACGTCCATGATGGCGACGTTGATGTAGTACGGGTACTTGCCCTGGTGGGCGAGGCCGCCGATGCCCTGCTTCTTGGCGTCCTGGCAGATGGCCAGGAAGTCGTCCCAGGTCTTCGGCGGCGTCCAGCCCTTCTCCTTGAAGAGCTTGCCGGAGTACCACAGGCCCCACACCGTGTAAATGTAGTTGAGGGCAACGACCTTGCCCTCCTGGATGCCCGGGTCGAGCGTGCCGGGGATCAGGGTGTCACGGACCTTCTTGCTCGGGTCGTCCACCGAGGGCGCGTCGAGCACCTCGGACAGGTCGAGCAGCGAGCCGTTCTTGTACAGGACGTCGATCTTGATCTGCTGGGCGCCGGAGTCGTCCACGACGTCCGGCGGGTTGCCGGCGTTGAAGCGCGGCTGCAGCTTTCCGGTGATCTCCTGGGTGCCGGTGTGGGTCGAGGTGATGCCGAGTTTCTTGCTGAAGTCGGCCTCCCACGCCTTGGCGTAGTCGTCGCCGTATCCGCCCTTGAAGACGACGACATCGAGTTTGCTGCCGCTCTTCGCGCCGAAGGGGTTGTCCTTGGACGCCTTTCCCTTGGTGTTGCCCTCGTCGGAGTTGTCGCCGCCTCCGCCGCCGCTCGCACAGGCGGACAGGAGGCCCATTGCGGGCGTGGCCACCAGGCCCAGCGCGGCCGAACGCTTGATCAGATCGCGGCGGCCGACACCCTCGCCACCGTGGTTCGCAGTGGATCCCATGCTCAAGTCCTCGCCTTCTCCAGGACTCAGGCGGTGAACCGGATCCTCCCCGGCACCGCGGTCGGGTAGTGCTGGGTCGTGCAGAGTAGTGCTGGGTCTTGCTGGAAGTGCCGACAGGTATAGTCCATTTCCCGCCGGCGGAGCAAGATCGAATGCAGGGTTCGCCATGGGTCTTTTCCGAGTTGAGACCTCGCGGAAATATGAGACCCCTGTGGGGCGCCTGACAGAAAAACTCGCGGCATAAGTGCCTGAATGCCACACCCAACACCCTTGACACCATGGGCAACTTGACGCCCTACTGGTTCCTGCGCACCGAAGTTGACAACGTTGTCCAGAGTGGTCGCAGGAGGGGAATCCGTAGATGCAGCGGAGAACTCGGCACAGATGGGGTCCGGCGGTCGTCCTTACGGCCGCCTTTGTCATGGCCGTCGGCGCACAGGGCGCGGCGGTCGCCCTGCCCGCCAAGGCTCCGGCAGCCGACCGGGAGTTCGCATCCTCGTTCGAGACGGGCGATCCGGCACCGGACTGGCTCAACACCGTCGACACCGAACCGGACGGCACCAAGCGCGCCTCGGGGGTCGACGGCGGCTACAGCACCGGCATACCGGGCAATGTGAACGACCATGTCACCGAGGTCCGGGCGAGCGGCGAGAACACGGGCGCGGGCGAGGTCAAGGAGAACCTGGCCGACGGCGAGCCCGGCACCAAGTGGCTGACCTTCGAGCCCACCGGCTGGGTGGAGTTCGACCTGGACAAGCCCATCAAGCTGCTGACGTACGCGCTCACCTCGGCCAACGACTACGCCGAACGCGACCCGAGGGACTGGACGCTGCTCGGCTCCACCGACGGCAAGGACTGGAAGACGGTCGACACCCGCGCGGGCGAGACCTTCTCCGAGCGGTTCCAGACCAAGTCCTACGACCTGGCCGAGCCCGCCGAGTACCAGCACTTCCGGCTGGAGGTCACGAAGAACTCCGGCGCCGACATCCTGCAGCTCGCCGATGTGCAGTTCTCCACCGGTGGCGGGGGCGGCCCGGTGCCGCAGGACATGCTGACGCTGGTCGACAAGGGCCCGACCGCCTCGCCGACGGCCAAGGCCCGGGTCGGGTTCACCGGGAAGCGGGCGCTGCGCTACGCCGGGCGGCACACGGCGGGCGGCCGGGCGTACTCGTACAACAAGGTCTTCGACGTGGACGTGAAGGTCGGCGGCGACACCCAGCTGTCGTACCGGATCTTCCCGCAGATGGCCGACGGCGACCGGGACTACGACGCCACGAACGTCTCCCTCGACCTGGCCTTCACCGACGGCACGTATCTGAGCGGTCTGGGCGCGCTGGACCAGCACGGGTTCCCGCTGTCACCGCGCGGGCAGGGTGCGTCGAAGTCGCTGTACGTGAACCAGTGGAACAACGTGGTCGCGCGGATCGGGTCGGTGGCGGCCGGCAAGACGGTCGACCGGATCCTGGTGGCGTACGACTCCCCCGCGGGGCCGGCGAAGTTCCGGGGCTGGATCGACGACGTGGCGCTGAAGCCCGTACCGCCGCAGGAGCCGCAGGCGCATCTGTCGGACTACGCGCTGACCACGCGCGGCACCAACTCCAGCGGCAGCTTCTCGCGCGGCAACAACTTCCCGGCGACCGCCCTTCCGCACGGTTTCAACTTCTGGACGCCGGTGACCAACGCCTCTTCGCTGAGCTGGCTGTACGAGTACGCGCGGGCGAACAACGACGACAACCTGCCCACGATCCAGGCGTTCAGCGCGAGCCATGAGCCGAGCCCGTGGATGGGTGACCGGCAGACCTTCCAGCTGATGCCGTCGGCTGCGTCCGGCACCCCGGACACCGGCCGCGAGGCACGCGAGCTGCCCTTCCGGCACGAGAACGAGACCGCGCGGCCGTATTACTACGGCGTCCGTTTCGAGAACGGTCTCAAGGCGGAGATGACGCCCACCGACCACGCGGCGATGCTGCGCTTCACCTACCCCGGCGACGACGCGAGCGTGCTGTTCGACAACGTCACCGAGCAGGCGGGCCTGACGCTCGACAAGGAGCACGGGATCGTCACCGGTTACTCGGACGTGAAGTCGGGCCTGTCGACGGGCGCGACCCGGCTGTTCGTGTACGGCGAGTTCGACAAGCCGGTGACGGACGGCGGGTCGAGCGGGGTGAAGGGTTATCTGCGTTTCGACGCGGGCGCGGACCACACCGTCACGCTGCGCCTGGCGACGTCGCTGATCAGCGTCGACCAGGCGAAGGACAACCTGCGCCAGGAGATCCCGGACGGCACCTCCTTCGACACGGTCAGGCAGCAGGCCCAGCAGACGTGGGACGAGCTGCTCGGCAAGGTCGAGGTGGAGGGCGCGACCCCGGACCAGCTGACCACGCTGTACTCCGGCATGTACCGGCTGTACCTGTACCCGAACTCGGGCTTCGAGAAGGTGGGTGGCAAGGACCGGTACGCCTCCCCCTTCTCCCCGATGCCGAGCCAGGACACCCCGACCCACACCGGGGCGAAGATCGTCGACGGCAAGGTGTACGTCAACAACGGTTTCTGGGACACATACCGGACCACGTGGCCGGCGTACTCCTTCCTCACCCCGTCCCAGGCGGGCGAGATGGTCGACGGGTTCGTGCAGCAGTACAAGGACGGCGGCTGGACCTCGCGCTGGTCCTCACCCGGTTACGCCGACCTGATGACCGGCACCTCCTCGGACGTGGCGTTCGCGGACGCGTACGTCAAGGGCGTGAAGTTCGACGCGAAGGCCGCCTACGACGCGGCCCTGAAGAACGCGACCGTCGTGCCGCCGATGTCGGGCGTGGGCCGCAAGGGCATGAGCACCTCGCCGTTCCTCGGCTACACCAGCACCGCCACCGCCGAGGGCCTGTCCTGGGCGATGGAGGGGTACGTCAACGACTACGGCATCGCGAAGATGGGCGAGGCCCTGTACGAGAAGACGGGCGAGAAGCACTACAAGGAGGAGTCCGAGTACTTCCTCAACCGCGCCCGGGACTACGTGAACCTGTTCGACTCCAAGGCGGGCGGTTTCTTCCAGGGCCGTGACGCCAAGGGCGACTGGCGGATCGACTCCGCGACGTACGACCCGCGCGTGTGGGGGTACGACTACACGGAGACGAACGGCTGGGGGTACGCCTTCAGCGTCCCGCAGGACAGCCGGGGCCTGGCCAACCTCTACGGCGGCCGGCAGGCTCTCGCCGACAAGCTGGACGCGTTCTTCTCCACCCCGGAAACCGCTTCCCCGGACTACGTCGGCTCCTACGGTGGTGTCATCCACGAGATGACCGAGGCACGAGACGTCCGGATCGGCATGCTCGGGCAGTCCAACCAGGTCGCCCACCATGTGTCGTACATGTACGACGCGGCCGGCGAGCCCTGGAAGACGCAGGCGACGGTCCGCGAGATCCTCTCCCGGCTCTACTCCGGCAGCGAGATCGGGCAGGGCTACCACGGCGACGAGGACAACGGCGAGCAGTCGGGCTGGTACCTGTTCTCCGCGCTCGGCTTCTATCCGCTGGTGATGGGCAGCGGCGAGTACTCCATCGGCTCCCCGCTGTTCAAGAAGGTCACCGTGCACCTGGAGAACGGCCGCGACCTGGTGGTCAAGGCGCCCGCCAACAGCGCCAAGAACATGTACATCCAGGGCGTGACCTTCAACGGCCGCCCCTGGACGTCGACTTCGCTGCCCCACTCGATGCTGTCCAAGGGTGGGGTGCTGGAGTTCTTCATGGGCGCCAAGCCGTCCGCGTGGGGCACGGGCAAGAACGCGGCCCCGGTCTCCGTCACCCAGGACGACAAGGTGCCGGCGCCCCGCTCGGACGTCCTGAAGGGTGACGGCGCGCTGTTCGACAACACCTCGGCGACGGACGCCACGGTCACCTCGGTGGACATGCCGGTGGACGGGGCCGTGAAGCCCGTCCAGTACACGCTGACCTCCTCGACGGACCACACCAGGGCGCCGACCGGCTGGACCCTCCAGGGCTCCACGGACGGCACCACCTGGCAGACCCTGGACCACCGCTCCGGCGAATCGTTCACCTGGGACCGCCAGACCCGGGCGTTCACCATCGCCACGCCGGGCACGTACACGAAGTACCGGCTGGTCCTGGACGGCGAGTCCACACTGGCGGAGGTGGAGCTGCTGGCCTGACCCGGGCACGGGAAAGGGGGCGGGCCCGTTCGGGTCCGCCCCCTCGTCATGCGGTCGGTCAGCCGGCGGCCAGGGTGAACACGTGCAGGTCGCCGTTCTGCGGGAGCCGCACGCTCGCGATGGTCTTCCCGTCCGGCGCGGTGAAGGGCCGGGTGGCGAAGACGTAGGTCGCCACCGGGTCCTTGTCGGCGCCCGCGACATTGCGGTACGAGGTCCTCGCGACGACCTCGTTGCCGTACTGGACGCTGCCGCCTCCGCCGCCGATGGTCCAGTCGGTGAAGGAGAGGTCGACGGTGTCGGTGGTGCCGTCGGTGTAGGTGACGGTCGCCCTGGTCTGCTGGTTGCCGTTGACGGCGCTGCCGATGAAGGACAACTTGCTTGCAGGGGTGGTGAGTTCAATGGTCTGGCCGGATCCCGAGGCGTTGTCCCGGCGGCCGTCCGGTGAGCCCGGCCAGGTGAAGGCGAGGCCGTCGACGGTCCCCTGCCCGCCCGCTGTCAGGCCGGCCGCCGCGAGGGCCTGGCGGGAGTAGCTCCAGCCGCCGCCGTCGAAGTCGGCCTCGTCGTGGTCGCCCGTGTCGTCGGAGATTCCGGTGTTGTCGTAGGCGGCGAGGAGGGTGCCGGGGGCGGCCACGGTGAGGGCGACCGGCTGCCGGTAGGAGGTGTCGCCCGAGGTCACCGTGATCTTGACGTCGGCGAAGCCCTGTGCCGCGTCCTTCGCGGCGGTGAGGGTGATCTCCTGGAGGCCGTCGGTGACCGTGCCCTCGGCGGGCGTGGCCGTGACGCCGGCCGGGGTGTCCACCCGGAAGCGCACCTCGGGGCCGGTGCCGCCGTTCAGGGACAGCGCGCGGACGACGGTCTTCGTGCTGTCACCGGGGGCGAGCGTGGCGGCGGTGGGGCCGACGCCGATCTGGTACGGCTGCTCGCCCTCGCGGAAGGACGGCGGGGCGGAGACCGGGTCGCTGCCCCAGGTCCGGTTCGGGGTGCCGGAGAGGGTGTAGTCCAGGGTGCCGCCGTCCCGGACGAAGGACGCCGGCAGCCACGGGCGGTCGCTGCTGCGTCCGTCGACCTTCAGGGACTGGACGTACGGCGCGTCGGGCGCCGCTCCGCTCGCGCGGATGGAGATGTCGTTGCCCTGCGGCCTGCTGATCTCCGCGCGCTCGAACAGCGGTGAGGCGAGGACCAGTTCGGCCCGGGACGGCACCTGTGGATACATGCCGAGGGCCGAGAAGACGTACCAGGCCGACATCGCGCCGAGGTCGTCGTTGCCGGGGATGCCGCCGGGCGCGGTCGACCACAGCTGCCGCATGGCGGCTCGTACGGTCTCCTGTGCCTTGTACGGGGCGCCCGCGTAGTCGTACAGGTAGGGGACGTTGATCGACGGCTCGTTGTCCAGCTCGGACTTGGTGCCGCCGTGGCCGGTGAGGGCCCAGCCGCCGCCGGCGTCGTGGAAGAAGTCGTCGAGCCGGGCGAGCGCCTTGTCCCGGCCGCCGAGCGCGGCGAACAGGCCCGCCGGGTCGTGCGGGACCATCCAGGTGTACTGGGCGGCCGTGCCCTCCACGAAGCCGTTGCCGGTGTCCGGGGTGAAGCCGGTGACCCAGCTGCCGTCGGCCTTGCGGTTGGCGATGTAGCCGCCGCTCGTGTCCGCGGCGACGTCGAAGTTGTTCTGCCACCACTGGGCACGGCGCTGGAAGGCGGCGGCGGTGTCCTTCTCCCCCGCTGCGGCGGCGAGTCGGGAGAGCGAGAAGTCCGCCGTGGACATCTCCAGGGTCTCGGCGGCACCGCCCCAGGCGTTGGAGACGCTCGGCATGTAGTGCAGGTCGAGGTACTTGTCCAGCGAGGGGCGCTGGCCGGCGGACAGCACCGGTTTGCCCGCCGGGGACAGGTCCTGCGCGGTCGGGACGGTGGCCGCCTCGACCAGCGAGTCCAGCGCGCCGTGCAGGTCGAAGCCGGTACCGCCGAAGGCCCGGATGCCGGCCAGGGCGGTCGGCGAGGGGTCGCCGTTCATGACATGGGTGCCGCTCGCGCCGTGCAGCCAGCGGTCCCAGGTGCCGCCGTTCTGCCGGGCCAGCTCGTACAGCGACTGGGCGATGTCGGAGCCGGTGCGCGGGTCGAGCAGGGTGAGCAGCTGCACCTGGTCGCGGTAGACGTCCCAGCCGGAGAAGGTGCCGTACTGGGCTCGATGGCCGTGGCCCACGGTGTGCACCTTGCCGTCGCTGCCGCGGTATCCGCGGTCTGCGTCGCTGATGATGTTCGGATGCAGCAGCGCGTGGTACAGCGCGGTGTAGAAGGTGGTGCGGTCGGCGTCCGTGCCGCCGCCGACACGGATCGCGCCGAGCCGCTCGCGCCAGGCCCGGCGGGCCGCGCTCTCGACCGCGTCGAAGGAGCGGCCGGGCGGGTTCTCGGCGGCGAGGTTGGCCTCGGCGGCCTGCCGGCTGACGTAGGAGATGCCGACCTCGACGTTGACCGGTCCGGTGCCGGGCGCGAACTCGACGTAACCGCCGGCGCCCTTGCCCGCGACGGGCCGCCCGCCGTGCGTGAAGCCGCCGGTGCCGCCGGAGGCCGCGAGGGAGCCGGGGCTCAGCTTGTCGTCCTGCCAGGTGCCCGTGCTCTGGAAGGCGCGGTCGAAGCGGGCGGTGAAGTACAGGGTGTAGTAGGCGCGCTGCCCTTCCGGATCGAGGTAGCCGCAGAAGTCGCCGGAGGTGACGGACCCGGAGATCGTCCGGCTCCCCGGGTCGATGGTGACGGTGGAGTCCTCCGAGCCGAGCTCGGAGTTGGCGGTGCGCACCAGCAGTGAGGCGGGCTTGCCGGCCGGGAAGGTGAAGCGGGCCGAGCCGGTGCGTGCGGTGGCGGTCAGGTCGGCGGTGACCCCGGAGGCGAGGCCCACCTTGTAGTGGCCGGGCTCGGCGGTCTCGTCGGCGTGGGCGAAGTCGGAGGCGTAGACGGCGTCCCTGGTGTCGCTCGCCGGGGAGGAGGTGACCTCGCCGGCGTACGGGAAGAAGGGGATGTCGCCGCTGCCGCCCGCACAGCCGGTGCCGGACATGTGGGTGAGGCTGAAGCCCCGGATGCGCGTGGCGTCGTACTGGTAGCCACCGGGGGCGGCGGTTCTGGTGGCGTCCCCTCTGGTGTTCTCGGGGCTCCAGGAGAGCATGCCGAAGGGCACGACGGCGCCCGGGAAGACATCGCCGCCGTTCCTGGTGCCGATCAGCGGGTCGACGTACCCGGTGGGGTCCTTGACGAGGTCGGGAGGTGCGGTGGGCGCCGCGAGGGCGGGGGTGGCGGCGGCGCCGGTGGTGAGAAGCGCGGCCAGTAACAGGGACATGGGGCGGAAACGCATGACGCGGCCCCTCCTCCTTACGGACGGGTCGCGCACCACGGGTCGCACAAGCCGCAGGGACAGTAACGCGCCCCAGCCGTACCACGGAAGACCGCGTACGCCCCGGTAGGCCCACTCCGGGGATCACCCGGTCGGGCTACCTCAAGTGGGTTGACATCGTTGTCGGTTGAGGCGGTAGAGTCATGCACAGACCATAGACAACGTTGTCGCGCATTCGGTCGACCTCACAAGCCAGCACCATCCGGGCGGGTTTCCCGCACCCCCCTCACCCGCCCGGCTCGCGGACCCGGTGCACCTGAACACCGGGTCCGCCCAGAGCGGTTCGCGGCGCGGGCGCCGAATTCTCGAAGTGATGTCCGGGCCTGCCCTCACGCTCGTAACCAGGGATGATGCACCTCGATCGGGACGGAGCAGGCGTCCGGCTCGTGGACGGGCCATAGCCATGGGGTGAACCCGGTGCTACAAAGGCCGCATGTCGGACATTACTGACCGACTCAGGCGTCACTCCTGGCGGTCTGTGATCGGCAAAAGCCCGCGGAGCGTTGCGGGGCAGGTCTTCGTCCTGCAGGTGGCGCTGGTCGCGGCACTCGTACTCTGCGCCGTGCTCGCCCTGGTCCTGCAGTCGGAGCGGGACACCGGCACCGAGGCCCGGCGACGGTCCATCGCCGTCGCCCAGACCTTCGCGCACTCCCCCGGCGTCCTGCAGGCGCTGAGTACACCCAACCCGTCCAAGATCCTGCAGCCGCTCACCGAGGCGGGGCGCAAGGCCGCCGGTGTCGACTTCATTGTCGTCATGGACACCCACGGCATCCGTTACACCCACCCGATTCCCAGCAAGATCGGGAAGCGGTTCGTGGGCCAGATCGGTCCGTCGCTGGCCGGCAAGGTGTACACGGAGAGCGTGCACGGCCCGCTGGGCCACGAGGAACAGGCGACCGTGCCGATCGACGACACCCACGGCAAGGTGGTCGCTCTCGTCTCCGCCGGGATGAAGGTCAAGAACGTCACCCACGAGGTGAACCGGCAGCTGCCGCTCATCCTGACCGCGGGGGCCGCGGCGCTCGTGGTGTCGACCGGGGGCACGGCACTGGTGGGCAGGCGGCTGCGCCGGCAGACCCACAGCCTGGCCCCGGACGAGATGACCCGTATGTACGAGCACCACGACACGGTGCTGCACTCGGTGCGGGAGGGCGTGCTCATCGTCGGCGCCGACGGGCGGCTGCTGCTGGTCAACGACGAGGCCAGGCGGCTGCTGGAGCTGCCCGTCGAGGCCGAGGGGGAACACGTCTGCGCGCTCGCGGGCCTCGATCCCGAATTCGTGGACCTGCTCCTGTCCGGGCGCGAGGCCACCGACGAGGTGCTGTTCGCCGGGGACCGGCTGCTGGCGGTCAACATCCGGCCCACGGACCGGGCCGGATGCCCCAGCGGCACCGTGGTGACCCTGCGCGACACCACCGAGCTGCAGGCACTGTCCGGACGGGCGGAGGTTGCCAAGGAGCGGCTCAAGCTGCTGTACGACGCCGGTCTGGGCGTCGGCACCACCCTGGACGTGGAGCGCACGGGGGACGAGCTGGCGCGGGTCGCCGTGCCGCGCTTCGCCGACTTCGTCACCGTGGACCTGGCCGACGCCGTGCTGCACGGCGAGGAGCCGGCCGCCACCGCCACGGACATGCGGCGCATCGCCGTCCACGGCGTCCGGGACGACCATCCCCTGTACGAGAAGGACCGGCTGATCGACTTCCTGCCGATCACGCCCCAGGCCCGGGGGTACGGCAGCGGCCGCTCGGAGCTGGTGACCGACCTGTCCACCGCCGAGGACTGGCAGGCCCAGGATCCGCGGCGCACCAGGGAGATCCTCGACTACGGCATCCAGTCGCTCATCGTCGCCCCGATCCGGGCCCGCGGTGTCGTGCTGGGCATGGCGAACTTCTACCGGGCCAAGCGGGACCCCTTCGACGAGGAGGACCTGTCGCTGGCGGAGGAGCTGGTGGCGCGCGCCGCGGTGAGCATCGACAACGCCCGCCGCTACGCCCGTGAGCACGCGCTGGCGGTCACCCTGCAGCGCAGCCTGCTGCCGCGGGCACTGCCCGAGCAGAGCGCGCTCGACGTCGGGTACCGCTATCTGCCCGCGCAGTCGGGGGTGAGCGGGGACTGGTTCGACGTGATCCCGTTGCCGGGCAGCCGGGTGGCCCTCGTCGTCGGCGACGTGGTCGGCCACGGCCTGCACGCGGCCGCCACCATGGGACGGCTGCGCACCGCGGTGCACAACTTCTCCACCCTCGACCTGCCGCCCGACGAGCTGCTGGGCCATCTGGACGACCTGGTCGGCCGCATCGACCAGGACGAGGCCGACGCGGAGGCGGCCGGGGAGATCGCCGGTGCCACGTGTCTGTACGCGATCTACGACCCGGTGACGCGCCGCTGCACCATGGCGCGGGCGGGGCACCTGGCGCCGGCGGTGGTCCACCCCGACGGCAGCGTCACCTTCGCCGACCTGCCGGCCGGGCCCCCGCTCGGCATCGGGGGCATGCCGTTCCAGACGGCGGAGTTCGAGCTCGCCGAGGGCACCGAGCTCGTGCTGTACACCGACGGTCTCATCGAGGACCGCGCCCGCGACCTGGACGTCGGCATGGAGCTGCTGGGGCAGGCGCTGGCGGGCCATCCCGGCCGGGCACCGGACGCGAGCTGCCAGGCGGTGCTGGACGAGCTGCTCCCCGGGCGGCCCACGGACGACGTCGCGCTGCTGATCGCGCGCACCCATACGCTGACGCCCGACCAGGTCGCCGAGTGGGACGTGCCCGCCGATCCGGCGGCCGTGTCGGACATGCGCCTCGCCGTGTCCGCGAAACTGGACGAGTGGGGCCTCGCCGAGCTGGGCTTCGCCACGGAACTCGTGCTCAGCGAGTTGATCACCAACGCCATCCGCTACGGCGGCGCGCCGATCCGGGTGCGGCTGATCCGCGACCGCACGCTGATCTGCGAGGTGGCCGACGGAAGCAACACCTCGCCGCATCTGCGCTACGCCGCGACCACCGACGAGGGCGGCCGGGGGCTGTTCCTGGTGTCGCAGATGACCGAGCGCTGGGGTGTGCGGTACAGCCCTCAGGGCAAGGTGATCTGGGCGGAGCAGGCACTGCCGTAGGGCACGGCCGGGCGGGTCAGGCGGAGCTGAACAGCGGACCGGACCGGCGCCCGGAGGACGCTGCCGTGTTCCCGGACGGCGGCACGGCGACGGGGAGTTCGATGCCGCACTCGGTGCGGCCCGGCGCGCTGTGGACGTCGATACGGCCCCGGTGCGGGTGCGGGAGGGGTCGACGCGGGTGAAGGGGTCGAAGACCGTGGGGAGGAGGGCGGACGGGATGCCGGGACCGTCGTCACGGACGCGGACGGTGTTCCGGCCCGCGGCGGTCTCCACGGCGACGGTGACCGTCGTACCGGGCGGAGTGTGGACACAGGCGTTGACGAGCAGCGGGGTCACCGCCTGCTGCAGTCGCCGGTGACCGGCACCGGGATTCCGGAGGCAGCTCCAGTCGCCAGACATGGTCCGCTGCGGCCGTACGGGCGTCCCGTAGGGACGGACGGCGAAGGGCCGCACCCCCGCTGCCGGGGATGCGGCCCTGAACCGCTGTGCCCTGCCGCTTACTTGCGGATCAGGTTGCGCAGCACGTACTGCATGATGCCGCCGTTGCGGTAGTAGTCGGCCTCACCGGGGGTGTCGATGCGGACGACCGCGTCGAACTCGACACCGGTGTCGGTGGTGACCTTGACCGTGCGCGGCGTGGTGCCGTCGTTCAGCTCGGTCACGCCGGAGAAGGAGAAGGTCTCCTCGCCGGTCAGGCCGAGGGAGGCGGCGGAGGCGCCCTCCGGGAACTGCAGCGGCAGGACGCCCATGCCGATGAGGTTCGAGCGGTGGATGCGCTCGTACGACTCGGCGATGACGGCCTTCACACCGAGCAGCGCGGTGCCCTTGGCCGCCCAGTCGCGGGACGAACCGGAGCCGTACTCCTTGCCGGCCAGGACGACCAGCGGGATGCCCTGCTCGATGTAGTTGCGGGAGGCGTCGTAGATGAACGACACCGGACCGCCGTCCTGGGTGAAGTCGCGGGTGTAGCCGCCCTCGGTGCCCGGCGCGATCTGGTTGCGCAGGCGGATGTTGGCGAACGTACCGCGGATCATGACCTCGTGGTTGCCACGGCGGGAGCCGTAGCTGTTGAAGTCGCGGCGCTCGACGCCGTGCTCCGTGAGGTACTGGCCGGCCGGGGTGTCGGCCTTGATGGCACCGGCCGGGGAGATGTGGTCGGTGGTGACCGAGTCGCCGAGCTTGGCCAGGACGCGGGCGCCGTTGATGTCCTCGACCGGGGCCGGCTCCATGCCCATGCCCTCGAAGTACGGGGGCTTGCGGACGTAGGTGGACTCGGCGTCCCACTCGAAGGTGTTGCCGGTCGGGACCGGGAGCGACTGCCACTGGGCGTCGCCGGCGAAGACGTCGCTGTAGGACTTGGAGAACATGTCCTCGCCGATGGCGTTGGCGACGACGTCGTTGACCTCGGCCTCGGCCGGCCAGATGTCCTTCAGGTAGACCGGGTTGCCGTCCTGGTCGACGCCCAGGGCCTCACGGGTGATGTCCACCTTCATGGAGCCCGCGATGGCGTACGCGACGACCAGCGGCGGGGACGCCAGGTAGTTCATCTTGACGTCGGGGTTGATACGGCCCTCGAAGTTCCGGTTGCCGGAGAGGACCGAGGTGACCGCGAGGTCGTGGTCGTTGACGGCCTTGGAGACCTCCTCCGGCAGCGGGCCGGAGTTGCCGATGCAGGTGGTGCAGCCGTAACCGACGAGGTTGAAGCCCAGCTTGTCCAGGTACGGGGTGAGGCCGGCCTTCTCGAAGTAGTCGGTGACGACCTTCGAACCCGGGGCGAGGGTGGACTTGACCCACGGCTTGCGGGTCAGGCCCTTCTCGACCGCCTTCTTGGCGACCAGGGCGGCGCCGATCATGACGTACGGGTTGGAGGTGTTGGTGCAGGAGGTGATGGCCGCGACCGTCACCGCACCGTGGTCCAGCTCGTAGGTCGTGCCGTCGGGGGCGGTGACCGGAACCGGGTTGGTCGGGAAGCCGTTGGGATGGACGGCCGGGGAGTCGGAGGCCGGGAAGGACTCCTTGCCCGCCTCGTCGATGTCGTCGACGTAGTTGCGGACGTCCAGCTTGAACTGCTCGGCGGCGTTCGCGAGGACGATACGGTCCTGCGGGCGCTTCGGGCCGGCGATGGACGGGACGACCGTGGACAGGTCCAGCTCGAGCTTCTCGGAGAAGTCCGGCTCGGCCTTCGGGTCCAGCCAGAGGCCCTGCTGCTTGGCGTAGGCCTCGACGAGCGCGACCTGCTGGTCGGAGCGTCCGGTCAGGCGCAGGTAGTTCAGGGTCTCGTCGTCTACGGGGAAGATCGCGGCGGTGGAGCCGAACTCCGGCGACATGTTGCCGATGGTGGCGCGGTTCGCGAGGGAGGTGGCGGCGACGCCCTCGCCGTAGAACTCGACGAACTTGCCGACCACGCCGTGCTTGCGCAGCATCTCGGTGATGGTGAGCACGAGGTCGGTGGCGGTGGTGCCGGGCTGCAGCTCACCGGTGAGCTTGAAGCCGACGACGCGCGGGATGAGCATGGAGACCGGCTGGCCGAGCATGGCGGCCTCGGCCTCGATGCCGCCGACGCCCCAGCCGAGAACGCCGAGGCCGTTGACCATCGTGGTGTGCGAGTCGGTGCCGACCAGGGTGTCCGGGTAGGCCTTGCCGTCGCGGACCATGACGACACGGGCGAGGTGCTCGATGTTCACCTGGTGGACGATGCCGGTGCCGGGCGGGACGACCTTGAACTCGTCGAAGGCGGTCTGGCCCCAGCGCAGGAACTGGTAACGCTCCTTGTTGCGGCCGTACTCCAGCTCGACGTTCTGCTTGAAGGCGTCGTTGGTGCCGAACTTGTCGGCGATGACGGAGTGGTCGATGACCAGCTCGGCCGGGGCCAGCGGGTTGATCTTGGCGGGGTCGCCGCCGAGCTCCTTCACGGCCTCACGCATGGTCGCGAGGTCCACGACACAGGGCACGCCGGTGAAGTCCTGCATGATCACGCGGGCCGGCGTGAACTGGATCTCCTGGCTGGGCTGGGCCTGCGAGTTCCAGTTGCCGAGGGCGCGGATGTGGTCGGCGGTGATGTTCGCGCCGTCCTCCGTGCGGAGCAGGTTCTCCAGCAGGACCTTGAGGCTGTACGGCAGGCGGGCCGAGCCCTCCACCTTGTCCAGCCGGAAGATCTCGTACGACTCGTCGCCCACCTGCAGCGTGCTGCGGGCGTCGAAGCTGTTCGCCGACACGACAGTCTCCTTCATTGATGTGCGCGTACCACCGTCAATCCTGCCGCCACGCCGGTCTGGCCGATCCGCTAAGGTAAGGCTAAGTTAGGTAACCCTTAGTGACTGGCGGCTGCGGTGCACCTGGCAGATATCTCGATGTCGAGATAACACTAGTACATGGGGGCCGGATGGTCATGCCCGGACACCCCGCCGGGCCGCTCGCGCGGTATGAGGTGACGGCGCCACACGCTGGATTCGTCCCCTGCATGGAGGATAGGGGAGATAACGGGCACTCACCATGAATGGGGTGTAATGCCGCGTCCCCGCAGGCCACTGACGTGCCGTCACCCGAATGGACCCCCCAGCGGGCACCATCTCATATCTGAGATAACCTCAACCACATGGCAGACGACTACCTCGTACGCATCGGCAAGCTCATCCGTGACGCCCGGCAACACCGAGGCTGGACACAGACGCAGCTCGCGGAGGCGCTGGGCACCAGTCAGAGCGCGGTCAACCGCATCGAGCGCGGGAACCAGAACATCAGCCTTGAGATGATCGCCCGCATAGGAGAAGCCCTGGACAGCGAGATCGTGTCGCTGGGGTACGCGGGCCCGATGCATCTGCGCGTGGTCGGCGGTCGCCGTCTGTCCGGCGCCATCGACGTCAAGACGAGCAAGAACGCGTGCGTGGCGCTGCTGTGCGCCTCGCTGCTCAACAAGGGCCGCACGGTGCTGCGCCGCGTCGCGCGGATCGAGGAGGTGTACCGCCTGCTGGAGGTCCTCAACTCCATCGGCGTGCGCACCCGCTGGATCAACGACGGCGTCGACCTGGAGCTGGTGCCGCCGGCCGAGCTGGAGATGGCGGCGATCGACGCGGAGGCCGCCGTACGCACCCGCTCGATCATCATGTTCTTCGGCCCGCTGCTGCACCGCATGGACCACTTCAAACTGCCGTACGCCGGCGGCTGCGACCTCGGCACCCGGACCATCGAGCCGCACATGATCGCGCTGCGCCGGTTCGGCCTGGACATCGCGGCCACCGAGGGTCAGTACCACGCGCAGGTCGACCGCGCGGTCCGCCCCGACCGTCCGATCGTGCTGACCGAGCGCGGCGACACCGTGACCGAGAACGCGCTGCTGGCCGCCGCCCGGCACGACGGCGTGACGGTCATCCGCAACGCCTCCTCCAACTACATGGTCCAGGACCTGTGCTTCTTCCTGGAGGCCCTGGGCGTCAAGGTCGAGGGCATCGGCACCACCACGCTGACCGTGCACGGCGTGCCGAACATCGACGTCGACGTGGACTACTCCCCCTCCGAGGACCCGGTCGAGGCGATGAGCCTGCTGGCCGCCGCGGTCGTCACGGAGTCGGAGCTGACGGTCCGCCGGGTCCCGATCGAGTTCCTGGAGATCGAGCTGGCGGTCCTGGAGGAGATGGGCCTCGACCACGACCGGTCGCCCGAGTACTTCGCGGACAACGGCCGCACCCGCCTGGTCGACCTGACGGTCCGCCCCTCCAAGCTCGAAGCCCCGATCGACAAGATCCACCCCATGCCCTTCCCGGGCCTGAACATCGACAACGTCCCGTTCTTCGCGGCGATCGCGGCCGTCGCGCAGGGCAAGACGCTCATCCACGACTGGGTCTACGACAACCGCGCGATCTACCTCACGGACCTCAACCGCCTCGGCGGCCGCCTGCAGCTCCTCGACCCGCACCGGGTCCTGGTGGAGGGCCCCACCCGCTGGCGCGCCGCCGAGATGATGTGCCCAC
Organism: Streptomyces sp. NPDC052107; assembly: GCF_040680215.1. Lineage (NCBI taxonomy): Bacteria > Bacillati > Actinomycetota > Actinomycetes > Kitasatosporales > Streptomycetaceae > Streptomyces > Streptomyces sp. NPDC052107. Next base: position 283,634 of record NZ_JBFAWG010000007.1, read on the forward strand.
CGGCCCTGCGCCCCGCCGTGGTCGTCCTGCTGGCGATGATGGCGGCCGAGGGCACGTCCGTGCTGCGCAACGTGTATGTCATCAACCGGGGTTACGAGGACCTCGCCGAGCGCCTGAACTCCATCGGGGCGCAGATCGAGATCTTCCGGGACATCTGACCGGTTACCGAAGGAATGCCGCCGCACCCCGTCCGGCCTGCGCAATGTGAGGTCGGGAGGGGGAGCGGCGGCGTTCGAACCCGGTCACCCGGAGTCTTGCTCAGATACCCAGGACCACTCGGGCGGTGACGAAGTAGATCACCAGTCCTGTGGCGTCCACCAGTGTCGTGACCATGGGGGCCGAGATCACCGCTGGATCGATGCGGACTCGTTTGGCCAGGAGCGGCATGGCCCCGCCGACCGTCGCCGCCCACCCACAGATGATCACGAGCGCGATGCCGACGACGAGAGCGATGTGAGCGCCCACGAATGCCGTGCCCAGCGCCATTCCCAGGGTTGCCAGCATCGTTCCCAGGAGGACGCCCACCCGGCACTCCCGCCAGATGATCGCGGGCAGGTCCGAGCCCCGTACCTCTCCCACGGCCAGCGCGCGTACGGCGGCTGTTGCCGCCTGGGCACCCGCGTTTCCGCCTGTGCCGATCAGCAGCGGAATGAACATGGCGAGTTGGGTGACCTGCTCAAGTGTGCTTTCGAAAGCCTTCGTCACCGTCACGGTGAGTGTCGCGGCCAGCAGCAGAAGCAGGAGCCAGACGACCCTGTAGCGAGCCAGCTGCCACACGGTCGCCGCCATGTAGTGTCCGCTCCACGGAGTGGATCCGGACTGGCGTGCGACGTCCTCCGTGTCCGCCTCCTCGATCACCTCGACCGCGTCGTCGATGGTGAGCAGGCCGACCAGCCTCTCCTCGCTGTCGACGACAGGCAGGTCCAAGGTGTTCGTTTCGCGCATCAGGCGAGCCGCGTCTTCCGCGGGGTCGGCGGCGTGCGCGCGGGGGACATCGGCAGCGACGAGACCGAGCACGCCCTCTCCCGGCGGGCTGAGCACGAGCTCACGCAGTTCGACCACGCCGGTCAGGCGGCGTCCGGTGTCCACGACGGGCAGCGTGTAGACGGTCTCCGCGTCCGTGCCCCTGGAGCGGACGAGCTCCAACGCCTGTCGTACGGTCAGGTGCTGGTCCAGCGCGACCACCTCGGGTGTCATGTAGCGCCCTACCGAGCCTTCCGGATATCCCAGCAGGGCTGCGGTCACGCGTCGCTCGTGCGCGCTGAGCCCGGCCAGGACCCGCTGGACCACTTTCGCCGGGGCCTCGCGGAGCATGCGCACACGGTCGTCGGGGTCCAACTCTTCGACCAGTTCGTGGAAGGCGGCGTCCCGCAGTCCCATCAGGATGGCCTGCTGATCGATGGGCTCCAGTTCCTCGAAGACCTTGATGGCCTCGTCCTTGTCGAGGAGCCGGAACGCGACCACCGCGTCGACGGCGTTCATCCGGGCCAGCTCGTCGGCGATGACATGGGGTGGGCGCTGGCCCAGCAAGTACTGTGCGTCACGCAGGTCGTGGCGCTCCAATGCGTCCTGAAGCTCCGTGGGCAGTTCGTCGTCGGTCAGCTGGGTGTGCGTCATGGCAGGAGTCCCCTCGGTAGGCGGTGGGGCGGATGCTCTGCTTCGCAAGGCGCGTACCGACACCGTCCCTGCCTGGTGGAGGTCAGCTGCGAGAAGTCACAGCCCGCTCCGGTGGGAGACGGCCGTACGCGAGGTTCGACTGGGAGGCTCGCTCTGCACGGCGAACCACCTCCCTCCTGCGCAGGGGACAAAACCTCGGACAGGTGCGAGTGACGAGGCAGCGCCCCGGTGGGAAGACTCACCGCCGAAGCGGCCCACCGGGGCCGTACGACTGCTGTCAGGCTCGGCTGACCAGCGCGAAGCTCACGCCGCAGGGGTCCTTCAGCACGGCGACCCGGGCGACCCCGGCCACGTCCGCGGGAGCCGAGACGACCGCGCCACCCAGCGAGACCGCCGTCGCCGATGCCGCGTCGACGTCCTCCACGCCGAAGTGCAGGGTCCAGCCCGGTGAGGCCGCCGGCCCGCCCGCGATTCCGCCGAACTCCACCGAGTCGCCGGATGCCGTGACGCGAGTGGCGTCGCCCACCGTCGGCGCTGCGGCCGTCCAGCCGAAGACCTGGATGTAGAACGCCGTGGAGCCGACGACGTCCGGAGTGCTGAGTCCGAACCAGGACGGGGTGCCGGGTTCGTGCATCAGGCCGGACCCGGGGTGCTTGTCCGGCTCCCAGGCGCCGAGGACCGCCCCGTCAGGGGCCTTGTAGACGGCGGCGCTACCGGCGACCGACACCTTCCTCGGAGGGCTGACCACGCTGCCTCCGGCGGCCTCCACCGCCTTCGTCGTCTCGACCAGGTCATCCGTCATGAAGTAGACGGTCCAGCCGGCCGAGTGCTCCTCTCCCTCCTTGAGCTTGATCGCTCCCACGACCTTCTCTTCGTGCAGCGTGAAGTTCACGTAGCCGCTGGGGAGTTCCAGAGCCTGCCAACCGAAGAGGGAGCCGTAGAAGGCACGGGCTGACGCGACGTCGGGAGTGTCGAGATCCGCCCAGCACGGTGCGCCCTGGAGGTGGCGGGTGATCTTCATCGTTCTCTCCTCACACTGCAGCGATCGATCTTCGTGAGGCTGAGCCGGTCACGCCCGAGGCTCAGCTCGACCAGGGTGGCGGTCCGCTGCGGCGCGACTCCAGTGCGAGCAGCCAACTCGCGGATTCCTTCCATCGGTCGGGCCGACCGGGGCGAATTCGCTCACTCACGTGCCGACGAGTCGGCGGGGCTACTGCCCGACCTCGCCGTACGCGGCGAGCAGGACGGCCGGGCCGGGGCGTCCAGGGCTGCTTGGGTGACCTCTTCGGGGGTACGGCCGTCCGTCGCCACGACGGCGGAGGCCACCTCCTCGTACAGATGCCGCCGCGCCTC